>NZ_HF991827.1:0-5812 GCF_000432355.1 Eubacterium sp. CAG:161
CAGGGAATCCTTCTTCCTCAGCTGTTTTCGCAAATCCCTCATACATATCTGTCCATTCATAATTTTCGCCTTCTGCAGCTGCCGCCAGATTTTCCTTTGTATCACCAATTCCTGCTAATTCCTTGAACCACATCTTTGCATGTTCTTTCTCGTTATCTGCTGTTTTTAAAAATAAAGCTGACATCTGCTCGTAGCCTTCCTTTTTCGCTACAGAAGCAAAATAGGTATACTTATTTCTTGCCTGTGATTCCCCTGCAAATGCCTCCTGTAAATTTTTCTCTGTCTGTGTTCCCGCATATTTGTTTGCTGCCATTTCTTTTACCTCCGTTTTCTTTACTACTTTTTCAAAATCTGATGCCGGGTGCTTGCACAAAGGACATATAAAGTCATCTGGTAATTCCTCGCCTACATATTCATATCCGCAAATTCTGCAACGCCATATTGTCTGACTATCCTCCGTCTTTCCAACTTTCTCTGGCTTAGGCTTAATATTATTCTGGTAATAATCATATGTTACTGAAGGAACATTACTTAAAACTTCCATATCAGTTATCTCACCCATAAACATTGTATGGGAACCTAAATCCTCTGTTTTATTAACTGTTACAGAAATGTATGCATTTGTACCTTCTGTAACATAGTAAATACCGTTTGAACCTCTGGCACACTTTTCAAATGCTTCAAATTTATTAACATTCCTTCCTGATTGAAAGCCAAAATGTTTGAACAATTCAAACTGTGCATTCTGACTCAGGACCGATACTGTGAATTTTCCGGTTCTTTGAATCATATCATGAGTGTAATTTGCTTTGTTAACGCAGATACTTAACTGGTTTGGTTCTGAAGCTGCCTGAATAGCAGTATTAATGATACAACCATTATCTTTTTCGTCTTCCTTAGCAGTCAGTACAAACAATCCATAACTCAACTTATACATTGCTTTCCTATCCATATTTTTCCTCCTTTACCTTCTCCCTGCATTTTGAGCAAATACCTTTAAATGAAATATCATAATCCAAAAATTTAGTTCCATGAGTGTTATGAATTCTCTCCATCAAGTCCAATATTTCATCCATATCCACATCTGAAACCTCACCGCACTTTACGCATCTGACATGATAGTGATTTTTCAACGTAAAATCGAACCGGTTCGGTCCATCCGGGACTTCAACCTTTCTTAAAGCACCTTCTTCTACCAATATATCAAGATTTCTATATACAGTTCCTTTTCCAATTGTAGGATATGCTTCTTTAATAAAATCATACACTTCATTTGCTGTAACATGTCTTTTCATCTCGTATACAGCATTTCGTACCAGATCTTTCTGTATGGTGTTCCTTCTGTTTGTCATTCGTCCTCCTTATTAGGATTTATTCTTAATAAGGATTATATATCAGCATTTTAGAATTGTCAACAAGTTGTTGACGATTGCGTTTTTATGATTATGCAGGGACATGATATTCAGATAATTAATAAACGTAATAGTAATTTGTATATGGCTTTGTTATTTTAAAAAGACATATGTAAACAACCAAGGCGGATTGTCACGAATATTTGTCCGCAACAATCCGCCTTGATTAAATTCATTCCACCTATAAAACTATAACTTTCCACCATACACAGGGAAACCGCTGCTTGCTCCATAGCTTTCAATTTTTTTAAAATTCTTTAGAAGCTCCATATCCTCCCTACTAATTTCAAAATCTACATCTCCATTAGTTTTCATATGCTCCGGATTTCCGGTTTTAGGAAGTGATATGGTTCCCAGCTGTAATGTATATCTGATACACAACTGTGCAACAGAAACGCCATACTTATCTGCCATGTGTTTGATTTCCGGCTGATTTAATATCTCGCCATGGGCAATTGGTGAATATGCCTCCACGGCAATATCCTTCTTCTTGCAGAACTCTATAAGTTCCTCCGGTGTATTGCTGATATGGCAAAGAATCTGGTTTACCATAGGTTTAATTTCTGCCACTTCCAAAAGACTTTCAATATCTTCAATCTGAAAATTTGATACGCCAATAGCCTTTAATTTTCCTGCCTTGTATGCATCTTCAAGAGCTCTCCAGGCTTCTCTGTTACCCTCTACATATCTGTTTTCAGACTGATTTACCTCTACCCACGGCTGTGGACTATGAATAATCATCATGTCAAGATAATCAAGTCCCATCTTCTCCAAAGTCTCATCAATACTTTTAGCAGCTGACTCGTAAGTTTTGTGTTCTGCAGCAACCTTTGATACAACAAATAATTCTTCCCTTGGAATTTTGCAGTTTCTGACACCTTCACCAACTCCACGTTCATTTCCGTAAGCCTGTGCAGTATCGATATGTCTGTATCCCAAATCTACTGCTGCCTTTACTGCCTCTGCCACTTTGTCATCATCTATAAACCACGTTCCCAGTCCTAACTGTGGTATTTTTATGCCATTATTCAATGTAATTGTTTTGGTATACATTTATTTCCTCCTAACATAATATGTTGCGCCCACTCCCTCCGGTCAGCGGCAACTCGTCATATATTATTCCTATTTCAATTTTCCGTATTCTTCGTCTGACACAGCCTCGCACCATTCATTTGATGTTTCTTCTCCCGGAACTTCAACTGCTAAATGGCTAAACCAGCTGTCAGGTGCGGCTCCATGCCAATGCTTTACCTCCGGAGGAATATTTATACAATCTCCCGGTTTCATTTCAATGGCTTCTTTTCCTTCCTCCTGGTAGTATCCACGTCCGGCTACACACACAAGAATCTGTCCTCCACCATTCTTTCCATGATGAATATGCCAGTTGTTACGGCAACCCGGCTCAAATGTTACATTGAAAATTCCCACCTGATTGGTTGATACCGGTGCAAGATAACTCTTTCCTACAAAATACTTGGCAAAGGCATCATTTTGCGCCCCAATTGGAAATACCATTTCTTTTGCGTGAGCTCTCATCGCCTCATCTTCGTAAGGCAAATCCCCTTCCTTTACATTCCACACCTCTTTTGCAAGGTTAAAAACTGCCCATCCCTTTGGCCAGCCTGCATAAAAAGCCACATGGGTAATAATTGCAGCAATTTCCTTCTGGGTAACTCCATGGGCCTTGGCATTTTCCAAATGGAATTTAAGAGATGAATCTGTAATTCCTGATGCCATAAGTGCCACAACTGTTATAATACTTCTTGTTTTTACGTCTATATCCTGATTGTTCCAATTTTCTCCAAAAAGAACATCATCATTAAAATGCGCAAACTCAGGAGCAAATTCTCCTAATGCATTTCTTCCTGCTGTCTGTGTTATTTTTGCCATAACAATTTCCTCCTATAAATGGACTTCGTTCATTTTGTTTCCTCCATATTGTTGCGCCCCCTCCCCTTGGTCGGCGGCAGTTCGTCGGAAACATTTATAAAAATGAACTTCGTTCATTTTGTTTCCTCCTCTATATACTCTTTGCCCAATTTATTATTTCCTGTTTCGACATGCCGTTTAAAACTTTGCCTTCTGTGATTATTGCATCAGGTGCTGACGGCTGTAATTCTTTTACGGTGTTTCCAAATCCGCTTCCTCCTGATGTGGCAAACAAGATTATCTTTTTGCCTGAAAAATCATATTTTTCTAAAAATGTATTAATAATTGTTGGTGCAACATACCACCAAACCGGAAATCCTATAAGAATTTCGTCATAATCCTGAGGATTTATTTCATCTCCTGCTATTTCAGGTCTGATTTTTTTGTCACTCATTTCTACGCTGCTTCTTGATTTTTTATCCATCCAGTTAAGGTCTGCCTTTGTATATGGTACCTTTGGTGTGATTTCATATAAATCACTGTTATCTGCCTCTGATACTATTTCAGCTACTTTTTTTGTTACTCCACTTGCACTAAAATATGCCACTAACTTCTTTGCCATAACTAATACCTCCTCATGTTTTTGTATTACACAAAATGGATAAGACAAATTAATTTATCCTACCCATTTATTATATACTTTATTTTGTCGTTATGTCTAATACCCATATTGTATGTCTTTTTATGCCTTGTAGGCATTTATTTCTTCTATAAATTTACTTACTGCCGGTGAGTAAGGTATATTCCTCCTCCATGCTATTACGGTGCTTGCCAGAATCTCCGGTGATAATGTTTTTTGTACCACCAAATCTCTCCTCCAATATCGCATGGCACCTTCAATGGAAATAGGATATCCTAATCCGTTTATAGCCATAACTCCTGCATTTGTCCCTAAATTACTGGTAAAAGCAATATTCAGTCTGCTAAAATCCTTTCCGAACCAATTTGCCAATTCACTTTGTATATTGGTTCTTTCCGGCAATATCAGTGGAAGCTTTAACAAATCTTTTTTTGTAATAACTTCTTTTTTTGCCAATGAATCATCCACTCTCATGCTTACTACCCAGTGGTCACATCCCTGCATTCTAATATAATCCATTCCTTCAGTGCTAACGGGCTCAAGAAACAATCCTATATCCACAAGCCCTTTATTCATCATTTCTGAAATGTTGTCAGCGGTTCCTGTATGTATGGCAAACTGAACTAAAGGGTATTTTTCCTTATATTTTTTGCATATTTTTGCCAAGGTTTCCACAGCTATAAATTCGCCACAGCCTATGGTAATTTTCCCTTCTACAGACTCCCTGTTGCCCTTAAATTCACTGACAATTTTGTCTTCCAAATCTACCAGTTCCAATGCCCTGCGCTTTAGCAGCAAACCTTCATTAGTCAGGGTAATGCTGTGACCACCTCTGTTAAACAGCTTTACCCCAAGTTTCTCTTCTAAAGCCGCCAGCTGTCTTGAAAGGGTAGGTTGTGTTATATTAAGCTGCTTAGCCGCTTTGGTAAAACTTTGCTCTTTTGCCACCATTAAAAAATATCTTAATACTCTCAAATCCATAATGTAATTGCCTCCCGGTAATTTAACTTTATTTTACCCCATTAGTCCAGTTATTTACTTCCTCATCTGTGACATTTCCATCAAAACGCTTTCCTGCGGCAATGTTTACATCGGGATATAATTTTTGCAAATCACTTACACTTTGTTCAATTCCACTGCCACCGGAAGTACAGAATAAATACACTGTCTTTCCCTTTAAATCGTAGCTTTCAAAAAACGTCTGTATTATTCTCGGTGCCGTTCCCCACCATATAGGGTATCCTATATAAATAGTATCACTATTTTCTACTTTGCTTAAGTCATTTTTAATTTCCGGTCTGGAGGACTCATCCTTCATTTCCTTATTTGCACGACAATCATCATTGCTGTAATCTATATCATCAGAAGTATATTCCTCCTTTGGAATGATTTCCATGGTATCTGTTCCCAATGTTCCGGCAATTTTTTGTGCAACATTTCGGGTAGTTCCTGTTACTGAAAAAAACAATACTGAGATATTTTTTCCATTTTCGACGGTTGTATTACCTTCAGTTTCACTTTTCTCAGTTGTAGAATTTTCTGTTGTAACCTCCGTACTGTCTGAGATTTCCTCTGTTGGTTTCTTTGTTTCTCCACAGGCTGCTAAAGAAATCATAAGCACAACTGCCATAATAATTGTAACTAATTTTTTCATTTAATTGCTCCTTTCAAAAAATTTAAATTACTTTATCTTCTAATGCGTAAAAATTCATTATAACAGGGGTAATGGCAAAAATAAACCAATACAGTTTCCCGCTACATTTACTATATTTGCTACAATTGATATATACATAGTGGTGCTGGTTTTCCCAAAGCTTCTGTAAAGTGCTGCACCTGCATTCTTTTACGCTCAGTTTCTCCTTATCCCCTTCCATTAATAACAGTTCTTCTG
>NZ_HF991828.1:0-11309 GCF_000432355.1 Eubacterium sp. CAG:161
AAGCCAGTATGTGTCTCAGGCATGGCGTGAAGCCACCAAAAACATGCAACGCAGTTATTCACATAAAGGTTATCCTTATGACAATGCCTGTTTCTTCTTTCAATTCCCTAATTGCTGCTACCAATCCGTTTTCGCCTTGCAAAGCAGAGCCTCCAGTTGTAACTTCCCATTCACCACCATGATGTTTGCGTAAATCATGTTGCATTAACAAATATAATCTATATATACTCAATTGGCAAAGCTATCAGGTTTTCTCTTAAATATGTTTTTTTATCTATCAGACAAAGAATAATTCCCATACCTCTTTTTTTATCAGGTATCTTGTCAAGGACCTGATTTGTGGCTCCCATAATAGCCTTTGGATTACCTGACATTTTTATTTCAACAGGATATAATACTCCATTCTCTTCGATAATTAAATCTATTTCATTTTCTCCTGTTTTTCTTTTGTCCTTACCTCTATAGTAATAAATATTGAAACGATAATCTTTACCTTCATTAGAATACGTTTTTAAAATTTCAGAAATAACAAATGTTTCAAACATATTTCCGGCTACTGCCGAATTCTTTAGTGCATCAGCTGTCAACCATCTTGTCAGGTAACAGGCAAGTCCTGTGTCCCTAAAATATATTTTTGGTGTTTTTATAGCTCTGTTTAATGCACTTGCACTATATGGCTGTAACAAATAAACTATCCCTGTTCTTTCTAAAATTGATATCCATTTTTTTACAGTCATTTCACTTATACCTATGTCACTTGCAATATTTGCATAATTAAGTAGCTCACCTGTTCGGGCTGCAACAGCCGTTAAAAATTTTGTAAATGTAATACTGTCAGTAGCAATCAACTCATTTATGTCTCTTTCTAAATATGTTGATACATAAGATGAATAAAACTCCTGCCAATCTCGATCTATATCGTATAATTCAGGATATGAACCCTTATGAATAATTTCCCATACGTTATCATATTTCTTTAATTCTGTTTCACGCTCTTTCAAATAATCCTCTGTAGGCACAAAATGTTTATTAAATTTTATCTTTTTAATTTCACGCATGGACAAACCTGAAAGTTCAAAAATTGATACTCTGCCAGCCAGTGATTCGCTAATTCCCTTCATAAGTTCTAATTTTTGAGAACCCGACAATATGAATTGCCCTCTTTCATCAGATTCATCTACTATTTGTTTAATCTCTTCCAGAATTGCTCCCTCTTTCTGTACTTCATCAATAAAGAGAGGACATGGGTTATTCAAAAAGAATAATTTAGGTTCTTCTTTAGCTTGTATTCTAGTTAATCTATCGTCAAAATTAGTTCTATTGTATTCTGAAAATTCATGTTTAATTAATGTTGATTTTCCAACCTGTCTTGCACCAACGACTAAAGTACATTTACTTTTTTGTACTCTATCTTTAAGAATTGGTGAAATATTTCTTTCAATATATGACATTTTGATCCTCCATATAAACAATATTTAAGATTATTATAAACATTCTTCAAATAATATTCAAGCGACTAATCCATAATCAGAATATGGATTAGTCGCTTTTGTAATAATAATGTATTCCTGATGGTATTCTCTGTAACCATTATCAGCTCTTTCAGGTGTAAGTAATCCCTGACTTTCATAAAATCTAATATTTTTGCTTGTTATTCCAACTAGTTCTTCAACCTGTTTAATCTTCACCGGATAGCCTCCATCTTCTTGTTTTTAATAACCCGATTCACTTATAACTGTATCGATACGCCTTATTTATACAGCTTCCATAAGGTGGAAGGTCAATACTTTTTTTAATTCTAATAATATTATTATATACCATACATTACAACATACAAAGAAAAAAGAGCCGGGCTCCCCAACTCTTTTCTCAACAAATTATAATTTTTACCCTTTTACTGCTCCAACTACAAGACTCTCCTGTACCTGTTTGCTTAAAAAGAAATAAATAATGATAGTAGGTAATGTTGCTATAACCATACCTGCTCCTATTAATCCCCATTCTGTTGAATACTGACCTGCAAGTGACATTATTCCTACTGGAAGTGTTCTATACTGGTCACTGTCAACAAAAGTATTGGCTAACATTAATTCATTCCATGTTCCAAGAAGTGTAAATATTGAAGCTGTGGCAATAGCCGGCTTAACCATTGGGAATATTATTTGAATAAAACATTTAAATATTCCACAGCCGTCAATATATGCGGCTTCTTCCATTTCTCTTGGTATTCCTCTATAGAAACCAACTAATATCATGATACTCATTGGCAGAGCTCCTGCTATATATGGAATCATTAGTCCAAGATAACCTCCCTTTAACCCAAGGGTGTCAAGAATCTGGAATAATGGAAGTAATGCTGCCTGCGCAGGTATCATTATTCCTATCATAAATAATCCATAAACAGCATTCTTTAGTTTCCATGTCATTCTGGCAATGGCGTATGCTGCCATTGAAGATATTATTCCTGCCACAACAACGGTAACTACAGAATAAAAAACTGAATTAAGGAAATAACGAATTAAGTTAGATGAACTTAATGCTGTTATATAATTATCCCATTTCCAAACTTTTGGAAGTCCTATTACGTTCTCGCCAAATATTTCCGTATTGCTTTTTAATGAAAAAGTTATAAGCCAGTATAAGGGAAACAACTGAGTCAAAGCAATTAAAAGCAACACTATAAATTTTATCTTGCCTATAATATTTTTCTTCTTCATTGTACCCTCCTAGACTGCTGAAACATTTTGTTCTGCTTTTTTAAACAATCTGTTTACAATAAATGTAAATATTAAACATTCGATTACTATAAAAAATGCCTGAGCACTTCCATAACCATATAATCCTTTTCTAAACAAATTGTTATACATTAATGTTGCCGGAACCTCACTTATATGATTTGGTCCACCACCTGTCATTACATATACTAAATCAAAGGCTCTAAGTGAACCTGTAATTGCAAAGATTACACAAGTCTTTATTACAGGAACCAGCAGAGGTAACGTGATTTTTCTATAAACCTGCCATGTTGATGCTCCATCAATCTGTGCAGCTTCATAGTAATCTGTTGAAATTGATTTAATTCCTGCGTAAAAAATAATCATGTGATAACCTATATATTGCCATACAGATGGAATTAACACGGTCATAAATGCATTTTTTGTAAGCCATGAGTGTTCATATCCCGGTACAAAATGTCTTATTACAGTATTTATTACACCATAATCACTGTTAAACATTTTAAGCCATAATTGTCCAATAACCATACTTGAAATTACAACAGGTATAAAATATATAGTTCTAAAAAAGTTATCCCCTTTTACACCTTTTGATAATATCAAGGCTAATATTAATGATATTGGTAACTGAATAAATAATGATGCTGCCACTAATATTAATGAATTTTTTACCGCCTGTGGAAAATATCTGTCGGAAGTAAATAATTCAATATAGTTTTTTATTCCAATAAATGTTTTACTTCCAATCCCATTGTATTCAAAAAAGCTATATACTCCTGATGTTATCAATGGGATTAGAGTAAATCCTAAAAATAAAAGTAGCGCCGGTAATATGAAAATCAATATGTATTTTTTATTTCCAAGCATTTTTTCCATAACACTACCTACCTCTTACTTCTTATTTGCCGTTGATTGCCGCTTTATGTTCATCAATAAATGCATTTATATCTGCGCCATCTGCAAATAATGTCTGTACCTGTTCGTTATGAACTGCTGCAGGTTCTGCTTCTAAAGATGTATCCCATGCAAGAACACCCTGTTTTCCTTCTGCCAATAAATCTTTAATCTGAATGAATAATGGATTTAACTTACTTTCATCAGCTTTTGTTGTCCATCCACTGAATCCTGAACCTGTTTCGTATGATGCAACACCCATTTTTTCATTAATGTAAACACAGAATTTTGCTGCTTCTTCTTTGTACTTAGTATTGTTGTTTACCCAGAATGATTCAACATAACCACCACAGTAATCTGTTGATTCTCCATTTCCGTCAGAAATCATAGGAATCTTTAATGCTACAACTTCTTCAGGGTTAACTGTTGCTGCTTCATCTGTATATACGTTGTTCGCAAACCAGCTTCCCATAATTCTCATTGCTGCCTTGCCGTTTTCAAATGCTGCATTGGCGTCATCATTTCCCTGCTCTAATGGATTTTCTCCAAAAGCTCCTAATTTGTATAAGTCTGATACTTTCTGTGCTGCCTTCTTATATCCCTCGTCACCAAATTCTTTTTTACCTGATAGCATTTCATTAACACCTGTAGCTCCTACTTCTCTCAAAGCTAATGCCTGGTATACAAAAGCTGCATTCCATCCGTCCTTTGCGCCTGCTGCTAATGGTGTAACGCCGTCAAGAGTTTTTAATTTCTTAACTGCATCTACTAATTCATCATATGTATCAGGAAGCTTAGCACCTGCCTTGTCAAATAATGTTTTGTTGCAGAATAATGTCATATACCATGAGAACATTGGCACTGAAAATAATTTTCCATCATATTCAAATGCTGATGTTGAACCTTCCACCATTCTTGATTTAACATCATCTGTTAAGTAATCATCTAATGCCATTACTTTTCCTGCGTCAACTAATTTCTTAGCTGTACCTGCACCCCACCAGTAGAATACATCAATGCCCTTTGCATCTCCTGCAAACTCTGCATTAATCTTTGTCTTGTATGCTTCAGTATCCAATGTTTCTGTTTTGATTTTTACATTAGGATTATCTTTTTCGTAAGCCTTAACTGCTTCCTCATATCTACTCTTAAGTTCATTTGTGTCATTTGACCACTGATGCCATACATTTAATGTGATAGTTCCGTCATCCTTTTTTCCCTCACTCTTACTATCACTGTTTCCGCATCCTACCATAGAGAATGCCATTGTTGATGCTAACGTAACCGCTAACACTTTCTTAAATAAATTCTTTCTCATTTTATTTCCTCCTCGAATTTTTATACTGAAAGTATACTTTAGTACAACACCTATCTCAATTTAATATTTTGACCAAAAAAGGTTAAAAATTTTACTAAAATTTCTAACCTTTTTTTAACACTATGCTCTATATTCTTTTACTGTTTGTCCTGTCTGCTTTTTAAAGCAAATACAGAAATAGTGGGAGTCTTTAAACCCTATTTTTTCCGCCACCTCATACACTTTAAGCTCCGTCTCCTTAAGAATTTTTTTGCTTGCTTCTATTCTTTTCTGGGAAATATATTCAATAAAACTTACACCATATGTTTTCTTAAATTCCCTACTTAGGTAACTGTCATTTATGTATAAATCGGAGGCGACCTTTTTAAGTGAAAGTTCCGGGTTATACAGATTTCTGTTAACGTAATCCAGTGCATCTTTTATTACATTTTTTCTCTTACCTGAACGCTTTTTTTCATGATAATCACAAACCTGTTTAATGTATTTTATAACACACTCTGATGTATCATCTATGGTTCTTATTTCCCTAACATTTTGGAAAACTTCTTCCTCACTTGCCAATTGATATATGTTTGTTCCATATTTGTTTAATGTAGAGCTTGCCCTTAGGATTATTGTCATTGCCATTAATTTAAGATATTCCTCATCAGGTATTTTTTCTGCTTTAATTATTTCTGTGTAATCAGAAACATATTTTAGTACTTCTTCTCTTCTACAATTAATTATTGCATCTGAAAATTCATCCCAGTCTATTTCCTTTTTTGAACTGTTTTTCTTCATTATTTCCTGATACTCAGAAAAGGTAACAACCTTATTTCTGCCTAATAATACAGAAACACCTATAGCTTTGTTTGCCTGACCATATGCTGCCGGTATTCCATTAAATTCACTGTTTTTTTTACTAACACCAATAGTTGCCGTTATTCCCATATTGTTTAATTTATTATGCAAATCATTAGCGTAATCAATGCATTTACTTACGTCTGTTTTTGTGAAAAACATTACAATGTTATGCATAAAATGTATAAAAGAAAGGCTATTCTCATTATTTTGCTTTTGTATAAATTCATACACTTTTTTATAATTTTGGTTTTCTTGGGCATCTTTGATTTTTACATTTATGCAAACACATCCATCAACTAAATCACTGCAATTATATATTTCCAATTTTGTTGTAGCTTCCTCTTCTCCTATACGATTTTCTACTAATCTAAGAAGAAAGCTCTCCCTTAATATATCGTAATTTTTTTCCGCACTTTCTTTAAGCTTTGCTACTTTTGATTCCTCTTCATTGACTTTTGCTATTTCAGTTTTAATTTTAGTCATAACTTCACTTATTTCTTTTATGTTGACAGGCTTTAAAAGAAATTCGTCAACTCCAAGCTTAATTGCTTTTCTTGCATATTCAAATTCACGAAATCCGGTTACAATTACTACCCTGCATTTAGGATTTTTTTGTAGCAATTTTTCCGTAAACTGCAATCCGTCCATTCCAGGCATATTAATATCCGTAATTACAATATCAACATTGTGGTAGTTTATATATTCCAAGGCATCCTTTCCTGATGTAGCCTCTTCTACAATATTAAAACCGTTCTCTTCCCAATTATATCCTTTACGGATTAAAACTCTTTCTAACTTTTCATCGTCAACCAATAATACATTTAACATATGTTATTTCTCCATTTTAATCTTTTTGATTGTGACAATTATCTCCGTTCCTACACCAACTTCACTTTGTATAATTACAGGATTTTCTATTCCGTATGTAAGATGAATTCTCTGTATTAAACTATATAAACCAAATCCTGACTTTCCGGTAACTGTTCTTCCTGCAAGTATATCTTCTATTTTTTCATCACTCATTCCCACTCCATCATCTGATACTATGAAAATTATTTCATCTTCCTGCTCAAATACCTTAATTTCAATATTACCTCCTTCACCATTTAAGCCATGATGTACAGCATTTTCTACCAGCGGCTGTAACAGTAATTTAAGCACTTTTTCATGTTTTACAACATCTTCTATATCATAGCTAATTGCAATCTGGTTTTCATATCTGGTGTTTAAAATTGTAATGTAGCTTTCAATACAACCGATTTCATCTTCTACGCTTATATAATCCAGTCCACTGTTTAAACTATTTTTGTAAAAGTTACCCAATGCCTGTATCATCTGAAAGCATTTTTCATTCTCTTCCATTAAAGCCAATGCCGAAATTGCATCTAAAGTATTATACAAAAAATGAGGATTTATCTGAGCGTAAATTATGTCTAACTTTCCTTTTGCAATTATTCTTTCCTCATCCTTTACTCTCTTCATTAATGCCTTAACTGATAAAATCATATGATTGAAAACTTTTCTTAAATTCGTTATTTCGTTATCATAGTCATCCACAGGCATTGTAATAAATTCCCCATTTTCTACTATCTGCATATGATTTTCTATTTTTCTTAAAGGTTTAAAAATAAGATACGTAAGTAGCGTGGAACACAAAAATACAAAAATAATATTAATTCCCATAATTATTGCAATAATCGTTGAATAATACGGTGCAAAAGATGTAATATCGTCCATTGAAAAAATTCCTACCAGTTTCCAATCCTGTATTCCCATATCCTGACAGGCTACAATACACTCTTCTCCATTATTTTTTACTTCTTGGTATCCTTCATTAATATTTTCTGCTACTTTCGTATACTTTTTGAAATCTCTTTTTTCCTCCTGAGGTTTTATTACATAATTTCCTTTTGAATCAATAATATAAAACTGATTCTTTGAATCTTCACTTACCTGATTAAAATATCCCTGAAGAACAGTATTATCAAAAGTAATAAGTAGTGTTGCTAAAGGCTTATAATCTTTTTTGTCTAAAATCTGCCTTACATAACACAAATAGTTATTATTTTCATAGTATTCTATTGTGCCATCACTTCCCTTATAAAAAAATCCATTGCCACCGGCACTTTGCATTTTCTTATACCAGTCAGCTCCCTGGATGTACTTATTAACTTTTCTTGGTGTTCTTTTATATGAACTGTAACAATTATTATATTGATCAAATATATATACTCCTGAAACATAATCTCCTGATAAAATCATGTTAAAAAGACTTTTGGTTATGTTTTTCTGATAATTTAAATCAATATTAGCTGAATTAATTTGTCTTAGAGAATCCTGTACAATATCATCAAAATATATATACGTAGAAAGCTGCGTAACATTTTCAAACACTAATGCTAAGTTTCCATGAAGTGCGCTAACTGTCTGAACACCTGCTTTTCCGATTTCTTCCTTAGTATACTTATTATTAACAGCCCATATCATTGAAAACGTCATAACAAATGATAGTAGCAAAATTAATATATATGTAAATATAATCTGTGTTCTTATTTTGGATTTTTTCCAATATTTTATAATTTTTTTCAACTTTTTTCTGCTCCATAATTTTTTTGTAAATCCGTATTCTTCTATACTAAACTATAGCCTATCTTTTCAGGTTGTACAACTTAAAACCAGACATTGAAATTTTTTTTAGATAATTTTTTCTTTTCCGTACTTATCTTGTTAATTATATATTACTAATTTATTTGAAACGTCTCAATTGATTTTTTTGACTTAAAAAGGTTAAAATTTTTACTAAGAAATCTGATTGGTAAAAATATCTACCTTTTTGTTTAAAAATACTCAACATATCCTTATAAATAACAGGAAGGGGCTGTAAAAAAAAGTCTCCTAAAAGTAAAACAGCTGAAATTACCATTGGTTATCGAAAAATTAATTGATATTTCTGATCCGGTCTATACTTTTTGTGACGTAATGGATCGCATCGACCTAACACCATACTTTGTAGAAGGGAAAGGCTACAAAACAGGTCGTCCAAGATGTGATGCAGAAAAGTTGCTAAAAGTTATTCTGTTTGCTTTCATGGAAAATGGTTATTGTTCACTTCGTGAAATCGAAAAACTGTGTAACAATGACATAAGATTTATGTACTTATTGGATGAAATGAAAGCCCCCACCTTTGCTACTTTTGGCAACTTTATTCGCAATGAACTTACAACAAACATTGAAGATATATTCAACGACATTAATTCATATATATTTGATAAGGAAAAAGTCGATTTAAATCATACTTACATTGATGGAACAAAGATTGAGGCTAATGCAAACAAATATACGTGGGTATGGAAGAAATCCTGTACCAGAAATCGTCTTAAAGTCTTTGGTTATGACTCTGAACTGATAGATGAAATTATAAAAGACTCTTCAGAAGAGGCATAGAAAACGTAAATTTGGAACTAACGTTAATTGCCTGTGCTTTTAATCTTTATAAATATCATAATAAACGTAATAGGTTGAAGCTTATTGCCTGACTATCGGTAACTGAATATATCGAAAAAAGCTCTTATTAACATAGGGCTTATTAAAGTACCCTAAAAATAAACGATAATTATAAATTAACATAAAGAAACAGAGATGTATTGGCAATAGTCAATGCATCTCTGCTAATTAAGGACTTTTTTTACAACCCCTTTCGTAACTTTCACCCAGAAAATTATTACACATATAATAGAAACATCTACCTTTAACATAATTTGAAATTTTTATTTTTCTCTCTTAAATCAACCTTAATTATTTTACCCCTCGAATTATCATCGTTACAGACACATTTGTATCCCACAATTTAATTCCTTTATCGTAAAGTGCTAATCGATAATCATATTTTTTGTTGACTAATCTTTTTAACTCTTCTATTTCAGATTCATCAACAATATTAGGTGCAATATATGATAATCCATTTATATTATCAATATTAACTTGACGATTAGCATTTATCATAGCATACGCTGTTTCTCTAGAATAAATGGGATTGTCTGGAGTTAAATTAATTGTAATATATTCAGTACTTACATTTTTAAATCCATTTTTTTCCATATTTAGTGGTATTTCCGATTTATTCTGTTGATATAAACATATATCATATTTTTTTTCAATGTCGTAGAAATAGTTTTCAACACGTTCCCAAATTTGTTTTTCAAACTCAGATTGTTCTATAACACACTGCGAACAAATATTAATTCCGTTTCTAGCCGATAAAACAAGACAAACACCATTTTTTTTTAATACCCTATATTGTTCACCATAAAATTTTGATGGTTCAATATGTTCCGCAACAGTATTTGAAATTGTTACATCTAAACTATTATTATCGAATTTTAATCTTGTTGCGTCCCCTTCACTAAAATAAATAGACGAACTTTTTTTACTAGCATAATTAATAAAATTGCTATCCCTGTCAATAGCATAAATATTAATATTTGGATACCAACGCCGAAGAGATTCTGCTAATGCACCTGGCCCACATCCTATTTCCAACAATTTAAGATTACTTCTGTCTTCAATTTTAAAAGCCTCTAAATATTTGTCCTTATATATATCCGAAAACCTAAGTGAACGAGTGTCATAAAGGGTTCCTATTTTCTGTACATAAGTTGACCATATTGTATTCATAGTATCCTCCAACATTAACTTTCTCTCTATAAATATGACCAACTATATTATACCATAATTTATACTCTAAATAAACGAATGTTTTGTCTATAAAACAATAAACCACTTATAATTTGAAAGTGACATATTCAACATTTAATTTTCCATTAGCCCCTAAATATTCTTCAATTAAGATGTTTCATCTTCTAAGTGCTAATAACCTACGCAACAATAGAACGATTTGAAAAGTTATCCCGCTTTTGCTTACCATATTATTTTCTTAAATTAACATTCATGTAACGCCCAATATTACGCAAATTCATCGAGTCCTCTACAAACTGAAGTTCATCCCAATATGCAGACCTTTGATTATACACGCTTATAAATTATTGGTTCATCATATCCAAAAGTTCTCTTTCCATTAACTTCCATGCTTTCCGATACTTCCAGAAAATTGTTGGAACACTTTTCCCCAAATTTGAATGTCATTACCGGAGAGAACTGGCTTGTGCTGCCACCTTCCCAGATTCCGTCCTTTTCATGATAAAGTGCCGGATTAAATTTTTCAGATTTTTCTAGTTTAGAGTAATCAACATTCTTCATAGAATCATATGAAAATGTATTTTTATCTTCTCCTTTTGGAATTTCATAAGAAGAAAGTAAAATTCCCTGTTCTATTTCCGTGATAAGGAAAAGATGTGGAGATGCATGACGTTTTCCAGTTATCGAACACTATTTCTCTTTTGCTTTTGCTATACTGGCGATATCTCCCACTCCATTCAATACCATTGTCGGAAGATAAGCATAAGTTTTGAGTGTGTCCTTCGTTGAACATCCAGAGAGAACCAATACAGTAGACATACCAC
>NZ_HF991829.1:0-506 GCF_000432355.1 Eubacterium sp. CAG:161
GTTGAATCTCCTACCTTTTCAATTACAAATGCCTCCCATGCTCCTGCTATTGCGTCACTTCCTGCAATTAATTTTCCGCCATTATCTAAGTCTGACTTAACGTATTTGCCATTTTCAGCACTTCTAATTCCATATTCTCCATCTTTAATTTTATATATTTGGAATTTTTCCCATGTACTTGGGCTGTCACTCCTTGAAGTGAGCTGGTTTTCTTCATCTAAAACAGCACATACATATTTGTTATTTGCTTCAGCTTTAATATTAACTGTTCCATCACCATTATTCTCAATAAAGAATGTTTCCCATGCTCCGCTGTAACTATCCCTGTTAGCCATAAGCGGGTCACTTCCACCATTTTCTGCAACAACATACTTTTCATTTGCTATTGATTTGATACTATATTTGCCACTTGAAAGGTTGGCAGTAGAATATGATGATGTATTAGAACTTCCGATTTTTTCTATTTTGATAGACGAAGTCTTATCATTTAAATCATCACCTACATA
>NZ_HF991830.1:0-1058 GCF_000432355.1 Eubacterium sp. CAG:161
AAAAATCGCTAGTGCGACAGCCCCTTCATACCTTGGAATTATGGAAAGAAACGATACCCTCCAGCAGACATTTCATATGGTAAAACAGTCACTATCACTAAAGGATTATATTACCGCTGAAAATATACTACAATTTGCACTTGATATAATCACTGACTATATTGGATGCAATAATCTTGATTACACAACCGGAATGTTTTATCAAGGTATTATTTCCCTTAATAAAAAAGACTATAAGAATTCCGCTTCTGCATTTGACATTTCACATAGCCTTTTTAAACAATATCTTGGCGATGATCATGAATATACCATATTTACTAAAAAATATCTCTATTTACCTATTTTGCAATGATATCTTTCATTAATTGCCACACAAACAATTACAGGTCGATATCACACTCTGTTCCACTCCTATCCTCAACAAAAATCCTTCTTGTTCATTTAATATTTTCTTTATTTTAAATTCTTGTATTTTTGTAAGTGGGACAGAAAAAGCGATATCTTTGTCTTGAAAATTTTTTGACATAATTCTATAATACAAATCTTAAATAAAAATCTGCCACTCTTCCAGTTCACTGTCCAAAGGTTTTTCATAGATTAAGCTTGATATCCTGCCCACTTTGTTCGTTTTGACACATTCATCTCTGCCAACATATTTTTCCCAAGTATTGATGTTTTCCCTCCAGTGACAACTCCTTCTTTGCCTGAAGAGCCTAGGGATTTTATATCAGTTTATCATACATTATTTAGTGTTACAAAAATGCCCGCAACGCCTTTGTTAATCAGGCATTGCGAGCAATATAACACTTTATGATTTTTTATGATAAACTGTAAAACGTTCATGTATTTGTGAAATAATTTTAGGTTTAAAATATTGCCTTATACTCATTATCTTTAATATAATTTTTCATAAGCTTAAACAGCTTTGGGCTAATCAGTATTCTCTGCTCTCTGTCATAATATACTTTAGTCTTGTACACGTCGTGTGCTGAAAAATCTATTAGCTCACGTAATTCGAATTTTTCAGGATGATAGCCCTTTGGAATATCGTATAAGGC
>NZ_HF991831.1:0-4808 GCF_000432355.1 Eubacterium sp. CAG:161
TATCAAAGGTGAACTACCGTATTCACACGGATGCGGTGAAGGAAAGTATCTTATGTTCTTGTATTTAAACTTTCCAGATTTGGAAGAAATGCGGCAGATGTACTTGCAACATTACAAGTAATGCAGGATTTTGGAGTGAATCTGATTTGTGTGGAGGACGGAATAGATTCATCCAAAGATGCCGGGAAACTTATGATATCTGTTCTGTCAGCAGTGGCAGAGATTGAACGTGAGAACATTCGTGTTCAGACAATGGAAGGAAGGATGCAGAAAGCCAGGGAAGGTAAATGGAACGGTGGTTTTGCACCATATGGATATTCTCTCATTGATGGAAAACTGGAAGTCAATGAGGAAGAAGCAGTTGCCATCAGAATGATATTTGACCAATATGTAAATACGGATTTGGGTGCAAATGGAATTGTAAAGTACCTTGAAAATCATGGAATTCATAAGATAGCCAGACAGAATGGTAAAAATCCGTTATTTGATGCTGCTCTTATCAGAAGGATTATACAGAATCCGGTTTATAGTGGCAAAATCTCTTATGGAAGAAGACGGACAGAAAAGGTTCATGGTACAAGAAATGAGTATAGGCAGGTTAAGAAAGACGATTACCTGTTAGTAGATGGTCTGCACGAAGCTCTTGTATCAGAAGAAGTATGGGAGCAGGCGCAGGTCAAGGTGGCGGCACAGGCTAAAAAGTATGAAAAGGTCAATCGTGACAAGAGAGAAAAGATTCATCTATTATCAGGAATTTTGAAATGTCCTGTCTGCGGTGCAGGAATGTATGGCAACAAGTCTATTAAGAAACGCAAGGATGGAAGTAACTATAAGGATTTTTATTATTATGGCTGCAAACACAGAAATATGACTAGAGGTCATAAGTGTGATTACAAAAAACAGGTGTATGAAGAAATGCTGGATGCTTCTGTTGCAGAGGTGATTAGTAAATTGGTTAGTAATCCTAACTTTTCGGATTTAATCCGCAACAAAATAAATATGGAAGTAGATACTAGCGCATTAGATCAGGAAATAGAAAATTATAAAATACAATTAAGAAAGCTATATCATAATAAAGATACTATTTTATCAGATATGGATTCTCTTGATTATGAGGATAAGCATTATCAGCGAAGAAAAACAGATTTAGAGAACCATTTGTACAAGACTTATGATAAAATAGATGATGCAGAGGAACTGCTTGTATCTGCAAAGGCTAAGAAACGTTCTCTGCTGGCAGATAAGATTACAGGGGATAACATTTACAAGGCACTCGTGTTCTTTGATAAATTGTATGCTCAAATGAACGAAGCAGAGAAACGGGAGTTCCTGTCGCAGTTAGTGGATAATGTGCAGATTTACGAAGAACGCAAAGAGAATGGTCAGTGGCTGAAATCTATAGAATTTAAGTTGCCGATTATAGAAAAAGAGTTTACACTAAGTTTGGACAATGATACACAAAATGAGACGGTCTGTTTGCTGTCAAGGAAAGATAAATAAGAGCTGAAAAGTGGCGTATTTCCGGGCTTTTTGCGAGGTTAGCATCATCAGAGAAGCCTTGCAGAAAGCTCGGTTTTCTTGTATGGAAACATATCTACTTTTTAGTCTGACTGGAGAAAAAGTGGATGGTCGAAAAAATGCGGTAGGGTTTAGGCAGTGGATTGGATGTTATGGAAGGAGTGAGATGCGTGGATAAATTATTATGTCTTCTCGAAAAATATAGATGTCATTTAAAAAGAAGCGATAAATCAAGTGCAGAGTTTCTTCGAGAAAACTTTGCTGAATACGTCAAAGATGTAAAAGAGGCTCTGAAACCAGAAGACAACCCTCTTGTAGGAAAGAGTATGTGTAAAATGGTAACAGAACAGGTAGAAAACATTGATAGAAATTCAAAGTTGCTAATTGAAGTATTAGAACTTTACAACGCCGGGAAAATTGTTTCTGCATCTCAAAAAGCATTTGAGGTATTTGATAACATGAAATCTCAGCTCATGCAAAGATATTCTGGTGCTTATCGTTTGGAAACATATTATAGAATACGTGCTATTTATGATGACAATCCATTTCCTTTGGAAAGAAAAGAGCTGTTTCATATTCCACTCAGCAAAAATTATTTGGTGGGCACAGAAAGATATAGTATGCCGGGGCATCCATGCTTGTATTTAGCATCTCAAGCAGAATTGTGTTGGTTTGAATGTGGAAAGCCTGAGAAATTTGCGATTTCAAGATTTGATATTCCACAGAGTGAAAATAACTACATGAAATTTATTGATTTCTCTGAAAAGTTAATGCCTCTTAAACATAGTTTTATCTCTTGGTTTCACAACGAAAAAGATGCTGAACAAGTTAAATTATATTTACTTAAATATATCTGTACTTATCCATTAAGAGCTGCCTGCTCATTAGTAGTGGAGCACCCGGGGAGCAAATTTATTGAAGAATATATTATGCCACAGTTATTATTACAGTGGGTGTTGAATGATAAGGATTTTGATGGTATTAGATACGAATCATGTAGTTCATCAGATGAAGTAAAATGCTTTGGAGGGCATAATTTAGTGCTTGTAACAAATCATTTTGATAGGGATGGGTACGATGCGAAACTTAGAGAAAATGTAAGGGTTGGAGCACCAAAAGTTTTTGACATTAATACCATAACAATACGTCCAGAATTAGAAGATTGCTTAAATGGACGTGATATTAAAGATGCCCCGTTTTTATGGGGATTAGAAGATGCTCCCAATGATTTGGAAAACGTGTGAAAGGAGAATATCTAGATGATTTCTGATGAATTGAAAGTAATTGTAGATAAGTTTAATGAGCAAGGAAAGATGAATTTCCTTGAAGCAACAACCGAAGAAAAAATAACCGAATTCGAGAAAGAGCACAATGTAAAGCTACCGGAAAAATATAAGGAATGGTTGTTGTTTTCTGATGGTGGGGAGTTTTTCTTGCCAGCAGGTATTCAGCTATATGGTGTTGAACATAAACCTGTAGTTAATGTAGATAACAATGACAGACCTAGTGAAGATTATATCGTCATCGGTGCACTCGCATCAGGAGACCCTATCCTCTGCGAAAAGGCTGGTGAGAAAATAGCTATTTATAATCAAGAAGCTGAAAGAATCGAAGATGATGAAATATATGATGATTTTATAGCATTTTTGAATGACTTGTACGATCTGCTTGGTATAGGAGATTAAGCCGATGTCAAGAAGAACAGCAGAATCTCAAAAAGCTATACGTGAAGCCTGGGAAAAAGAACAAGAACTTGTTAAAGAGGGAAAAGGAACAAGAAACTGGACTCCTGAACAGCAGAAAGATATTCTTGAAAAAGGCAAAGCTTACGATGAAAATGGTAAAGCTTTCGAAGGTCAGCATATGAAAAGTGCGGAACAATATCCAGAATATCAAAGAAATCCTGGTAACATTCAATTTCTTACAGGGAAGAGCACCTAGAAGCACATGGTGGGAGTTGGCAAAATCCAACGAATTGGTATTTCAATCCCGTAACAAAAGAAAAGATAGATTTTGGTGATGGACCGTTTGTTTCGTGTGAGGTGATTTCTCTAGCTGAACCGGTTATTGAACCATCAGTGGAAAACAATACGGTGGAACCATCGGTAGAACCTAATACTACGGATGCTGTGAATAAAGATTTAAACAAGGGGCCTATTCAGGAAAAGAAGATCACAAAATCAGAGGAACATATAAAAGAATCTCTGCCTGTAGATGCTCCAGTTCATAAGGGTATTGGAGCAAAGATAGCAAAGGCTGTGGAGGCTGTGACAAACTTCTCCAATAAGTATCCGATTGCTACTGAAATCGCTAAAGCTGTAGTCACTATAGGTGCAGGAGTTGTTACAGATTGTGTAGTTAATGGTGGAGGAAAAAAGAAGAGCACGAACGTAAAAATTCCAACGCAAAGTCCGAGTGTTAAAAAAGCAGTCAATTCTGATACAATAAAAAATGTAGCAGATACTGTAGCAGATGTTGCTGCTGGAACGCATGAATCACCTATTGAGCACATGGTAAAAGCACATGGACAACACTACAACACAAAAAATAGCCGTATTTATAAAGAAAAAGCACCTTATCCAAGAGGCGGTAAAAAGGTCTAATAGTTAAGGAAAGACTCCCCATCACCGGATTAGTTCCAGTGGTGAGGAGCCTTTGTTTTCTATGCTTATTTTTCTACATCAACTTTAAGTCCGGATTTCAGTTCGACGGTGATGTGGTCATCCCAGATGGTGATCTGTTTGCTCCAGCGTCGTACCAGCGATTCTTCAAATTCGGTGAGGTGGGTAGTCTGCTGTGCGATATAATCCTGTAGGTCATTGATCCGCTTTATCTGTTCATCCCTTGCGGCAGTGTCGACGGTGGTCTTCTGGCGGAGTTCTCGAAGCCTGAATATTTCATCGGCAATTTCGTCATAGGCTTCTTTGCTCTGGGCTTTCTGGATAAGCTCTTGCTGTAGGACCATCAGCTTCTCATCGATGTTTTCAACGGAGGTTGCCTGCGAAGCTCGGATGACTGAGGCAATGTTGAGCTGTAGCTGTACCTGATAGCTACTTTTGTCTCCAAGCATCTGGTTGATTGCTTTGACGACAGCATCCTGAAGGACCGGTTCGTTAATGGTTCTGGCGTGGCATTCTAGTCCTGTGGATTCAAGCCTACTGATGCAACGCCAGACGATAGATTTAACTCCACGATTGTTTCAGTGGAGCTTTCGGAACATTTCACCACATTCTCCGCAGATAATGATTTGGGAGAAGCAGTGATTGCAGCTATAGCTTCGTTTTTTGCCA
>NZ_HF991831.1:4813-13327 GCF_000432355.1 Eubacterium sp. CAG:161
CAGCTATAGCTTCGTTTTTTGCCATTGGCACTGGTTTTAACTACTCGCCTGCGGACCAACTCTTCTTGAACCTGTAAGTAGATTTCCTTCGGAATGATGTTGTGTCATAATGTTTCTGATTTCGTGCTATAAAAGCACCTCCTTTATCTCGTATTATATATAATCATATGCGAGAATAAAGTGTCAACTATTATGATAAAACATCAGATCCGTTACACCCTGCTATATCGGAATCTCCATGGGAGAAGGAGCGGAAGGATGCAGAATACAAGAAAAGGATAGATGAATTACTTGCTAAGCTCTATGCCGATGAGGAAGCTCGCAGGGAAAAAGAACGGAAAGAGATGGAAGCAGAACAGGGGCGAAAACGTAGGCTTGAGGCAGAAAAAAGACACATAGAGCAGGAAAAAAAACGCTGGAATACTTTGAGAGAATGCTTCCGTCATATGATGAGTATGAGAGAGAGAAGTATTCGAAGAATTATGAGTCAGAGAGTGAATTATTAGTGCAGGAATTTAAGCCTGTAACATTACAACAGGATGATATAGATGTTGATATTATTGGACAAGGAAAGCGAATTCTTATTGACAATGTATGGGCACTCTACTATAATATTTAGTAGAGTGATTAAGATAGGAGTTATAGCTATGAGATTACAGATATATATGTCTCCGATGTTAAGTGAAAGATTATGCAAAGAAGCTTTGGATAAACAGATGAAACCATGCGAGCTTGCTGATCAAATATTAAAAGATCATTTTGGAATAAGAGAAGATAAGGAAGATTATCAGAAAGCATTGCACAATTTAATTGAAGAGATAGATCAATTCCTTAAAGATGACGAAAAAGTAAAAAAAGTGGGAGGTACATTTACCTTACTTGATTTTGAAAGTTTTCGAAGTATTGGAACACCAGCTGTTCGGAGTGCAGTAGGAAGAGGGATTGCTAAATATTTTAAAGAACGTAAAGATGTGGAGTATTGCAGAGATGCAAATGGGGAAATATGTAGAACAAGATCAAGGCATGCAGCAATATATAAAGTTAGTCAAGATTAAGATGTATAACCTTATAGCACAAAAAAATAGAAAGGAACGGTTTTATGCCACGACCAGAAAAAGAATTTGGAGAACGTAGTAATGATGATATTATACGTGAGATTTTGCGAGAATATGCAAGTAGAGAAAATCCAATAGGAAAAGCAGAGATTATCAAACATGTAAAAGCGATGGGATATGTAAAGGAAAAAGATAAATCTAAATCTAAAATAGAGCGCAAGGCAATTGAGGGGTTTTTGGATAGAATGGGTGCAAGAGTCTATGAAACGGAAGAAGAATGCGACGAAATTATAAGAGAATGTCGAGTGACTGAGCGAGAAATCATATTTATTAAAAAAGGGCAGAAAGGAAGGGCGATTGGATACTGGATGATGGAAACATTATCTGACACGGAATGGATGTTTCTGATGGATTCAGTACTTAATAGCAAAATCTTGACCAAGAAAGAGGCAGATAATCTTGCAAATAGGATTACATTTCTGGCTGGCAAGAGATTTTCTGATTTGACGAATTATCGTCACCGTATGGGGAATCAGCCGTATTTTGTTGGAGATGATGATATAGATGAAAAAGTTGGTTATATAGAAAGTCGCGTCTTACAGCAAGTTCGGTTAATCAGACAGGCGATTAAGCAGGGGAAAAAGATAAAATTTAATCTGTGCGTGTATGATTATGGAAATCAGAAGGTAAGGCTGGTACCATATGGAAGATATGGAAAGGTGCTGCCAGAGACACCGGAGAAGTATAGAGAGGATGTACACAGGATTTGTTCACCATTTGATATTATATTTTCTAATGGACGCTACTATATGTTGGGAGCTGATCTGGAAACGGAAAGACGTACAGACTTGAAATATAAGCTGTACAGAATTGATTTGATGACAGACGTTACAATTAATCGAGCGAAAGCTGTTACAAAAGAGGAGGTCGGACTTTTAGAATTAAATGATCTATTTGAATATAGAATGGAAAATCCGTATATGTTCACAGGTAAGGTTGAGAGAGTAAGAATACGTATAGATACAGATCAATTCACACAGGTTGTGGATTGGTTCTCAGATCGCTTTAAGGTTGTAGGATACGATGCGGACGAAAACAAGTATTATGATATAGAACTCAAAGTAAATCTCAATAGTTTTACTTTTTGGGTATTGCAATATAGCGGATGTGTAGAAGTTCTTGACAGAGAGAAAAAAGGCGAGAAATCCTATAGAAATAAGATTAAAGAAACATTGAAAAAAGCATTGGAAAAGTATGAGGAGTATGACCAATGAAGATAATAACATGGAATATAAATAGATTTGATGGGGTATGGGACTGGTATGAAAAAAAGAAAGATAAAGACACCGAATATCGAAAAAATATGGCTGAAGAAATCATTGGATATTTGGTTAAATTAATATCAAATGAAGATGATGTGGCAGTATTGCAGGAGTTCCCCTATTATGAGTATAATGGTAGTATTCAATGGGGTTGTGATGAGTATAGTAACTGGATATCTTTATTTGAGAAGAATAATCTAACAGTTATAGAACCGTACAAAAAGGGACTAAATGTAACAGTAGCTGTGGTTCCTAAGCAGAAAAGTGTATGGAAAAAGACAGATGGTGATGATTGTAAAACATCATTTAAAGATGGGTATTTAAATAAGTATATTGAATTGTTAAAAGAATTTAGAATACTTGGAATTCATTTACCTAGTTCATCTGTATTATTGCCTTTATTGCACGGAATGGGAGAAGCCGATAGACCGGACTTAATTTTGGGAGACTTTAATTCAGGAGATTACGTAATCAAGAATAGATGGGATGAAGAACGTGAGTGTGAAAGACAACAGTATCGAAAGCTGATTAATGTATATGGCTACACGGATATTTCTGGAGGTGGTGTAACAAATCATATAACAGGATCTTCAATAGATCATTTTTTAATAAAAAATACAGTGCTTTTTAGACTGAATATAAAAAACGTTTTTATTGATGATAATAAAACATTGTCAACATTGTCCGATCATTATCCAATTATAGTGGAATTGGATAAGAAGTTTTAGAGAGCCATTTCCTTCAAATACAACAGATGCCACTATTGTATTTGGAACGCTTAACAAAATATGCTACTCAGAATCGGGTATCAGGTGTAAAACGAGAATTGAAAGAGAGATAAAGTTTTGTTTTTGATATTTCTGAAAGAAACGATTTGAGTAGATTTATAAACCAATTGATATAGTAAAATCTCAAGGTAAAAAACAGAAAGGGGCAGTTGTTTTGGAGTTTATGATAAAGAGAACCAGTATCCGGATGTGGTCAAAAATTATCGGGTAAAAGGATACGTATAAAAAAGCAATTGATTTGGTCGATGCAGCCCAAATTGAAGTAGAGCAGATAAAAAAATTGGAGAACAATTATGAGTACTAATGACAAGTTGCTATACCTCGACAAGATATTCTGTGCTGACATTTGTAGCAGCAAAGGTATTTTTGAGGTCCTCGGGTGACCGAGGGTATATTTGAGAGTTCAATTTTAAAAGACGTTTCTGTTTTTGGTTTTAGTCGGATTGGTGACAGAGGAAGGTGAAAGAATTGGAACAAAAATTTAGTTCAGATTTAGAAATACCCAAATATCTCAAACGGAAAGAAAATGATATATCTAAAGCAAATAAGAAGTCAAAACACAGGCATCAATATGAAGAATGTCTAATTAGATATAAATGGAATTGGGAAGAAAATAAAATTCATACATCACTTAACAGCTATTGTATTATCTGTGGGAAAATCAATGATAAAATGAAAAATTCTATTGTAGTAGATTATATGCAAAAAATAGATACACCAGTGGGAAAACGTTATATACAGATTTCAGAGGATGTATTATATCAGACATATCGTGGAAAATTACCAGTATTTTTTGTAGAAGACATATATAAAGATAAATTTGTAAATTTACATAACACGAATAGCGTTAAAAGAGATGAAGAAAACATAGAGGTGAAGAACGTATGAAATGTGAAAATGTAGGTTTAAAATCAATATTGGCACCAAAATTCAGTAAACAGAATAAAAACTGTACCTTGTGAAATTACCATGTATCAGGCACTTGACTTTCTTTTGGAAGCAAGAAGAAGGGATTTCGTGAATTTAACTAACAGATTCGTAGACACATCAAACTTATGGATTTACAACTACTACAATAGTGAAACGAAATCATTTCACTTCGATTTCAAGGAGAGAATTGTTCCGGACAAAAATATTTGCAAGAGTGCTATATATGATTAGGCATTTATTGATGAGCTTATTAATATTGAAGAACATGAAAATGCATCTGTCTTCAAGGGAAATATGGTTCATTATGTGGTATGCGGTCATAGTATTGAGGCTGTAAAAGATATGACGGAAACACTTATGCAGAGCTTAATAAGGGCAAAGCGTATAAGTAGCCAACGCCTGGAAGTAATCAGCGAGATAGAACCTGATGTGTATCTTGTACAAAATCATCTTAACGACATAATTGAGGGGAATTACGGAGGAGTGGTAGTTCTTGATCTTACAGAAAAGTTTGGTTGTGATCCGGTAGATTATACTTTGACTAGCAAATATATAGTGAATCTTCTAAAAGAGTATAGAAATAAATGTCTTTTTGTTTTTACATACTCCTATAATTATTTGGAGGTCTAGAATGGAAAAGGATTTTATTGATGAGTTTATCACATCGAAAGATACAAGAGCTTATCTACATAGTATTCACCACGAATTTACAGATATAGAAAAGGCTACAATAGTTGCAAATCACATTATGATTTCATATGAGGAAAAGGTAAAGTGGTTAAAACAGTTTATGGACGAAATAACTGATGATGTATTAAGGAATAGGATATTAAAGGCGATATCACAGATTATGGAAGACAAGCAATATTACAATGAAAGTAATATTGCATCAGGGAATATACCTTATAGTGAATCATTGTCTGACTTCATATTTATACCACACAACTTCCGGCATGGTGACATTGTAAGAAGTCTCTATGGTAACTGGAATACAACTATGTTTAACGAGAAGATAGGAATAATCTTAGGTTATTTTGACGATGATTATGAACTTTATAAAAATCTCAGAGGAGATTATTCTGATGTTCAGGTTTGCGTAGATATTAAGTTTGATGGAGTAGCATATCAGGGAGAGTTTGAACATAAGCATATTAATCCGATATATATTGAGCGTATGTCCTTGAACGAAAAAGATGAGAGAATTGCATATCTTAAATATCTCACGAATTTATACAGTAAAAATAGTCATAGGATTAATGCTGATAACAAACCTGAATATGCAGGTGGTTCAGATGATTTATTAGAGCAGAGATATCTTAGTGAATATATCCCGGTTTATGATGATACTTCTGGTATTTGGTGTGTGCAGATGGGATATGGTTTTGAAAGAGGAGCTGTTGATTATATTGCGGCGGAGTTCTCTGGAACAGGGTTAATATATCATTTCGTGCGTAATGGTCAGTTGGATCATGCCCATGGATTTGATAGTGTGTTGGAAGAAGTTTTGCAGGATCCAGAAAATGTAGATATTGTCACAGACTATGGTGAATATTCACAGCAGGAAATAAATATGGTTAGTGGGATAAAGAGAGCTGTGATGTTTGTACAATCACACCGCAGACCTATGACAAGTGCGGAACTGCGTGAAAATAGGTCAGATAAAAAAAACAAAGGAGAAGATAATTATGGATATAAATGAGGCATTTGCTATATCAAATAAGCCAGGAGAAATAACATTAACAGGATTTCATTTCATAAAAGATATGCTTCCCCAGGATTTTGAGGTTTGCTTAATTATAGAGAAGAATGGCCATTTATCCGCTGGTTGTTGGGACACCGGATTATGGAGCACTGAAAATGGAAAGGCTGGAAGTTTTAGGCAAAGCCGAGGAGGAGTAATTGAACTTGATAATGTACTGGCATGGTTACCTATAGAAGAAACAACAATAAACATAAAAGAATTATGGTGGAATCCTGAGTATCGTCTCATAGCTATTCTTTTGAATTGTGTTATGGTGTTTGCAAAAGATGCTGATAAATATCTAACTATCGAATATTACGGTGGAAATGAAAAGAAAATCATCTTTCACATGGATGTAACGACGGGCAACATATTAGAGATTGATGAAAATGGCAGAGGCGAAATATACTATCTACAATCTACAATGAGAGCATGGCATGATGATTTGAAGGAAAAACTTTTGGAAGGCTATTATAGTGGCAGATATACTGTTTTGCCAAAGTGGGAGGAATAGCACTTATGAATTATGAACCAAGGACATTAGAAGAGATTGTCGTTGGGAGTGAAAGATTTAACAATGAGCAGAAGTTATAAGCATACACCAGTATACAAAGTCGGTGGCAAAACGAAATTTGCCAAGAGAGTAGCGAATAAGAAAATACGTCGTTCGGGAAAAGATAATCTTGAAAATGCATATTCGGGTAAATCCAATGATTATCGCAAAGAAAATGAATCATGGCATATTTGGGATTATAGATTTTGGGGAGAACCAATATGGAGAGCGGAATCTTGGCGGAACATAGAGGGGGAATTATGGGAAAAACTTTATAAGAGAAAGTGAGACAATAGATTATGGCAATTCAGTTTAAAGAACTTAGAAAGTATTTGGCAAGAAATATCAGGTTATCCATATGTTTTGAAGATGGTCATTATCACGATTATCTGATGATTTCGGACATACCGGCTGAAAAATACAATGACTTATATCTTTATGGTGTGGGAATGGCAGATGTTGAATTTTCTAAGGATATATACACATCTCAAAAGGATTTAGACGGAGTAATTGTTTCAACAAACGATGATACGATAGAACCTGCGATTGAGATTGTTCTTCATGAAAATTCACGTGAGGTAGAAAGAAAGGCAGAAGATGTTCTTTTGTTCAAAGATATAAAGCCTTATTTACAGATAGGGCGAAATTTTGCTGTTGTTAATAGAGAAGACTGGTCATACAGATTATACGAATATCGAAATGAAATTCCAGCTAGTTATGACGACATGTTTGTGTATGGTATAGGCATGGAGGATAATTTAGAAGAAAGCGATAAAAATATCGCAAAAGTGTTGGAAAAAAGAAAATTTGATTTATGCTTGAATAAGCGGATGGTAATTGTGTTGTCAAATACAGCGAGGACGGATATTGAAATAAATGGAAAAACTATATATGGAATATTTTAGAGCGAAGGATGGTTATTATTATGAATTTGTCTGAGTTTTTGGAAAATTGGGATGGTAATACACAAATTGTGGTAAAGACTGATACAGAGGAAGTATTTTGCGGGAAGGTTGCGGATGTATCCGTGGATATAGCATGCAGATATAGTATTCCTAAAGCTGGTGTAAAGCATAATAGAGAAATAATGCACATAATTGTAGAGCATAACGGCAAAGAAAAAAGCAATTGATTTCAGTAAGCGGATTAAAAATAGAGTACAAAAATGGAAGGTGGATTTGTTATGGAGAATAGATTATTTTTATTATATTTTCCGGGGTATTATGATGGAGATGAAATCATTGGAATATATGATGATATATCGAAGTTGAAAGCTTCATATGAACGCGTGATTAGTAATCCTGCAGATGAGCATGGATTTCAACAATATGATTTTTATCTCAATAATCCTTGTACAAAGCTTACGATAGAAGAATTCAATCAGGACAATGAAATATTTGTAGAAGTAGAACCTGAATTGCTATGGGCAGAGTTTGATAAGGAATCTGTTTATGGGAAGGGACCGTTCTTTCTCCTTGTTACAGCAGATGAATGGAATCATGATGCCGACGAGTGGCTTGGAATATATGTAAGCAAAAAGACAGCAAGGGAAGCCTATGATAGGGCAGTTGCATGGTGGAATGAAGAGCAGAAGCGGGTGTCGGTTTCTACATCGCAAAGAGTTGCGATGTTTGAGTATATTGCTATGGATGACAGATTTAGGGAAGTGGAACGAAAAGAGCTAGACTGAAACGAGAAGGAGATTCTAAGTAATGGCAACTTATGTTATTGGAGATATTCATAATTCACTAAAAATTTGATGAAATGATTAAGCTGATATCACCTACAACGCAAGACCAGATTATGGATCTGCCTTTGCATATTGAAATCGATATTGGTTCAGAGAAATATCTTCTTGCACATGCAATGACATTTGCTCCACTGTATAGAGAACAGGAAGAAACTATGTATCTTGAGGGAATTGCAGAAATGCAAAAGTATTGGCAGTATGGTATAAAGGGTTATGTTTCGTTAATAGGACATCATGATTCTGCTCATCTTTATACAATCTTAATTTCAAAACAAACTTACTTACGCCCATTTAATACAAATAAAGATAGAGTAAAGGCAATATAAAAAAGGAATTAAGATTATGGAGATATAGTTATGCAACAGACAAACAGAT
>NZ_HF991832.1:0-5111 GCF_000432355.1 Eubacterium sp. CAG:161
CAAATAAAAGAAAGAGACAAGCAGCCACAAAAGTAGGCTGTTTTATTAGTTTAACAGGAGGTAATAAATGAGCAGTGATATTACAAGAGATAAAAATATGATTGTGCAGGGATTTAAGAAAAAAGGATTAAGCAAAGAAGTAATGGAACTGATAAATTATGATGCAGATTATGGTCTTACAAGAGAACAGATAGCAAAATATGCAGATAAGAAGATGGACATAGAAAGGATGAGAATCTATTCAGAGTGTTTACGTTTTGATTATGATGACAGAGTAATTAAAGTACTTACGGCAGAAGGAGTTGACATTACTAAACTAAAAATGGGACTTGATTTTTATAGACAGGGAGTTCCCATTGAAGACGTGGAAAGAATACTATCAAGTGGCGAAAAAGCAATAGCAATGAAGAAACAGTATGATGATATTTTACAGAAAACTGACAGCCTGGCAGATGAGGCAGAAATGGAGCCTGAATATGTAAAGAAACTTACGGATTATATTGAAGAGGTGGTGTTATCAATTGGAAATACGGACAAAAAGTTTGATGAAATTACTGATGTATTAAATAATCTTACACAGGATAAAAAAGAACAGAAAGAGCTTGAAAGAATACTTAAAGAAAATCAGGAAAAAGATGAACTGCTGTCACAGAAACAGGATGAGATAAACAGAGCTTATTCGCAGGCTGCAGAAAACAGAAAAGAAGCAGGAAAATTAAAAACAGAGAATGAAGCTTTAAAAGAAAAGGTAAAGGAATTGCAGAAGAAATATGAGCAGGATAAAGAAACCTTTAATAATGTAAGAAATGATGCCGATAATTATTTCTCTTTTCAGTCAGGAAATATGCCATATGCAGGCAATAAAAGTGCAGTTGTAAGAATTAACAGTAATGACATTGAAAGAAAAACATCAGTAAACAATCATGGTCTGGTAGGCATTTTTTCAAGACTTGGTATCAAAACAAAAAGTAGGAGAAATCTTGTAAAACTTGTAATTGATGAAGAATTAGACAGAAACCAGCTTGTCCAGATAAAAATTGCCATTGAAAAAGGTCTTACTGAAAATCAATTGGAGAACATCATAAACAGCAGAGTGCCTGCTGAAAGAATGAAAGAAATAATTGAGATTGCAGAGCTGGAAAACAGTCTGCAGGGATAGGAGGCAGGTATGTTATCAATGAAAGAAATGGCGGAATGGATTAAGAAAAGACTGGAAGGAATGTCGGAAGAAGAAATGGTGTTTGTGATGGAATATGGAATGAGTACAGGAGACAGAGAACTTACCGGCAACATGATTGAAGAGATAAAAAGTAAAGATAGGGATTTTGAAACCATAAAGAAAAGATACCTTGCCATTGCAGAAAAAAAGCCTTTATGGGTGGAGACGGCAGAAAGTCTTATAGCATCTCTTGAAATGCTGAGAATTGAAAAAGAAGAAATCCTTCACAGTCTTTGCAACGTTTTAAATGCATGGGGAGTAGACATTAACAGATATGAAATTGAAAACGGAAATTTGGATAAAGTAAAAGAATACGAAGGCAGGTGAAAAATATGGCAGATGAAATAGCAGAAGCAGTACAGATTATAAGAGTAGCTTATGACGGTATTGAGATAGCAATGAAAGTCGGAAGTGACGGCATAGAAGCTATGAAAAAAGTTCTAAATGTAATAAAAGGAATGCTTGATTATGAAAAAAATCTTGGAAGAACGTCAATGAGAAAGCTTTTGATGAGAGGAGGGGACCTGCAGGTTTTACAGTTTGACAACAGTGAAATGAAAAAAGTTAAAAAACTTGCAAAAAAGTATGGAATACTGTATTCCACAATGCCCAATATCAATAAGGGACAGACTGAAATAATTTTTCATTCGGAAGCAACACCAAGAATTAATGTTATGCTGCAGAGAATGAAATCAGGACATATCAGCACATTTGATGACTATGTAAAAAAGAGTGACAGTGAGGGAAAGAATAAACTTATTGACTACTTTCAAAAGCAGAAAGAAGGAAACGGTAAGTTTCATACACAGGAGGAAGAAAAAGCAGGAGAGGCAATACAGGGGCTGATTGAAAAAATAGGTCTTTATGCCGTTGAAAAAAATGATGTATCGGTTGATACCATAAAAGATAAGTTTGATATAGGAAGTGATGATGCAAAAGAAATAATTGGAAAACTTGTTACTATGGGGGCACTGGAAAAGTCAGATACGGATAATAGTTATAAGGCAGCAATGGATAAAGATGCCTTTACAAAAAGAATTAACAGTTATCGTAGTATTGCAGAGAGAATACAGGCAGTGTCCATGTCAAAAAACAATAATCTTTCAGACATTACAATATCAAAAACACTGATAGATGAGGAAAGTCAGGTAGCTGTTAAAACAAGAGTTCCAGGAACATGGGGAGAAAAAGTTCGTTATGTGTGGATAAGAAAAGAAAACATAATGGAAATACATAACGGAAAAACAATGCTTACATTTTTAGATATGGAAAAGGAATATAAACTTTATGACGGAAGTAACAGAGTAGTACAGACAATAAGGGGAAGTGAATTATATTCTAAACATTATGACAGTGTGGAAGCTGCTGTAAGAAAGAAATATGAAAAGAAGAAACCTGATAAAGAAGTTACATTAAAAACAGAAGAACATGGAAGGAGCAGAAGATAATGACAGAAAAGAAGAAAAAGCCTTCCTTTGTTCTTCTTTTTATAGGTGCAGTTTTGGCAGCGTATTTAGGATATCTGATAAACGGTGCCTGGAGTCAGGGTATGGACATTAATGAATTTATGGAATCATTAAATCATGTGTTGGCAGAGCCTTTTTATAATTATTATGAAGGGAAAGCAACAGTTAAGGCAGTTACCGTAGCAATACTTACATATGACATGGCAGTTCTTATGTACTATACAAGCAGAAGAAATCTGATGCCCGGCAAGGAATACGGAACTGCAAAGTTTGCCGATATAAATCAGGTAAACAAAACAATTAAGAATAAGGATGAACATTGTAACAGAATATTAAGTCAGAATGTAAGAATGAGTCTTGATACGAGAAAAACAAAACTTAATAACAATGTTCTTATTATCGGTGGCTCCGGTGCAGGAAAAACTTTTTATGAAGTAAAACCAAACCTTATGCAGATGCCTGATAAGTGTTCATTCATTGTTACTGATCCGAAAGGCGGTGCGAAACGTTCCATAGTGAAAAGCTATGGCACGATTGCAACTAATAATTGAATAAAAAAAATAGTAGTAAATCGGAGAACTAAACACACGATATGTCGAATGATGGAGTAACGTCCTGAAAGGCAACCCTAATCCTCCGACTTGCACCTAAGTTAGTAGAAACTAAAGTGTAAGAAGCTCGGTGAAGTCGGCAGAGAGATACCGAAACAGATTAGATGTCGAAAGCATTTCAGAGGTGAGATGTGTATCCTATATGCCGGGGGTCTATAAACTATCTATGGTGAGAATGAAGAGAGTTAAGCTCTTCTGACGAAACTTCGAATGTACGGGTCTATATCGGGACTATGTAGAAATGCATAGTGACACAAATAGTGTCGTTACTGTGGGCGAGTAAGACTCCGCCTTTATGAAAGTCCATACATTGTTACAGGCAGTGTCAAGGTAACAGGCTCATAGAAGGAACCTAAGGATAGATGTAAAGATAGTGTGTTTGGAACGTTGGAAGCTGACAGCGTGGAGAATCTACTTTCTACGAAACGTATCAAACGGGAAAATCACAATAGTGATATAAGTGAGATTATGTCAGTGAAAGCGGAGGTATAGTACCGAAGAAACCGTGATAATAAGCGGTGGAGGGAAGACCTCTAGTCATACAGTTAAGCAAATTAAAGTCGAATGGTATGGGTTCGAGTAAGACTAAGAGATGTAATCACTCCTAGATAGGAGGTTACAGACCATGCTAAAGAAAACCAAATTGAGATACAACGAATATTATGATATGCAAAGAGTATATGATTCATTGTATTCAGCAAGTAAAAACGGTAACAACTTTTATAAGTTACTGGAGATTATTGGTTCAGAAGAAAATATCAGGTTAGCATATAGAAACCTAAAGAGTAATAAAGGTAGTAATACCAAGGGAACTGATGGAAAGACAATAGACGATATTAAAGAACTAACAGATGAAACTGTGATTAATACAGTGAGAGAGATGTTAGCTGACTACAAACCTAAGTCTGTCAGAAGAGTGTACATTCCAAAACCAGGAAGTGACAAGAAAAGACCATTGGGTATTCCGTGTATATGGGACAGATTGGTTCAGCAGTGCATATTGCAGGTCCTTGAACCAATCTGTGAACCTAAGTTTCACAACCATTCATATGGTTTTAGACCAAACAGAGACACACATCACGCAATTAGTAGAACAGTTAGTATGATAAATATGTACAAGCATTACTACTGTGTTGATGTTGACATAAAAGGGTTTTTCGACAATGTCGACCACGGAAAACTTTTGAAACAGATATGGACACTTGGAATAAGAGACAAGCGTTTAATAAGTATCATAAGTAAGATACTTAAGTCAGAAATAAAGGGAGAAGGAATACCGACAAAAGGTACACCACAAGGTGGAATAATAAGTCCACTACTATCCCTAATAGTCTTAAATGAATTAGATTGGTGGATAAGTAATCAATGGGAAACATTCAAACCAAACAGAATGTCTAATGTTGCAGCATTTCGAACATATGCGAAGAAATACACCAATCTGAAAGATGGATTTCTAATAAGATATGCAGATGATTTCAAAATAATGTGTGGAAGTTATAACGAAGCACAGAGATGGTATCACGCAACAGTGGATTTCTTAAAAACAAGATTGAAATTGGACATAAGTGAAGAAAAATCAAAAGTCATAAATCTTAAGAAAAACTCATCAACATATTTAGGTTTTAAAATAAAAGTCGTTCCAAAGGGGAAGACCAGATATGGTTATATAGCAAAGACTGATATGAGTGACAAGGCAATTAAGAATGCAAAAAGCAATCTAAAAGCCAAAATAATTAACATTCGAAAAGACAACCCAACAGTGGCAATTAAAAACTATAATTCAGCCATTAGAGGAATACAAAATTATTATTGCAT
>NZ_HF991833.1:0-8321 GCF_000432355.1 Eubacterium sp. CAG:161
CCGATAAAGCCCTAAAATACGGGATATATCGGCATTTACCAACTTATGAAAAGATAATCAGAAATTTAGTAAGTTTTTAAGAAAATATTTGAAATAGTTTTAATTTGCATAATATTCACATATTTGATAAAATCGAAACATATCACATATGTAAAGAGGTATGTATATGAACGGCGAATCATTTTATAAAAAAATGCTGCATGACCACAACGCAGTTTATTTTACAAAGGAAAATTTTGACATCCGAAATGACGGAACCATGGATGTTAGCAGTCAGTTACAGGACGCAGTATACTCTGTTGTAAAAAGGCAGGGGTATGGCGTCCTTTTTGTGCCAGAGGGAAAATATCTTATAAGTAAAACAATTTATATACCAAAGGCTGTAAGGATTATAGGATATGGAGAAGAAAGACCGGAGTTTATATTAAAGGATAATGCAGAAGGCTTTAATGAACCGCATCCTGAGCAAAAAGGAGGATACAAGTATCTTTTTTGGTTTGTAAATATGATGGCAGAGGATGAAAGCAAAATAGCTGATGCCAATCCGGGAACCTTTTACAGTGCCATGTCTAATGTAAACATACATCTTGGAAAGGGAAATGGATATGCTATTGCCTTAAGGACTCATTACGCCCAGCACTGTTTTGTTAATCACATTGATATACATGTAGAATCAGGAATGGCAGGTATATATGATGTGGGAAATGAAATGGAGGATGTGTTTATTAGTGGTGGAAAGTACGGAATCATAACCACAAAATGCTCTCCGGGATGGCCTTTTGTAATGGTGGATACAAGGTTTTATGGGCAAACATCTGCGGCAATAAAAACTCACGAGGCGGGATTTAATATTATAAGAGCTCATAGTGTAAATACATCCAAGTTTATTGATGTTGATGAGGGCTATTTTGAAAAAATCATAATAGAGGATAGTATTTTTGAGGATATGAGTTGTATTATCAGTGCTGCCCAGGAGTTAAACTCCCTTACCCAGATAAATGTATATAACTGTCAGCTGAAGGCTGTGGAAAATATAATCAGATTTAAGGACACGGAAAAGAATATTGCCAATGAAGATTATCAATGCAGACTAAAAAAATATATTCACGGTGTGGTGGTATCCGATGTATTTCCCGACAAGCAGTTTCATGATGAGATATATAGATATGCAAGGGAGATTAATTACAATGACTTAAAAACTGATATTCCAAAGCTTCCGGATATGGACTTGTGGGTTAATGCAAAGGAAGTGGGACTTTCAGGGGACGGCATAACAGATGATACGGAAAGCCTGAAAAAAGCAATAGAAAAATATCAGGTTATTTATTTCCCTCAGGGAGAATACATTTTATCCGATACCATTAAATTAGCTGAAAATACTGTATTCATAGGTATGAATCCGGTATCTACACAGCTGATTTTAAGAGATAATACGGAAAAATTTACAGGCTTTGGTAAAATGAAGCCTTTAATAGAAAGCTCAAATAAGAAAAATATATTGTTTGGAATAGGTATAAATACCAGTGCAAGAAATCCAAGAGCCTGTGGTGTGAAATGGCAGGCAAAAGGTAATTCTTACATTAATGATGTGAAATTCTTCGGAGGTCACGGAAACCTTGTAAAGGGTACCGGAGAATTTGAAATGCCATATGATGAGGGAAGAGCAAGAGATGTGGATGTTAAAAGAGTGTGGGATTACCAGTATCCAAGCCTGTTTATATGTAATGGTGGAGGCGGTATTTTTAAGGATATATGGTCTGCAAGTCCATATGTTACGGCAGGACTTCACATTGAAAATACAGATACTCCATCTAGATTTTACTGCCTGTCCCTAGAGCATCATGGCAGATGTGAGCTTAGAATGATAAATGCCGGAAACATAAAAATATATGGATTCCAAAGCGAGGAGGAAAAGGCAGAAGGGGAGTTTGCCATTCCTATAGAATTACATAATTGTAACAACATAACCTTTGCAACAACATATTGCTTTAGAACAGTGTTTGTAAATAAAGCATTTCCTTATTGCGTAAAAACCTGGAACTGTAAAAACATAAAGTTTTTAAATGTTCATAATTATTCTCAAATGAAATATACAATTGACAATTTTCTGTTAGATGTAAATACGGGAATTGAACTTAGACCATGGCAGGCAGCAGTTGTTGAAGTTACGGGAAATGAACAAAAAGAGGTTATTACCAACAATGAAACTATAATTAAGGATGACAGAAACAGAAAGGAAAAGTACATATCTACCCGTTTGTTTGACGGGTTCAGATTCGCTGATGGAGGATGCTGTGACGGAAAGGGCAACTTCTATTTTGTAGACAGTTTAGATAAAAAAGTATATAGAATTGACGGAAAGACTCTTAAACTTTCCCTATTCTTTGAATCACCATATAAAATTAATTCCATTGGTTTTGACACAAGGGATAACATTATTGTGGTAGGCGAATATAGCATTCCTATGGAGGCAACCATTAATGGAAAAGAAATTGTAAATACACTGCCTAAGGATGCTAATGGAACTTCCTATGGCTTCTGGTATGACAGAAGGGCGCAGGTTGTGGCTTTCTCTGTTGATGCTAACCGGGAAATTGTTAAACTTCACAAAATTAACATAGGAGATATAGAACCGGAAAGGGTATTGTACCCGGGAAACCGTTGGAGGGACAGCACGGATTTCGCAGAAGCAGTTACCTATAATCCTAAAACAGCGTTTTTAGGTCTTGACGGTGCTACAATTGTTCCGTGTCATTATGATTTAATAAGGGCTAATAATTTGGCAAGGTCAAAGCCGGGCAGGAAGCTTTATTCCGTGGACGAGTTATACAAGAGAGTATGGCAGTGTGACATAACCAAGGAAGGACTTTTGGAAAATCCTGTTCCTATAATTGAGGAGGGGGATTTTAAGGTAAAGAAATTTGATGACAAAATTTATGTCGGTGATGACAACATAAAAATATATGATAAAGGAAAACACGTATATACAATAAGAATACAGGAGAGGCCGACGACTTTTGATTTTGGTGGAGAAAAAAGGAAAACACTTTTTGTAACCACAAGGCATTCGGTTTATATTGTGAGGGAAGTTTAAAATAAGGAGACAGAAATGAAAAAGTATCTGCTTACATTATTAGTTGCAGCTACAACCATTATTTTGGTGGGATGTACTACAAATAATCAAAAAGAGAAAAGTACTGAGAAACAGCTAAAGACAGGAATCCAAAATGTTATTGAATACAAAAGCAACGGCAAGGCGGTAAAGGATAAATCTGTGTTAGGTGATAATGTGCTTATATTTTCTCCAAAGGATGATGCATCGGATATTCAAAAGAAGCTAGACGAAATATACAATATTCAGGAAAGAAATCAATTTGGAGACGAAAGATATGCCATAGCTTTTATGCCGGGAGACTACGGGAAATCTCTCCAGGTAAATGTGGGATATTATACTCAGGTGTTAGGTTTGGGAGTTTTACCTGCAGATACTAACATAAACAAATTGTGGGTGGATGCTTCATGGATGAATCATAATGCTACCTGTAATTTTTGGCGGGGAGCAGAAAATTTCAGCATCAATGAATACTGTATGTGGGCTAACTCCCAGGCAGTGTCTCTTAGAAGAATTAATTCTGAAGATGGTATAGTTTTAAGCGACGGAGAAGGATGGTCCAGTGGCGGCTTCATGGCAGATTCTAAATTTAATGGCAACGTGTCTTCAGGCTCCCAGCAGCAATATTTATGTAGAAATGATGAATGGAATTACTGGGAAGGCGGTGTTTGGAACATGGTGTTTACAGGGGTTAGAACATCTATAATTCCTCAGGGACCATGGCCTTATGTTCCATACACAAGGGTGGAAAAAACGCCTGAAATTCAGGAAAAACCATATTTATGTTACGATGATGAAGAGGGCTTTGGGGTAATGGTACCTAAAATGCGAAAAGATTGTGACGGTATTTCGTGGGAAAATGGAGTGGAAGGTACATGCTATAGCCTTAATACTTTTTACATAGCTAGCCCTGATAAGGATAACGCAGATACTATTAATAAGGCATTAGCACAGGGTAAAAATATCTTATTTACACCTGGTGTGTATAAAATTGATAAAACCATAAATGTAACAAAAGAAAATACTATTATTTATGGAATGGGGCTTGCCACGTTAGAAGCAGTTGACGGAAATATATGTATGGAAACAAAGGATGTTTCAGGCATAAAAATTTGTGGACTTTTGTTTGATGCAGGAGAGAAAAAATTAGAAACTATGCTTAAGGTAGGAAGTGAAAAAAGTGATGTGTTTCATGAAGATGACCCTATATGCCTAAGTGACGTGTATTTCAGGGTAGGTGGCGGAAAATATGCAGGAAAAACAGACAACTGTATCACAATAAACAGCAATAACGTTTTAGGAGATAATCTTTGGGTTTGGCGTGCCGACCACAGTGATAATGTGGGATGGAATGTTAATACGGCACCTAATGGAATTATTATTAATGGTGATGATGTAACTATGTATGGACTGTTTGTAGAGCATTTTCAAAAGTATCAGACTATATGGAATGGAAATAATGGAAGACTTTATTTCTATCAAAGCGAAATGCCTTATGATGTACCAAAACAAAAGGCATACATGAGTCATAATGGAACGGTTAAAGGTTACGCATCCCTTAAAATAAGTGATGATGCAGAAAATTTTGAAGGATATGGTATTGGCATATATTGTTATAACAGGGATGCAGATATTGAAATATTATCAGGGGCTGAGGTTCCGGATAAGGAAGGCGTCAGCCTTCATAATGTAGTTACCGTAAAACTAACGGGAAAAGGTCAGATAACCCATGTTATTAATAATCAGGGGGATTCTGTAACAGAGGGAGGAAATACAGCTCATATTAAATCGTATGAAAATGGTGAAATAGAAAAATAAAAGGATGGATTGCTAAACAGTCCATCCTCCATCAAGAGTGATTATCTGTCCAGTCAGGTAATCACTTGTTTTTATTAGTGAAAATACGGCTTTTGCCACGTCATAAGGGGTTCCGATTCTTCCACAGGGAATTTCATCACATAGGGCATTTATATCTTCTTTAGTTAAGTGAGCGTTCATTTTAGTATCGATTATGCCACAGGAAATGGCATTGACCTGGATGTTTGAAGGAGCAAGCTCCTTAGCTAAAGCCTTAGTAAAGGAATTTATTGCACCTTTTGTGGCAGAGTAGGCTACTTCACAGGAGGCACCACAGTTACCCCACACAGAGGATATGTTTATAATTTTTCCGGCTCCTTTTTTTAGAAAAACAGGAATGATTTCCTTTGACATGCCAACTGCTGATGTTACGTTGGAGTTCCATAAATTATTCCAATCTTTTTCTGTTAAATCCTGAAGAAGCCCAATAACGGAAATCCCTGCATTGTTAATTAGAATATCAGGATAATGGCCGTCTAGTTCTAATTGTTTCATTAATTTATTTATATTATTAAAATCCGATAAATCACATTTATAATAGAAGAAACTCCCATTTGCTTCTTGGGCAATGAAAGATAGTGCATCTTCATTAGAATAATAAGTTCCTATAACCTTAAATCCCTTATTAATGAGAAAACGTGTAATTTCAACACCGATTCCACCGGAAGCACCGGTTAGTAATACTGTTTTTTTCATATTGCAAACCTCTTTTTACAAATTAATGTTGATTTTAAGTATAACATATCTTATAATCTATAGGAAGAAAAATAATCTTAACAGACATATTAGAGAATGGTACATTTTTGTTATAAAATGTATGGCATAAAGAGCAATTTGTTGACAAGTTGTGAGACTAATGCTATAATTGTAACAAAAATGTAATATTTTAATATGTAAAATTTTAAATAAGGCAAGATATTGGAGGTCTGATTTTAAATGAGATATAATTATTCAAAAAGATTTGCCGGAAGTGTTTTAGCAGCTGTTATGGCTGTTACGCTAGTTCAGCCGATGTTTGGTGAGGAATTAAATATCGAAGAACCAAGCGCAGGAGCTGCACTTGCCATAGAAAACTATATTGCAAGTACAGGTAGTGAAAACGATTTGGCATCATTACTTCCGGAAAAGGATTCATCAGTAGAAACAAACAAAACTACTACGAAGACTACAAAGAAGAAAACATCAAGCGAAGAAGAATTATTTAGTGATATAGCAATCGCCAGAGTTAACGGTGGTGCAGAAGGTTACGTAAGAGTCAGAAGAATACCAAGCACAAAGGGAAAAATGGTTGGTAAGATTTACAACAACTGTGGTGCAAGAATTCTTGAAAAGACAAACAACGGATGGTACAAGATTGTATCCGGAAATTGTACAGGCTATATAAAAGCAGAATATTTCGTAACAGGAAGTAAGGCACAGGATTACGCATTAGATGACGGATATGTATTTGCTAACATTAAGGATACAGGTATCCACGTAAGACAGTCCCCTACTACTAAGTCAGATGTAGTAACTAACGTTTACAATAAGGAAACATACGTTATAAAGAAGTTCAGCAATGATGGCAATTGGGTTAAAATCAAAATTAAAGCCGGAGTTAGTGGCTGGGTATCATCAGACTTTGTTAAGATAAGTATTGATATGGATACAGCCATTACCATCAAGGAAGAAAAGGAACAGATTAGAAAGCAGAAAGAAGAAGAGGCAAGAGAGCGTCAGGCACAGTTAGATGCTCAGAAGAAGGCTGAAAGCAATAATAATTTACAGTCAGACAACTCTTCTAACACAGCTGGCAACAATACATCAAATAATAACAGTGATAACAGTAACAAGAGTAATAATAGTAGCAATAACAATAGTACTCCTTCACAGAGTACAAACACACAGCCTTCATATGGAGATGCATCAGGAGGCGGAGCTTCAGCAGTAGTTGCATACGCTAAGCAGTTCCTTGGAAATCCATATGTATGGGGTGGTTCAAGTTTAACTAACGGAACAGACTGCTCGGGATTTACAATGTCAGTATATGCACACTTTGGTTATTCACTTAACCGTTCATCATATACTCAGGTATACAACGGAACAGCAGTTTCATTAGGAGCATTACAGCCGGGAGATTTATTATTCTATAAGTACGGCGGCTCAACTATTAGCCATGTGGCTATCTACATAGGTGGTGGACAGATTATCCATGCATCAACAGAAAGCACAGGTATTATAATTAGCGGAATGGGTTCACCTTGTGCAGCAAGGAGAATTATTAATTAATATTAAAAATAACCATGCAGACAGATTGTTGTCCGCATGGTTATTTTTTTTGCCTGAAATTAATTTTGTGTTGTATTTCTAAATGATGTATGGCACCAAATCTCATGAAAAAACAAGGATAAATGATTGTGCAATGAAAATCTTTGAAAAGTCAAGAGGTTATGTGGAAAATGCACAAGTTTATTACATGTTAACAAAACGTTCGTTCTTTTATAATTCGACAAAGATTTACATAAAAAGACTACAAAAAAGGTTAATAATGTTAATAACTCGGTTGATAACCTATTTTGTCGATAAAAAGATGGCAAAAAATATGTTAATAACTAATGTTAATAACTTTCAGGTCAAAAAAGGTCGAAAGTACCAAAATGATGGTTTTATTGTGCAAAATATACAAAATGGTCTTTAGAAAAAAAATACCGGGAAAAAATAGCAAAAAACAATAAAAATCCTTTTGAAATATCGGCATATTATGGTATAATTTAATTACTAGTTAATGAAAGGAAGTGGTACCATGAAAATTAATATTTTCGGAAAGAATATTGAGGTAACAGATGGCATCAAAAGTGCAGTCCAGGAGAAGCTCGGAAAGTTAGACAAGTACTTTGCAGAGGAGACTAGAGCAGATGTTACCCTTAGTGTTAATCGAAACGATCAGAAAGTGGAGGTAACAATTCCTGTAAAAGGAAACATTATCAGAGCGGAAGAAGTCAGCGAGGATATGTACGCATCTATAGATATGGTTGAAGAAACTATAGAGCGTCAGCTTGTAAAGTATAAAAATAAACTTGTTGATAAGAAAAAAGCATTTAGGGAGGATTTTTCAGCTGCTTATTTGGAAGCAGACTACGATGATGACGAAGAGGATGCTGTAAAGATTGTCAGAACAAAGAGCTTTGGAATTAAACCTATGGATCCGGAAGAAGCTTGCGTTCAGATGGAACTGTTAGGACATAATTTCTTTGTATTCCTTAATGCAGATACTGATGAAGTAAACGTTGTTTACAAGAGAAAAGGAAATACATACGGTCTTATTGAACCGATGTTTGACTAAGAAATGACTAAAAAAGCAGTGGCAGGGTTT
>NZ_HF991834.1:0-6522 GCF_000432355.1 Eubacterium sp. CAG:161
CATGAGGGTACCTTTTTTCGTGTATATTTTTCACATTAAATTTTTATGACAATTACAGGTTAATATCTACAGGAAGTTAAATTTATTAGTAAACATAAAATGAAAAAAATGAGGTACAAAATGAAAAAGAAGAAAATAAAGATGACGGCTTTTGTTTTGCTTTTAGCAGGAATGTGTTTTATGGGATTAAAAACAGACAAAAGTGATGTTTATGCAGCAAGTAATAAGGTAAGTATTACAAAGATATACAATTCTAAAGTTGGAAATAAAGTATTATGGAAAACAAAAACAAAGTATTCAGGATATGCTGTATATAGAAGTGTAAATGGTGGAAAATACCGAAAAGTTGATTATGTTAAAAGTAAGAAATATACGGATACAAATATAGAAACGGGAAAAACTTATAAGTATAGAGTTAAACCATATAAGTTAAATAAAAAGAAGAAAAAGGTGTATTCGTCATATAGCAATAAGAGTAAAAGTCTTAAGGCACTGCCATATGCCGTGCAGACAGCGTCAGCAATTTCCATGGATGATTATAATTTACTTACATGGAAAATTAGTGATACAGCATCCGGTTACAATATTTATAGAAAAAACAGCAATAACAAATGGGAATTATTAACAAGTAATAATGCTTATGATTATGGTTTGTATGATGATTATGATATTGTTAAAGGGAAGAAGTATACCTATAGAATTAAGGCTTATGAGATTGTAAATGGGGTTACTTATGAAAGTTTGCCATTAACATTAACTAAAAAAGCACAGATTAAGGGGATAGATGTTTCCCACCATAATGGAGTAATTGACTGGAGTAAGGTTAAACAGTCAGGTGTTACATTTGCCATGATTAGATTAGGTTATGGTACAACAAAGGGTGGAACCATAGACAGACAGCTTGATTATAACTATAATCAGGCAAAGAAGAATGGAATAAAAATAGGATTTTACCTGTATAGCTATGCTGACAATGTTGCTGAAGCGAAAAAAGAGGCAATTTTTACAGAGAAGCTTTTAAAGAAATATAATGACTTTGATTATCCGGTGGCTTTTGATTTTGAAAATACATATAGAAATAAGGCAAAATACAAAAGTTCAAATACTAAAATAATAACAACATACTGCGATTATTTAGAAGAAAGAGGATATGATACATGTATATATTCTTATTTGTCCTTTTTCAAAAATTCAGTGGATTATAACAAAGTTTCAAAATACGGATTGTGGTTGGCAAGATGGACTTTTAATCCTTCAAAATATGAGGATTATGGGTTGCCTAACGTTGAAATGTGGCAGTATTCAGATAATGGCAGAGTAAATGGTATTGGCGGTGCCGTAGATTTAAATATAAATATTATTGCCAGATAGTTTAGGATACTTAGATTAAATATTAAGCAAAATCATATTAAACAAAATGGTGCACTACAAATAAAAATTGTTGACATATATCAATTGGTGGTGTAATATATATAAGTCGCAATCATCAGAAAATGATTTTTGCGGGTTATGTGCGTGTAGCTCAGCTGGATAGAGCGTCTGGCTACGGACCAGAAGGCCGAGGGTTCGAATCCTTTCACGCACGTTAAGCAGTTCCATTATGGGACTGCTTTTTTTGAATAAAAATAAAAAAAGTTTGCCATACTACTTATGTGACAAATAAAAAAATCAGGAGGTAGTCATGGCAAAGAAATATTCGTCAGGTAAAAACGATGCATCAGATTATAGTAGCATGCAGAATGCATACAACAGCACATCAAAAAGCAGTGCAACAGATAGCACATCAAAAAACAGTGCAACAGATAGCACATCAAAAAATAAGGCAACAGATGGTACTTCTAAAAGCAAGGCAGCATATAATACATCAAAGAATAAAGCAACAGATAGTACTTCTAAAAACAAATCAACAGACTGTACAGATTGCAGATAGTTAAGGTTAAGACCCTATAGCAGTAAGTGGCTATAGGGTTTTAACATATTGTAATAAGATGAATAAACTAAAAGAAAAAAGTGATGGTAACCAATGAACAGATTTGACTTAGTTTCCATTGATACTGCAAGAAAAAGGGCTATGGAAAAAGGATATATAGTGGTGGATTTAAGAAGCAGAAGTGAATTTGACAAAGGACATATTGAGAATGCAATAAATATTCCGGAGGGTGATATTAGAAAAATCGACAGTTTCGGTAGAAAAGGAGACATATGGATTTTGTACTGTAGAAGAGGCAGTTTAAGTTTCAGACTTGCCAGTGAAATGGCAAACCAGGGATATAAGGTTATGGCAGTGGTAGGCGGATATAGAATGTAGTTGACATTGTTTTTTTATCAGATTATCATTAAGTAGATAAAAATAAGGATTTTGGTGAATTTTATATGGATAAATTACATTTAATCGTTCCATGTCATTTTGGAGTGGAATCGGTTTTAAAGAGAGAAATTATAGATTTAGGATACGAAATAGAGAGGGTTGAAGATGGAAGAATCACTTTTTCGGGAAATTTATTGGCAATATGCAGGGCTAACGTATTTCTAAGAACTGCTGAACGTGTAATGATTCAGGTTGGAAGAGTAAAGGCTCAGACATACGACGAGCTTTTTGAGGCAGTTAAGGCATTAAAATGGAGTGATTTTATACCGGAAAACGGAAAATTCTGGGTAAAAAAAGCCAGTTCTGTTAAAAGTAAATTATTTAGTCCCTCAGATATACAAAGAATAGTAAAAAAGGCAATTGTGGAGAATCTGAAACAGGAATATGGTGTAAGCTGGTTTAGTGAAGATGGGGCAAGTTATCCTATCAGAGTGTTTTTTTATAAGGATGAGGCAGTTATTGCATTGGATACATCAGGAGAATCACTTCACAAAAGAGGATACAGATATTATACCTCAAAGGCACCTATTTCCGAAACATTGGCGGCAGCACTGATTATGCTTACTCCATGGAATAAGGATAGAATTTTGGTGGATCCTTTCTGCGGATGTGGAACATTTCCTATTGAGGCGGCTATGATAGCAGCTAATATTGCACCGGGAATGAACAGGGAGTTTACCGGGGAAACATGGACTAATTTTATAGATAAAAAGTTATGGTATCAGGCTGTTAATGAGGCAAATGATAAAATAAATGATGATATAGAAACAGATATACAGGGATATGATATTGATGGGGAGATGATTGAATATTCCAGAAAAAATGCTATAAATGCAGGAGTGGAACATTTAATTCATTTTCAGGAACGTCCTGTTTCAGGATTAAGCCATAGGAAAAAATATGGATTTATAATTACAAATCCCCCTTATGGCGAAAGATTAGAGGAACAGAAAAGTTTACAGAAGATTTATACAACTTTAGGAGAAAAGTACAAAGCTTTGGATTCATGGTCGGCATTTATCATTTCATCTTACGAAAATGTAGAAAAAGATATGGGAATAAAAGCAACGAAAAACCGTAAAATATATAACGGAATGATTAAGACATATTATTATCAGTTTATGGGACCGAAGCCTCCTAAAAACAAAAATAAATAGAGGTTGTTAATGAAAAAAAAGAGAATACTTGTAGTATATATTCCACTTATTGCAATTTTAGTGGTTATAATTGCAGGTTTTTCCTACTCAAAACAAAGTGTACAAAAAAGTATTTCTTTTGATGGGGAAAAGACACAGGCACCGATTTTAGATACATGGAATCGGATTATGGCTAAAAGTGCAAATAAGGATGAAATAAATGTTATAGTTGATAAAAAAGAAGTTAAATATGTAAATAAAAGGGCGTACATGAGTGGTAATATGAATCTTATGATACCACTTGATATAGTTATAGAAACATTTAATTGCGCTGCAAATGTGTATGGTGGCGAAAAAATTGTTATCGAAAAAGGAAGCAGTATAGTAGCACTTTATTTAAATACCAAAAAAATGATTTTCAATGATAATGAATATAGTTTGGATGATAAAACGGTTACTAAAGATGGAACAATTTTTGTGCCGGCAAATATATTTGCAAAGTGTTTTGCCTATGATTATAATTGGAACAGCAAAAGTAATACAGCTTCATTTACAGGCAAAAAAGGCACTAAATCTTATTTGCCAAAGCGTTACAGCTATTTAGATAAAAAAAGAGCTGTGCCGGCAAAAAATCAGGGAAATTATGGTACATGCTGGGCCTTTGCCACACTGACGGCAATTGAAACATCACTTATGCCGGAAGAGCAATATGATTTTTCAGAGAATAACCTTGCCAGAAGTAATGATATGTCAGGAGAAATCCAGGATGGTGGCGATTATATTATGTCAATGGCATATCTTATGGCATGGAAAGGACCGGTGTTAGAACAGGATGACCCTTATGGAACTCAGGAAAAAACTACCGGTTTAAAGGCAAAAAAACATATTCAGGAAGCACAGATTTTACCGGAAAAGGACTATGACCAGATTAAGGAAATGGTGTATAAATATGGCGGAGTAGAAAGCTCCATGTATATGTCCCTTAATAATTCCAAATCAAAATCAGTTTATTATAACGAAAGTGAGTATGCTTATTGCTATAAAGGAAAAAAGAAGCCTAATCATGATGTAGTTATAATCGGATGGGATGATAATTATTCAAAAGAGCTGTTTAACGACCAGAGTATTCCGGGAGATGGTGCATTTATATGCATGAACAGCTGGGGGGAAGATTTTGGATATAAGGGAACATTTTATGTTTCATATTACGATGACAGAATAGGAACAAGTAATGTTTGTTATACAGGCATAGAAAATACAGACAATTATGATAATATATATCAAAGTGATATTTGCGGATGGACAGGCTCCATGGGATTTGAGGGCAGTAGTACAGTGTATTTTGCCAACGTATACAATCCTTCTGAAAACGGGAAGCTTCAGGCGGTGGGATTTTATGCAGTGACCCCCGGAGTGAAGTATGAGGTATTTGTGGACAGCAAATTTGAAGGAGAAAATTCCTTAAGTGAGAGAACCCATACAGCAGCAAGTGGAACTTTGAAAAATAAAGGATATTATACAATAAAATTAGATAAGCCTTATAGTGTAAAGCAGGGACAAAAATTCAGTGTAACTGTGAAAATAACTAGCGGGAAGGACAAAAAAATCTTTAAGCTGATTCCTGTTGAAATGAATGGAAGTGATGACAGTTATAATGTGGATTTAACGGATGGAGAAGGATATTTCAGCTCTACGGGAAACAGATGGCAGTCTTCGGAAAAACATGATTGCAATATTTGTTTAAAGGCATATACAGACAAAAAATAAAGGAGAACAAACCAATGAAGAAGGTAATATTTGCAACAACAAACAAAAATAAGGTTCGTGAAGTCAATATGATGATGAAGGATTTTGACGTGGAACTTCAAACTATGGGAGAGGCAGGCATTAACATTGATATTGTGGAAGATGGAACAACCTTTGAAGAAAATGCCATTATTAAGGCAAAAACCATAATGGAAATAACAGGAGAAATAGCTATAGCTGATGATTCTGGTTTGGAAGTGGATTATTTAGATGGAGCACCGGGAATATATTCTGCAAGATTTTTAGGAGAAGATACATCTTACGATATAAAGAATAACTATATAATTGATAAACTAAAGGATGCCAAGGGAAAAGAAAGAAGTGCAAGATTCGTTTGTGCAATGGCAGTGGCTTTCCCAAATGGAAAAATTAAGACATGTAAAGGAACTATTGAGGGGCTTATTGCATATGAACAAAAAGGAACTAACGGTTTTGGTTATGATCCTATAGTTTATGTGCCGGAATATGAGATGACAACCGGTGAAATGGCTCCTGAATTAAAAAATAGCATAAGCCATAGAGGTAAGGCATTAGAACAAATGAAGGAAATCCTGAAAGCCGGATTGGAGGAAGAATGTTAAAAGCTATAATTATAAGTGATTCTCATGGAGATTTAAAAAATGTGAGAAAAATTGCCGAAAAAGAGCATAATATTGATTTGGTGATACATTTAGGTGACCTTTTGGGTCAGGACGAACAATTGGCGGAAATTTTTAACTGTGAAATAAAAAAAGTTAAGGGAAACTGTGATTATTATTCTAATAATCCGGTTTCTGATGTGGTGGAATTTGGTGGAAACAGGATTTTTATAACTCACGGACATAATTACGGAGTGGATTTCGGGCTGGATGGTTTAAGTTATGCAGCAGAGGAAAATAAATGTAATATAGCACTTTACGGGCATACTCATGTACCGGATAGCTCTATAAGGGGGAAAATAATCATTGTAAATCCCGGAAGTGTATCAAGACCAAGACAGTTAGGTGGAAGACCTACATATGGGGTTATGAAGGTAAATGGAGAGGGAAAAGCAGATATCAGAATAGAGTACGTTTAGCCCTATTTTAAAAGGGATTTCGGGGTATGAAAAAAAATTGTAAAAAAAAATAAAAAAAACGCTTGACAATTTTAAGGGTTTCCCATATAATTACTCTTGCGCTGTGAAAAATAAGTAACGCGAACACGGGGTGTGGCTCAGCTTGGCTAGAGCGC
>NZ_HF991835.1:0-44083 GCF_000432355.1 Eubacterium sp. CAG:161
AAAAGCAGAACCGATTAGACAAATATGAAAAAGAAATAGAGGAATTAAAGAGGCAGCTTGCCGAGAAACAGACAGCGTAAAAGACATAATTATTAGAACAAAGTTATAGAATTCAAATCCCGATTTAGGGGGATGGTCCTATAACTTTTTTCATACAATAGGTTGTAAAAAAATAAAAAAATAATGTAAAAATTTTTCAAAAAATGATGGACAAGAGTTGTGTTTGTGATAGAATAAAATTAGTTTGGAAAGTAGATATTTGGGTATGAATGCTACTACAAAATTGGAATTTAATGTATGAATCAAAGGAGAAAAACGGTGAGGAAAACAGTAAGAAAAATTATGGCATTAGTGCTAATGGGAGTTGCAACTTTCGGTTTGGTTGCATGTGGTAGTGTTGAAGAAAAAACGGGTATTGAAACAAGTGGGAATGATGTTATGAAAATGTCAGGTGAAAAATCACAAATCCATTTAACACAGACAAAAGAAACAGATGCAGGTTTTGAAGTGCCTGATCCTAAAAAGACAAATGGAACAGTTGAGGTTGTTATTCACAAATGTCAATATGCAGAAGAAACTGACGCCACATTTTGCACGGAAAAAAAGGATGAACCAACGTATGATTTATCCTATCTTGGATTTAAGGATAGGGTATATATCACTAACGCTACTGTAGGTAATATTAGCGGAGAAGGGGAATGTCTTGTATTAGTTATTGATGAAAACAAAAATGTGGATATTAATGAAAATTATGCTTATATTGCAGTGCTGGATTATAAAAACAAGAAAAGTTATCTGACAAGGACTGACATATTTGCAGGTTTGGGTGGCAGAGACGAACAGTTGAATCTGTGGGATGTTACGGGAGACGGTAAAGATGAAGTGATTTTGTCCAGCGAACCTAATATGCATGTTGACTGGAATCTTTATGAATTCACAGGTAAGGAATTAAAAAGAATATACAGTAATGTTGAGACGGCAGAGTTGGAGAGAGATGCATTTCGTGTCGAATTGTTGGACGATTATAAAATGAAAATCACAGGAGTTAAATTTAATTATGAGCAGATAATTTCTCTTTTAGATTTAGGATGCCAAAAAAGTGAATTGGAATATGTAGATCCAAATGATTTGGATAGATCAGATAATCAGGCTGCTCGTGTTTACAAAGAAGGCAAACTTGGAATGACTGAAGAAGATACAGCCGGTGCATTGAGTTTACATGCTTTAATGGCAGAAACATGGGATAACCATTATGCGGAATATGATTATTTCAAAGAAAGAAATGATGATAAAACAATCAGGACTTCACTGAGGATTACTATTGGCTCTAAAGAGATTGGTAAGCTGAACGTGTATTTAAAATATGATGCGGAAACTGATTCACTGGTGATTGGCAGGGCAGAATTTGTAGGAGAAAAGTAGGGAGAAAACAAAATGAAAAAGATAGCATTAGTAACTATTTTATCAGCATTAATGATAACTTTAATAGGATGTGGTATATCAAAGAACAAGGTTGAAAATGACACTCCTGAAAAAATAACGGTGAACTATAAAAATGAAATTAAAAAATTAACTGATAAAGAAGTGTTTAAAATGGTTGTGGACGATTTTGATGAGGATGAAGAGGAAGAGGCATTTGCATTAACAAAGGGCAAACAGAACGGAGATGAAAGTGAGTTTGAACTTTGGTTCTTAAATTCGAAGGAAAGCAAAAAATTAGCAGATGCATTCATAGCTACAAGTGACACGTCAATTGAAACAATTAATCTGGGGCATAAGTATGTGCTTTTTAATGAGGTACAGGTGAGACAGAATGATGAAATGAAGACCATAATATATGGAGTGGAAAAAAATCAGGCAGTCGAATTGTATTCTAAAAATAGAATTAATTTATTCGTAGAAAATAATGAACTGTACGCATATAACTATTCATATTATGAATTACAATCCGATTTTAAGGACTGGATGAGTTTGTCTCAACAGAAATATCATTTTAAATGGGATGATAATTCGAAGACATGTAAGGAATACGAGGCTAAAGAAATATCAGAAGAGGAATTCTTTAAAATGTCAAATGCTAAGAACGTAAAGGAAAAAATTGACAATGAAATTAAGAATAAATATTCCAAAACTCTTGAAAATGTAAAATATACTTATTTACTGAGGGAAGATGACACAGTGGATGTTAATATGTTGGTGGAATTAAAGGACAAAAGTCAATATAAGTATTATGTAACGGTTTCATGCAAGGATAATACTTTGGAAACGGACGTGAATATTCTTGAAGGAAACAAAGAGTTAAAATTAAATATTTAAATTGAAATATATGTGAGCTGTTTCTTCAGAGTTTTGTAAGCTTTAAAGAAGCAGCTTTTTTATACGTTATTTTCTAAAATTCAAAATGTATTTCCAATGATTAGTGGCTAGTCATACTGCCTGCAATTTGGTACAATAGCCTTATGAGTGAGTTTAATTTTTCAGAGGAATTGAAGAAAATGCCGGAAACGCCGGGAGTTTATCTTATGCATGATAAACGGGACGACGTTATATATGTAGGTAAGGCAGTTAATTTAAAAAGGCGGGTAAGTTCATATTTTAGGGAAAGCACTAAGAAGAGCCTGAAAATTCAGTCAATGGTTTCAAATATCAAAAGGTTTGAATATATATTGACAGATTCCGAATTAGAGGCTCTCATTTTAGAGTGTAACCTTATAAAAGAATATAGACCAAAGTACAACACCATGCTTATGGATGACAAGACTTATCCATATGTCATGGTTACTTTGCGTGAAGATTATCCGAGAATACTTTTAGCCCGAAGAATGAAAAAAGACAATAATAAATATTTTGGCCCCTTTACCAGTGCCGGGGCAGTTCGTGACACCATAGATTTATTACAGAAAATGTATAAAATCAGAAATTGTAATAAAACCATAATAGATAATAGAAAACCATGGGAGGAACAGGAGAATAAAAAGGAAGTTCCCCATGTTAATGGACGACCTTGTTTGTACTATCATATTGGGCAATGCGATGGAGCGTGTCAGGGATATATATCGAAAGAAAAATATCGGGAGAATGTAGATAAGGCAATAAAATTTCTAGAGGGTAATTACAGAGACACCATCAAGGAACTAGAGGAAAAGATGCAAAAGGCATCGGCAGAACTGGATTTTGAAAAGGCTATGGAGTGCCGTGATTTAATAAACAGTATTAACCACGTGGCAGGTAATCAGAAAATAACAACCCATCAATTTGAAGACAGAGATATTATTGCATATGCAGAAGAGGGAAATGATGCAGTGGTTCAGGTATTTTTTGTGAGAAACGGAAAACTCATAGGAAGGGAACATTTTTATCTGACAACAGTTCCGGGAGATACGGGAAGGGACATTCTTACGAGCTTTATCAAACAATATTATATAGGAACACCTTTTATTCCCCACGAATTACTGGTACAGGAGGAGGTAGAAGAGCCGGAATTATTATCAAAATTGCTTAGCAGAAATCAGAATTATACTGTTAAAATAGTAAATCCTAAAAAGGGAAGTAAGGAAAAGTTAGTGGAACTGGCAGCTAAGAATGCTGAAAATCTGTTAGAGCAAAACAAGGAAAAATACAGACGTGAGCAGAGAAAGACCACAGGTGCAGTTCATGAAATAGAGGAACTTACGGGAATTACCGGAATTCACAGAATGGAGTCATATGATATATCAAATACCAATGGATATGAATCTGTGGCATCCATGATTGTGTATGAGGACGGCAAACCAAAGAGAAATAACTATCGAAAGTTCAAAATTAAATCCGTAAAAGGACCGGACGATTACGCCAGCATGGAAGAGGTTCTTACAAGACGTTTTAAACATGGTTTGGAAGAGCGTGAGAAACTGGATTTAGAAGACGGTGATTACAATATGGGAAGTTTTAGTAAGTTTCCGGATGTGATTTTAATGGACGGAGGAAAAGGACAGGTAAATGTAGCTCTTAAAGTTCTTGACAATTTAGGAATAAATATTCCTGTATGTGGAATGGTTAAGGATGACAATCATAGAACAAGAGGTTTATATTATAATAATGTGGAAATACCAATAGATACCCATTCTGAAGCTTTTAAACTTATTACAAGAATACAGGATGAAACCCACAGATTTGCCATTGAATATCATAGAAGTCTTAGAAATAAAGGACAGGTACATTCTATTTTAGATGATATTCCGGGAGTGGGACCTACAAGGCGAAAAGCACTTATGAGACATTTTAAAACTCTGGAAAATATCAGAACTGCCACGGTGGAGGAATTGGAGAAAGCACCATCTATGAATGAAAATGTGGCTAAGGATGTATATAAGTTCTTTCGCTAAATTTAAAAATAATGTGTACAAAAAAATGCCCGGATGATATTATATCAGACAGGAGTAAAGTTATAAAATATTAATAATAACAGGAGAGGAGAGCATAAAATGGAATCAGATATCAGCATCAAATTTACAAAGATTGTAGAGTATTACAAACTTACAAATCATACACCATCAGTGGATACAGATAAAATTAAGATTACCATACCGGAAGTAAACAGACCGGCATTACAGCTGGCAGGCTTTTTTGAACATTTTGATAAAGAAAGAGTTCAGATTATTGGAAATGTGGAATGTGCATTTTTAGATAACATGGAAAGAAAAAACAGACAATGGGTGTATGAGAAACTGATGAGCAGCGGTATACCGTGTCTTATTCTTTGTCGTGGCAATAAGCCGGATGAGGATATGATTGAAATTGGAGCAAAGCATGGAGTTCCTATTTTATCAACAGATATGGCTACATCCAGATTTAACGCAGAACTGTCAAGATGGTTAAATGTTGAACTGGCACCTTGCATTACAAGACATGGAGTTTTGGTGGATGTTTATGGTGAAGGTGTGCTGATTATGGGTGAAAGCGGAATTGGAAAAAGTGAAGCTGCCCTTGAACTGATAAAGAGAGGACATCGTTTAGTTACAGATGATGTGGTGGAAATCAGAAAAGTAAGTGATGAAACATTGATTGGAACATCACCTGAAATAACCAAGCATTTTATTGAACTTCGAGGCATTGGAATTATTGATGTTAAGGCATTGTTTGGTGTTGAAAGTATTTTGGATACGGCAAACATTGATATGGTTATTAAACTGGAAGAGTGGGATAGAGAAAAAGAATATGACAGAATGGGTCTTGTGGACAATTACATTGAATTTCTGGGAAATAAAGTAGTGTGTCACTCCATTCCTATCAGACCGGGACGAAATCTTGCAGTTATTGTTGAGTCAGCGGCGGTTAACCACAGACAGAAGAGAATGGGATATAATGCGGCACAGGAATTATATAACCGTGTAGAAAAAAATATGAAGAAAGCAACAGAAGACGATGAATAAAATAATTTAGGAGGAAAAAATGAAAGAGTATTGTTTTGGAATTGATGTTGGAGGAACTACAATAAAGATAGGTTTCTTTAAAAATAATGGAGAAGTTTTAGATAAGTGGGAAATTACTACAAGAACAGAAAATTTTGGTGAAAATATTCTTGCAGATATATGTGAGGCTTTAGAGAGTAAATTAGTAAAAGAAGGCATCAGCCTTGATGAAATAGAAGGTATTGGAATTGGACTTCCGGGACCTGTTTTAGCAGATGGAACAGTTTTACAGTGTGTAAATTTAGGATGGGGAACTTTCAATGTTGAACAGAAGCTTTCTGAAATGTTCCATGGTATAAAGGTTAAAGCCGGAAATGATGCAAACGTAGCCGCCCTTGGTGAAGCATGGAAAGGTGGCGGAAAAGGTTATGATGACATTGTAATGATTACTCTTGGAACCGGTGTAGGTGGCGGAGTCATTATTAATGGTAAGATTCTTACAGGCTACAATGGTGGTGCAGGAGAAATCGGACATATGCATATGCAGGATGGAGAAGAGGAACAGTGTAATTGTGGAAGACATGGATGTCTGGAGCAGTATGCATCTGCCACAGGAGTTGTACGACTTGCAAAGAGATATATGGCAGCTCATAATGACGAAAAATTAAATGAATTCGGGGAAAATATTACAGCTAAAGATGTTTTTGATTTGGCAAAAGAAGGAAATGAAGGTGCAATAACCATAACAAAGCAGATGGGCAACTATCTTGGAAAGGCCATGTCACATATTGCAGCGACAGTAAACCCACAGGCGTTTATCATAGGTGGAGGAGTAAGTAAGGCAGGTTCATACCTTATTGATGTTGTAAAGGATACATATAGGGAAACATGTTTTTCAGCATGTGGAGATGCAGCAGTTCATTTGGCAGAATTGGGAAATGATGCAGGAATGTTTGGTTCAGCAGCATTAATAATAAAATAATTTGTTAGGAGTGATTTTTTCATGACACAGCAGTTAATAGACAACTTAAAGGAAATTGTTGGAGAAGAATTTGTTAAGGAAAACGAAAATATGGCAAAGCACTGTACCTTTAAGTGCGGTGGAAATGCAGCCCTTTACGTAATTCCGGGGTCAATAGATGAATTAGTGGATATAGTAAAGGCATGCAGAGCGGAAAATGCACCATATATGGTTATAGGTAACGGAAGTAATATCCTTGTAAGAGATGAGGGATATGATGGCATAATAATTGAAGTAAATTCAAGGATTAATACCATAGATGTTATCGGAGAGGAAATTGTGGCAGATGCCGGAGCCAAATTATCAGCAATTGCCATGACGGCAGCAGTAAATGACTTAGGTGGTTTTGAATTTGCCCATGGAATACCGGGAAATGTAGGCGGAGCCGTTGTTATGAATGCAGGGGCTTATGGTGGTGAAATGAAGGATGTAATTAAGTGGGTAAAGGTTTTAGACAAGGATGGAAATGTCAGAAAACTAGATATATCAGAACTTGATATGGGATATAGAACCAGCAGAATTGCAAAAGAAGGAATGATAGTTCTTCAGATGTGTATTGGCTTATTTATAGGAACTTCAGAGGAAATCAGTTTGATTATGCAGATGCTTATGCAAAAGAGAAAGGCAAAGCAGCCGTTGGAATTCCCAAGTGCCGGAAGTACATTCAAAAGGCCTGAGGGCTATTTTGCCGGAAAGCTTATTGAAGATGCAGGTCTTAAAGGCTACAGGGTAGGCGGTGCCATGGTTTCAGAAAAGCATTGTGGATTTGTTATTAATTACAGTAATGCAACGGCAACTGATGTTTTGCAGGTTATAAATGACGTGGAGAAAACTGTAAAAGAGAAATTTAATGTTACATTAGAACCGGAAGTTAAAATTATTTAAAGGGAGACAGCAATGCGGTTTGTTATAGTTACAGGAATGTCAGGAGCCGGAAAAATTACGGCTCTTAAGATATTCGAGGATAATGGATATTATTGTGTAGACAATTTGCCTATAGATTTAATAGAAAATTTTGCTGATTTACTGTTTAGTCAGACCAGCGAAAAAAACAAGGTTGCCATTGGAGTTGATATAAGAAGTGGCAACAATTTAGACAGAATAAATGAAGTATTGGAAAATCTGCGTATTAAGGACCAGAATTATGAGATTCTGTTTTTAGACTGCAATAACAGCACCTTAATTAAGCGTTTTAAAGAAACAAGAAGAAGCCATCCTATGGGTGATGCGGACAGTGTTGAAAATGAAATTAACACAGAAAGAAAAAAGCTTGCATTTTTAAGAAAGCAGGCAGACTATATTATTGATACCAGCAATCTTCTTGTGAGAAATTTAAGAACTGAAATTGAAAAGATTTTTGTTATGAATAAGGAATACAGAAACCTTTTTGTAACAATAATGTCTTTTGGCTTCAAATTTGGAGTGCCGGCAGACTGTGATTTGGTTTTTGATGTGAGGTTTTTGCCCAACCCTTATTATATTCCGGAGTTAAAGCATAAAACCGGTGAAGATAAGGAAGTGCAGGATTTTGTATTAGATTCGGAAGTATCTAAGGAATTTTTAGAGAAACTTACGGATATGGTAAAATTTTTGATTCCTAATTACATAGATGAAGGAAAAAACCAGCTGGTTATTGGAATAGGATGTACCGGAGGACATCACAGGTCAGTAACCGTGGCGAAGGAATTGTACAAGCAGCTTGACAGTGCAGATGCAGGATACGGCATCAGAATAGCCCATAGGGATATTACCAGATAAAATCATGGAGGAAAATATTATGAGTTTCTCCCAAGAGGTGAAAGAAGAGTTAGCCACTCACATAAGTAGTGCAATGCATTGTAAGATTGCAGAGACTGCGGCTATTTTATCCATGTGTGGAAGTGTTGCCATTGACGAAAATGGAAAGTATTCCGTGAGATTCCGTACTGAAACCAAGGTAACGGCAGATAAGCTTAAGCAGCTTTTATGGAAAACTTTTCGTATTGAGACAGAAATTGTATCAAGAAATAATGCATATTCAAAAAGTCAAAAGACATATACTATTACCATAAAGGAACATGATGAGGCGTTAAAAGTTTTGCAGGCAACGAAACTGATTAATTCTTATGGTGATATAGAGGAGAATTTATCAATAACAAATAATGTTATTATAATGAAGGACTGTTGCAAACGTGCCTTTATCAGAGGGGCGTTTATGGCAGCAGGTTCCATTAATGATCCTCAGAAATCCTACCACTTTGAGATAAAGTGTAGCAGTGATAAAAAGTCGGAACAAATAATAAATTTACTTAAAAATTTCAATATTGAAGCGAAAACAGTTGCAAGAAAAGGTCATTTTGTGGTATATATCAAAGAAGGCGAAGGAATTATTAATGTTTTAAATGTTATGGAGGCTCACGTTGCTTTAATGAAAATGGAAAATATCCGTATTCTTAAGGATATGAGTAACTACTATAACAGGCAGGTTAATTGTGAAACTGCAAACATTAAAAAGACGGTTTCTACTTCTATAAGACAGATTGATGACATAAATATGATTATAGAAAAAAAAGGTTTGTCGTATTTACCTGAAAAATTACAGGATATTGCTACTGTCAGAGTGGAAAATCCTGATGCTTCATTACAGGAGCTAGGGGAAATGCTGGACCCGCCATTAGGAAAGTCGGGAGTTAATCATCGGTTAAGAAAGATTTGTCGTATTGCAGACGAATTGAGGGATTAACTGCTGAAAATTTGGTCCCATTGCAAATGAATTAAGGGAATGACCCTTTAGAAAGGAAGTATAAAATGACAACAAAGGACATTACGATTGATATCAAGCAGGGTGTGGAAGCTAGCCCGGTGGCTAAATGTGTACAGGTTGCAAGCCAGTTTGAAAGTAAAATCTATGTTGAGTACGAGACAAAGAAGGTTAATGCAAAGAGCATTATGGGAATGATGGCTTTAGGACTTGTGCCGGGACAGACAGTAAAGGTTTCTGCAGATGGTGCAGATGAGGCACAGGCAATAGAAAGCATAGAAAAATATTTAGGAAACAAAAATTAAGAAATTAAATTAGAGTAAAATAAAACGAGCCGGCTTAGGGTTGATAAAGTCAACTATGGAGCCGGTTCTTTTTATTATGGACAAAAGGGGAGTAATGATGTTGTTATATCAGGAAAACTAAAAAATAACAGAATATACAAAAAAATGGACACTTGAAAAAATATGTGAAAAATAAGATACTAATACTAACAAATGAAAAGCAAAAAAATATTATTAGCATATTAACTATCTTTGAATGTTTTTCTCTATATAATTTTTTAAAACCCCGGGTCTTTTAAGGCCTGGGGTTTTAAAATGCAGTAATTATTATAAAAAAGCGGAAATATGAACCTAAGAATTTTATAACCAAATGGAAGGGAAACTGTGTTATACTTGTATTTAGAATTGACGGTGTAGAAAATATGCATGGGCATAAAGACAGGAAAGCAGGTATATATGAGTTTTACACATTTACACGTCCATACAGAGTTTAGTTTGTTAGACGGTTCAAGTAAAATAAAAGAAATAACTAAGAGAGCTAAAGAGCTGGGAATGGATAGTCTTGCCATTACAGACCATGGCGTAATGTATGGGGCAATAGATTTTTACCGTGCGGCATTGGCTAACGGCATAAAACCCATAATAGGTTGTGAGGTGTATGTAGCTCCCGGTTCAAGATTTGATAAAGAAGCAAATGCAGGTGAGGACAGGTACTATCACCTTATTTTGCTTGCAGAAAATAATAAAGGATATGCTAATTTATGCAAAATAGTATCTAAGGGATTTGTAGATGGTTTTTACTATAAGCCCAGAGTAGATTATGAAGTATTAAGGGAGTTTCACGAAGGAATTATATGCCTTAGTGCCTGTCTTGCAGGAGAAGTCCAGAGATTTCTTGCAAGAGGGGATTATCAGGCAGGAAAAGAGGCAGCACTTAGATACTTAGATATATTTGGTAAGGATAATTATTTTTTGGAATTACAGGATCATGGTATTTTGGAGCAAAAAACTGTTAATCAGCAGCTTTTAAGATTAAGTGATGAATTGGGAGTGGACTTAGTATGTACCAATGACGTTCATTACACTTATGCAGATGATGTGGAAGCCCACGATATTTTATTGTGTATTCAGACAGGAAAAAAGAAGTCTGATGAAGACAGAATGAGATATGAAGGGGGACAATACTATTTAAAATCTCCTGAGGAAATGGCGGATTTATTTAAGTATGCTCCCCAGGCTTTGGAAAATACAGAAAAAATAGCTAAGCGTTGTAATGTAACCTTTGAATTTGGAGTAACTAAAATCCCAAGTTTCCCTGTCCCAAAGGGGTATACATCATGGACATATTTAAAGGAATTATGTGAAAATGGTTTACATAAAAGATATCCGGTGTTTAAAGGTGAAAAGGACGAAAACTGTAAGCTTTCCAGGGAAGAATTAGAAGACAGACTTAATTATGAACTTAATACAATAAAAAGTATGGGTTACATTGAATATTTCCTTATTGTATGGGATTTTATTCATTTTGCCAAATCCAGCGGAATTGCCGTAGGCCCGGGAAGAGGCTCTGCAGCAGGAAGCATTGTGTCTTATTGCCTTGAGATTACAGATATAGAGCCAATGAGATATAATCTGATTTTTGAGCGATTCCTTAATCCTGAAAGAGTTTCCATGCCTGATATTGACGTGGACTTTTGTATTGAAAGAAGACAGGAAGTTATTGATTATGTAGGAAGAAAATATGGAAAAGACCATGTGGCACAGATTGTAACCTTTGGAACACTGAAGGCAAAGGGAGTAATACGTGATGTGGCCAGGGTACTTGATATGCCTTATGCCCAGGCAGATGCCATTGCCAAAATGATACCAAATGATCTCCATATGACTCTTGATATAGCATTAAAGCAAAGCAAGGAATTAAGGGATTTATATGAAGGGGATTCGGATGTAAAGTATCTTATTGATATGTCAAAAAGACTTGAGGGACTCCCAAGACACGCATCCATGCACGCGGCGGGAGTTGTTATTTGCGGAAAGCCGGTAGATGAATATGTACCTTTGTCCAGAGCCTCAGACGGCTCCATAACTACCCAGTACATAATGACAACATTAGAGGAACTGGGACTTTTGAAAATGGACTTTTTAGGTCTTAGAAACCTTACGGTTATACAAAATGCCCTAAGATTCATTAAGAAAAACAGAGGTCTTGATATTGATTTAAACAAAATAGATTATTCAGATAAAAATGTACTTCACTATATTGGTACCGGAAATACAGAAGGAATATTCCAGCTAGAAAGCAGCGGAATGAAAAGCTTCATGAAGGAATTAAAACCTGAAAGCCTTGAAGATATTATAGCGGGAATTTCTTTGTACAGACCGGGACCGATGGATTTCATTCCAAAATATATTGAGGGAAAAAATAATGCAGACAGCGTAACCTACGATTGTCCTCAACTTGAGAGTATATTAGAGCCAACCTACGGATGTATCGTTTATCAGGAACAGGTAATGCAGATAGTCCGTGACCTGGCAGGATTTTCTCTGGGACGAAGCGATTTGTTAAGAAGAGCAATGTCAAAGAAAAAAGCGGATGTTATGGCAAAGGAACGAAAGGTTTTTGTTTACGGTGACGAGTCAGAAAACATCAAGGGATGTGTAAACAATGGAATAAGCGAGTCAATTGCCAATAAAATATACGACGAAATGACGGTTTTTGCTCAGTACGCCTTTAATAAGTCCCATGCTGCGGCATATGCTGTGGTTACATACCAGACAGCGTACCTTAAATACTATTATACTGCTGAATTTATGGCAGCGATGTTGTCGTCAGTTATGGATATGACTGACAAGGTAGCAGAATATGTATATTCCTGTCGCTCCATGGGAATAAAAATTTTGCCACCGGACATAAATGAAGGTGAAAGCGGATTTTCAGCTAAAGGAGACAGTATCAGATATGGTCTTACAGCAATAAAAAATGTAGGAAAAGCTGTTATCGACAATATAGTAGCTGAAAGAGAGGCTCGTGGAATATATAAAGACCTTGAAGATTTCATTTCAAGGACAGCACCTCTTGGAGTAAATAAAAGAGCCATTGAAAATTTCATTAAGGCGGGAGCCTTTGATTCATTTGGTGCCACGAGAAAGCAGATGATGATGGTTTATGTTCAGATTGTGGACAGTGTAAACCAGGATAAAAAAGATACCATGCAGGGACAAATGTCATTGTTTGACATTGCCGATGAGGACCAGAAAAAGAATTACAAAATGCAAATGCCAAAAGTTGGTGAATATGATAATGACCAGAAGCTTGAATTTGAAAAGGAAGTTATTGGAATATATGCCAGTGGTCATCCTCTATCTGACATGGAAGAAAAGTGGAAACGTGTTATTACAAATATGAGTCTTGATTTTGCTGTTCCTGAAGAAGGGGAAAGTTATAAAATAAAGGACAAAAGCCGGGTTACGGTAGGAGGTATAATAACCACTGTAACGAGAAAATTCACAAAGCGTGGAGAACAGATGGCGTTTTTAACTTTGGAAGATTTAGTGGGAACTGTGGAAATCGTTGTTTTTCCAAGAGAATTTGATAAATATAGGGAAATTCTAATGGAAGGCAGAAAAATATTTATCACAGGAGAGGCAGATATACAGGAAAATGCTCCGGGAAAGGTTAAGGCAAGTGAAATAAAAGAGTTTGTTCAGGTTCCGTCAGAGCTTTGGATAGCCTTTAAGGATAAGGAAGCCTATATTGCCGGGGAACAGAAGTTAATCAGTCTTTTATCTGAAAATAAAGGAAATGACAGAGTTATGATAGCATTGGCGAAGGAGCGTCAGAGAAAAATGATGCCGGCACAGTACAGGGTAGATGCCAATAAGAATTTTGTTGAAAAATTAAAGGAAATCTACGGAGAGGATTTAGTAAAGCTTCTCCAGTAAAAAATGGGAGATTAGGATATGCTAATTACATCAGCTACAAATGCTCATATAAAAAATATTATAAGTCTTAAAGAAAAGTCTAAAGTGCGAAAATCCACCGGGTTGTTTACGGTAGAAGGCATTAAGATGTTTTTGGAGGTCCCAAGGGACGAACTGAAAGAGATTTATGTTTCAGAAAGTTTTGAAAAAGAAAACAAGGACAGTCTTAAAGGCTATAGCTACAATATAGTAAGTGATAACATATTTAAAAAAATATCAGATACTGTTACACCGCAGGGAGTTTTAGCCATAGTAAAGCAAAAAAAATATACCGTAGAGGATATAATTGAAAAACGTAATAAAAATGGCAGCTGTATTGTGGTATTAGACCGGTTGCAGGATCCGGGAAATTTGGGAACAATTGTGAGAACCGGTGAGGGAGCAGGAATTTCAGGCATAATAATGAGCAGTGATTGTGCAGATATATATAACCCAAAGGTAATACGTTCAACTATGGGTTCCATATTCAGGGTTCCTTTTGCCATTTCCCATAATTTGCCGGAGGACATAGACAAGTTAAAACAAAGGGGTATTACAACCTACGCAGCACATCTAAAGGGGGATTTGTACCACAACGATGTGTTTAACAGGGATGTTGCACTGCTAATTGGCAACGAGGCAAGGGGCCTTAGTCAGGAAGTGTCACAAAAGGCGGATAGGCTTATAAAGATACCTATGGAAGGAAAGGTGGAATCATTAAATGCAGCAATTGCCACGGCAATTCTTATGTATGAAGCAAAAGCTGTCAGGGACAAAATACAATAGATGAAATATAATTAACATAAAAATAACCGGGCATTAACGATTTGAAATCGTTAGAACCCGGTTATTTTAGGTTATAATTAATAGGCAATAGAAGCCAGCTTCTCAACAGCATGATCTGCAATAATTACTTCATAATGCTCATTAAGATATGCCGGTTTAAAAGCCGTCACATCTTCGGTCCTGCCGTATTCTGAAATAAGTCCTCTGGCCCTTGCTACAAAAAATTCGTCTTTTGAAGTAAAAAGAACGTTAAGATAATATCTGCCATCTAAAGGAGACTTATATAGGGAGCTTTCACCTGAAAATTCATCATTTAAAATTCCTGCTAAATCAATTAAAACATTCAAATCATCATAAGAAGAAAGAAGATGGACTGAATATTCCTCTAATTTAGGCTGATTATTATCTTTATCTAAAGAAGATTCCTCATCTAAAGGAGCTTCGTCATCGTAGTCATCTAAAGAATCCTCTATTATTTCATCAAAATCATCAAGTTCAACCCCTGCATCACCAAAATGTGCATATAAGCTTTCCTTAATTTTTTCCTTTAATTCCTCAGGAAAACCGTTGGAAAACAATGAAGGATAGTGATGACCATCCTCATCCTGATTAGGAACCTTAGTTATAACCAGAACAATACCATCAGAAGGAATCGGTGTGGCTTCCACCATTAATGGAATGTTACTAACATCAAAACCGAAATCATCATTTGCCTGACGCATCATGTCCTGAAAAAGTTCTTTAATCTTTATGGAACCATATGCCAACTCACTTATTGTAATGTCACGATCCTCAAGGTCCTCCCTGGTTAAGGTACAGCGAATCTGATTGTCATTGATTTTTTCAATTTTCATAAAAATCACCTCTCATTCGAATAGATTCGTTATAATACAAAAACATTTATGATACTAGTATATCCAATAAACCTAAAAGTGTAAAGATTTTAGGTTAGCAATATCTTACAAGTACAATATATATACTGTAAAAATGTACAAAGTATGACAAAATTTTTAAAAATGGTAACAGCTTAGCCATGCGATACAGTTACAGCTCAGCCATCCCAGCTCGAATCCACAGGCATAGCTGTTACAAAAAATAGGTTGCAATATATAAACAATATGATATAATCGGTTTAAGGTTAAATGAATAATACGGAAACATAGCATAACAATAACTAAAATTAGTATTTCACAAGAAAGTTTATGGTTTCCCCATGAATGTAGACTTCTGTACTATTATAGTGCAGAAGTTTTCATATGTAAGGGAAAATACTGTATGCAGTCTTTTTTATTTATGGTATGATAAAAGTGTTATGTTCCATTTATGGGACATTTCCGACGAAATGCCTCTGATTAAAGGTAGGGACATTACATTTATTATAAGGAGGAATTACAGTGAGAAAAAACGTAAGATATATTGCACTTACCGCATTAGTGATTTCAGCGTTTGTTTTATCAGGATGTGATATGTTTAGAAAGACTAATGATGGAAAAGTGGACTTAAAATGGTATATGGGACTTACCTATGAAGATGACAATGGTAAGGATGTTAATTACACTACCAAAAGCGGTGACAGTGTAGTGGCAGTTGCATTAGAGGATAAATATAGCGAACAGTACGGAATTATGAAGGATGCAGATGTATTTGTAAGCATTGACATGGTTAAAGACAATATAGACCCAAGATTTTACTATGATAAAAGCAATGGGAGTTTAATGTTTACCAACGCAACAACTTCCTATGAAATGCCTCTTAATGAAAATGTTATAGACAAGGAAAAGGTTAATTATACAACCTGCATTAAAGAAAATAAAAAATGCTATATAAATATAGAAACCGTTAAAAAATTTGTAGATATTAATTATAAATTAACTAAGGCAGAAGGTGATGCACCGGCTATTTTAAGTATTACATATAAAAGTGGAAAGAAAAATATAATGACTACTGACAGTAATATTGAAATGCGTACTAAAGGTGATTACCAGAACCTTATAGTAAAAGAAATTTCAAAGGGAACAAAGGTTACAGTTATAGAAAGTGGCAAGAACTGGGATAAAGTACGAACAGAAAACGGCTATATCGGATACATTCCCGTATCGGAGTTAAATGATAGTGGAACCCAGGAGGTTTCATTTAAAAATGACGATGATACATACACTCATGTAACATTAGATACAAAGGTGAGTCTGGCATGGAATCAGATATATAATCAGAATGCCAATAACAACTTTGATGAACTGACAGCAAATGTTAAAGGGGTAAATGTTATTTCCCCTACATGGTTTTCATTGGTGGATAAAAACGGAAATCTGTCATCCCTTGCAGATTTAAATTATGTGGAAAAAGCCCATAAAAAGGGAATGCAGGTGTGGGCGTTAGTTAATGACTTTACAGACAGGAAACTTACAAAGAAGGTATTAACATCAACTGCTCTTAGAAAGAAATTTATTAACAATATAATGTATTTTGCAGACAGTTATGAACTAGACGGCGTTAATATTGACTTTGAATATATAACAGAAGAGATTATTGATGACTATCTTCAGTTCCTTAGGGAATTATCCATTGAGTGTAGGGCTGCTAAAAAAGTTCTTTCGGTAGATAATTATGCACCATCTAAATGGAGTGCCTATTATGACAGAAAGCAGCAGATTAAATTAGTGGATTATTTGATTATAATGAATTATGATGAACATACTTCTGCAAGTGATGAGGCAGGTTCAGTGTCATCTATGTCTTATGCACAAAATTCAATTAAAGATACTTTGGAAGAAACAGGAAATTCTGACAGAGTAATAAATGGAATGCCGTTTTATACAAGAATCTGGGAAACAAAAAGTGAAGAGGATGGCAATGCAGATGGTTCAGGAAAGCTTATTGAAGATGCAGCAAATGGAAATTATTATTTATCAAGCAAGGCTGTTGGAATGAATGCCGCAAAGAAAGAATACAAGGCTGCAGGAGTTAAGCCGGCTTTTGACGAAACTACAGGACAGAATTTTGTAACGTATACAAAGGGAAGCAGTACTTTCATGATTTGGCTTGAGGATGAAACATCAGTTAAGTCAAGGCTGGAATTAATGAATAAGTACAAATTAGGAGGAGCTGCTTACTGGTCATTAGGTCAGGAAGAGGACGGCATCTGGAAAACAATTTCAGAATATTTTAAATAATAGTCATAATTTACATTTTTGCCTCATATAATTCAGTGAAGGAGTGAGGCAAAAATGAATAATAGGAAGTTATTGTATATTTATTATTATGTAAACGGAAGAAAAGTAAGGAATGTAGGATTTGTGGAATGTAAGGAAAAGGACACTACCTGTAAATTTAATCTTACTTTAAAAATACCAAAGGGATATCTTGCAGAGTTTGTTAATATTTATTTATATCGTTATGGAAGTAAGAAGGGATACAAAATTGGTTCCTTAAATCCTGTGGTGGAAAATTCCATGTACACCATAAAGGTAGATAAGAATGAATTAGAACAAAACGGATTTTCCATGGAGGAAATAGCAGGAATATACATATTTAGTAATGAGTACGAAGGTGGAGAATTCAGGGCTGATATGGAGGAAGGCAAAAGAGCCGGTTATCAGGTAAGATATGTGGGATAAATATGTTAAAAGTTTATATAAAATATCAGATGGAATATTAAGATGAAAGAAAAGTACATGAGAGAGGCAATAAAGCAGGCAAAAAAGGCATGGGATATTGGTGAGGTACCTATAGGATGCGTTATTGTATATAAGGATAAAATAATAGGCAGAGGCTATAACAGAAGAATGGTTGACAAAAATACTTTAAGCCATGCCGAGTTAAATGCCATAAAAAAGGCCAGTAAAAAGCTTGATGACTGGAGGCTTGATGATTGTGAGATGTATGTTACCACTGAGCCGTGCCAGATGTGTGCAGGAGCCATAGTTCAGGCAAGAATAAAAAAAGTATATATAGGATGCATGAATCCAAAGGCAGGATGTGCAGGCTCTATTATGAATCTGTTGCAGGTGGACAAATTTAACCATCAGGTAGAGATTGAAAAGGGCATATTAGAAGAAGAATGTAGCAGCCTTTTAAAGGATTTTTTTAGAAATCTTAGAAAATCATAGTTGACAAAGAAAAAGTCATTGGGTTATACTGTATTTCTGACAAATGAATTTGTTATAACACTTCCGTGCAGCCGGGGAGGTAGCGGCGCCCTGAACCTGCAATCCGCTATAGCAGGGGTTATGGTTTGTGTCGGGTATATCTTGTAGGGCTGCCCTTTATAAGTGATGTTGACGTCCGGGTCTTATGCAACGGGGTCCTGTGAACCGTGTCAGGTCAGGAATGGAGCAGCACTAAGCAGATCATCTCGTGTGACATGAGGGTGCCTGGACCGAGTTAACTGTAAAGGTAACGCTTATGGGATATTCACAAAGCAAACCGCACGGATTAATAAAATAAAACATATAAGGGAGTTAGAACATTAACAGTTATTTAGCTGTTTGGTTTTAACTCCCTTTTTGTGTGCCTGGTTTTATTCATTTAATTCTCACGAAAAATACACCTTATTAACACCGGATAGACAAAAACACAACTTGAAGAGCAGCTTACTAAATTACAGGAACAGCTGACCCAGGCATAGTCAGCATATGAACAGGCAGTGGAAAATGAGGAAAATACCAATAAGCAAAATTCCAACAGCATTGACAATGCATCAGATAGTGTGGAGGATACCGGAAAATGGGAGAAGATTAACCGATTTGAGCTTAAATCAGCTCCCGTTGCATACTTAAAAATTGAACCCTCAGGAGATATGGTGGAAATATATTCACCGGACGATAATAATGGATATTGCCGTGTAGATAAAAGTTATTATAAGATTCCAACAGAGGTATATGATTACATAATGAGTAAAATTAAATAAAGACATATAAGTGTCAATATACTTAATAAAAATATAGAAAAGTTTTCCAACGTCTTGTATGGAAAACTTTTTTGGTTTATAATGACTCCAAAGGCGCAATAGGTGTAGTGCGCCCAAAATCTAAAAAAACATTTTTGCGTGAATATTACGAAGGGAGAAAACATGTCTTATACAGCGTTATACAGAAAATTCAGACCTACATCATTTGAGCAGGTTAAAGGGCAGGATCATATAGTACAGACTCTTAAAAATCAGATTAATGCTAACAGAATAGGACATGCATATCTTTTTTGTGGAACACGGGGAACAGGAAAAACAAGTGTGGCGAAGATTTTTGCCAGAGCTGTAAACTGTGAACACCCTATAGATGGAAGCCCGTGCAATGAATGTGAAACGTGTCGGGCAATTAATTCAGGCAGTGCAATGAATGTAGTTGAAATAGATGCGGCATCAAACAACGGTGTAGATAATATTCGTCAGATAAGAGACGAAATCCAATATACGCCGGCTAATGGAAAGTATACCGTGTACATTATCGACGAGGTGCATATGTTATCCATTGGTGCTTTTAATGCACTTTTAAAAACATTAGAGGAACCACCGTCATATGTAATGTTTATTTTGGCTACTACAGAACCCCATAAAATACCAATAACTATTTTATCAAGGTGTCAGAGGTATGATTTTAAAAGAATCACCATAGATACAATAGCTGCCAGACTTACGGAATTAATGGAAAAGGAAGGCATAGAGGTAGAGGATAAGGCTATCAGATATGTGGCAAAGGCAGCGGATGGCTCCATGCGTGATGCTCTTAGTCTTTTAGACCAGTGTATAGCGTTTTATCTGGGACAGAAGCTAACCTACGAAAATGTGTTAGAGGTTTTAGGGGCAGTTGACAATGAAATTTTCAGCAGACTTACCAGAAGTATTATTGCAGGGAATGTTACTGAATGTATTAACATATTAGATGAAATGGTTATGCAGGGAAGAGAATTAGGGCAGTTTGTCAGTGATTTTATATGGTACCTGCGTAATTTAATGCTTATAAAGACTTCTGACGGAGCAACGGATTTTATAGATGCTTCGGCAGAACGTATAGAGGCATTAAAGGAAGAGGCATCAATGGTTGAGACAGATGTAATAATGAGATATATACGGGTGTTCTCAGAACTTGCCGGTCAGATAAAATATGCTTCAAATAAAAGAGTGCTGATAGAAATTGCACTTATAAAATTAAATAAGCCTCAGATGGAAAATGATACGGCATCCCTAATTAACAGAATTTCTATTTTGGAAAACAAAATGGAAAAGGGAGATTTTGTGGCAAAGGTAGCTGTGCCTGCAACTGAGGAGAAGGTAGAAAGTAAACCTAAAAAAGTCTTTGACAAGCCTGTTCCGGCAGATATCCAGTATGTAGTGGATAACTGGGGAAAGGTAAAAAGACATATTTCAAATCCGTATAAGACATTTCTAAATGATGCCAGGTTTAGTGTCAAAGGGGATGATACCCTTCTTATAGTATTTAATCCGGGAGCTATCGGATATGAGGGCTGCAATAAACCTGAGATTATAGAAATGCTTAATAATATAATAAGTGAAGAAATTAATAAGCAGGTCAAGGTAGAAATGACAATGCTTGAAGGCAACCAGAATTTTGGAGATTATTTCCAGGAGGTTGTATTAAAGAATATTAATATGGAAGTAGTACAGGAGGATTTTTAAAATGGCAAAAAGAGGTGGATTTCCGGGAGGAATGCCGGGGAATATGAATAATATAATGAAGCAGGCACAGAAGATGCAGAAGCAGATGGAGGAAGCCCAGGCAGAACTTGAAGCTTCCGAATATACTGCAACAGCAGGTGGTGGAGCCGTTGAAGTTACAATTTCAGGTTCAAAGGAAATTACAAAAATTAAACTTGATCCGGAAGTTGTAGACCCTGATGACATTGAAATGTTAGAGGATTTAGTTATGGCAGCAGTAAATGAGGCCATAAGAAAAATGGAAGAAATGTCAACACAGAAAATGTCCAAAATTACCGGAGGATTAGGCGGACTGTTCTAATAGTTTGACTTAAAGAAAGAGGTAAGGACATTGGATTACTACAGTGGATATATAACAAAACTAATTGAAGAATTATCGACTCTTCCGGGAGTGGGTGCAAAAACCGCAGGAAGACTGGCATTTCATATTTTGGACATGCCCAAAGAGCAGGTAGAGGATATTGCAAATGCCATGATAAATGCCAAGGAAAATGTTAAATACTGTAAGACATGTTGTACCCTTACTGACCAGGACGAATGCCCTATTTGCAGTAGTAAGGAAAGAGACCATAAGACTATTATGGTAGTTGAGTCTACCAAAGATATGGCGGCATACGAAAAGGTCGGAGAGTATAAGGGAGTTTATCATGTACTTCACGGAGCAATAAATCCCATGGCAGGTATAGGACAAAATGATATCCGCTTAAAAGAGCTGTTTGAACGTCTGAAAGACGACGTAAATGAGGTGATTATTGCTACTAATTCCAGTGTGGAAGGTGAGGCAACAGCCATGTATATCAGCAAGGTTGTTAAGCCTTTGGGAATAAAGGTTACAAGAATTGCCAGCGGTGTTCCTGTAGGAGGAGATTTAGAATGTATTGATAATGTAACATTGCTCAGGGCATTACAGGGACGAGTTACGGTTTAGAAAATGTAAGCATGGATAAATATTAAAATAAGAGGAATTCAAATGGACAAAAATGAGCAGAAGCTGAAATTAGAGGAAATAAAAAGAGCACTGCATGACAGGGATTACGAAGAGGCAGGTAAAATAGCAGATGCTTTGGATATAAAGAAAATTAAAGATAACAATTTACTTAACATCGTGGCAAATGCATATGAATTAAACCATAATTATGAGAAGGCAAAAGAAGTGCTTCTTACAGCCTATGAAAACACAAATACCGGTCGTCATATAGCGTATAAGCTATGTCTTTTGTCAATAAAGACAAAAGATTTTACCGCAGCTAAGGATTATTACGAAGATTTCGTGGAAATGGCACCTAGGGATACATCAAGATTTGTGCTTAAATACAAAATGGCAAAGGCACAGGAAAAGCCTATTGAAGAGTTAATTGGCATACTGGAGGAGTATGTTAATATTGATATGGAGGAAAGATGGGCATATGAGTTAGCCAAACTGTATCACATAATCGGTGACAAGCAGAAATGTATTGATATATGTGATGAAATATGCCTTTGGTTTGCTGAGGGAAAATATGTATTTAAGGCAATGGATCTTAAGAAAATGTATAGCCCGCTAACCCCTGCACAGCAGGAAAAATATGATGAAAACAAGAAAAAAATAGCAATGGAAGCCGAAGCAGCTAAAAAGCATGCGGAGGAATTAAAGCCGTTAGATGTTAAAATGGATATTGTCCATGATATTCCTGAAATTAAGGTGGAACCACAAACTGCGGAGGAGGATATTCAGGCAGCAGTGGCAGACAGTGTGAAAGAGATTCTTGCAGACGAGAAGAAAGAACAGTCTAAGATGGCACAGAATAAGGAGACAGAGGACGGACTTTCGAAAACAAGAATTTTTGACAATACAGCTTCAGGTAATTTAGGAGAAACAAAGATTTTTCCTAAAATGAATGGCGATATGGAAGAAATTATATTAAAATCCGAAGAGGATGACTTAAACAATAAAACCATTGAAGAGTTAATGGAAGAGGCAGAAATAGCTGAACAGCCGGTAGATGAAGAAAAAATCGAGGAAGAGGTTTCAGAACTTGAAGAAGAGGATGAAACTGAAAAAGAGCCGGTAATGGAAGAAATAGTAACGGACTTAGAAGGTGAAAATGCAAAATCCCAAAGCAGGGAGGCTGATGAATCATCTTTGCAGTCAGAAGTTACGGAGGATAAGAAAGAACCGGAAGCAGAAAAAGATGAAACATCGGAAATACAGGAAAAATCCCATTCGGAGGATTTGAAAGAAGAAACAGGGCCGGTACAGGAACAGAATGAAGCCGAAAATACCATTAGTGACATGAATGGAGTTGCGGATATATTAAGGAAACTTCAGGAAAGAGGCATATTAAAGGCGGATACTGTTAAGCAGGCTGTAAATATTATAGATGAGGCAACTTCTGCAAGAGAGGAGTTAGAGGAATCTATAAAGGAAAAGGATGAATTGCTTCATTTTAACAGCGAAGATAATTTGCAGAAGGATGGACAGGTTGAAGAGGAGGTTATTGAGCCGGAAAATGAACCTGAGGCAGAGGCAAAACCACAGCCGGAAGTAGAAACCGAGCCTGAGGTAGAGATTGAAGCTGAACAGAAAGCAGAAATTGAGCCTGAGGCTAAAGCTGAACAGAAAGCACAATCTGAACCGGAAATTGAGCCGGAAACGGATGTAGAGCCTAAAGCCCAAAGGGAAGCACAGAATAATTTAGAACCGGAAGAAATAGAAGATGATATGGTAGCAGACCTTAAGATAGACAACTCAGGATTTGTTACCCAGGAACTTCCAACAGAAGATGAATTAAAATCTGCTGTCAGAGAAACTGAAAATCAAAAGTCAGAGGCAACAAAGGCTGAAAAGCCGGGCTTGAATTTAAAGGTTAAAAATGCTACATCAGCAAGTATAGAAATTCTTTCAGGAGCAGGTATTGTAGAAGAAGGAAAATTAGAAATCAAGGTACCTGACATGGTAGAAGAGGAAAAGCCGGATGAAAATTTAAGCCAATCACCTGAAGTATTAGAAGAGCCGAAGGAAGAGGAAGAAGAAGTGACACCGGAGGTAACGGAAGAACCGGAAGATAAACAGGCAAAACCGGATGATACAAAGGAAGAAGTAAAAGAAGGAAAAGAAGGAAAAGAAGGAAATACTGACAAGGCTATAGTAAGGAAAAAGGCAAAGCCGATATATAATGAGGAGATTCTGCCTACCGATAAGACTAATGGAGATTCTGCAGAGGACGTAGAGCCTGAAATAGTTTTAACAGAGGAAGAACTGTCAGCCTTTAAAAACTATCTTAATGTGGAAGGATTTGACACCAATATAAGGGATGTTTTAAAGGATTTAATTATTAATTACAAGCCTAATGGAAATTCAGCAGAGGGCAATGTAGTTATTATGGGAAGTGAAAAGACGGGTAAAACCACACTTGCCATAGAAATTATTAAGCTTGTAAATAAAAAGCGTGGCAGAAGAAACAGAAAACTGGCAAAAATAGATGCTGTGGCACTTAACAGAAAAGGTTTTAGAACAGTGTTATCAAAGCTTCTTGGAAGTGATTTGATTATTGAAAATGCTGACAGGTTAGGACCTATGACATTAAGTGAAATAACAGATGTATCAGGTATGTTTACAGATGACATGATTATTATCTTAGAAGGCGAAACTGATGGAATGACAAAGATATTAAATGAATCCCAGAGGGCTGCAAGGGTATTTAATCATGTAGTTACCATAAGAGAATACGACATTAAGGAATGGGTAGAATATGGTAAACGCTATGCAAAAGACAAGGGATATGTTTTTGACGAGGTTGCAAACCTTGCATTTTATAAGGCTATAGATGACTTCTTTGGTGTAAATAAGGGAATTGGCAGAAGTGATGTTGAAAGCATTGTAGATGAGGCTATTTCTAAATCAAGAAGAATAGGAAGAAAGCTAAAGGGTATCTTCGCATCTAAAAAAGATGAGGAAGGTAATAACATATTGGTAGAATCAGATTTTAATGTATAAGAAAGGAAGAAACAATGGAAAATTTACAGTTAAAAAAGATTGCTAACGAAGTAAGGAAAAACATTGTTACAGGTCTTCACAGTGCAAAATCAGGACATCCGGGTGGCTCTTTATCAGCTGCTGACATGGTAACTTTCCTGTATTATGAGGAAATGAATGTTGATGCCAAAAATCCAAAAAATCCTAACAGAGACAGATTTGTTTTATCAAAGGGACATGCAGCACCTGTTTTATATGGAGTACTTGCTGAAAAAGGATTTATTCCAAAAGAAGATATTGTGACACTTCGTAAGCCGGATTCATATTTGCAGGGACATCCTGATATGAAGCATACTCCGGGAGTTGATATGTCATCAGGTTCATTAGGTCAGGGAGTATCTACAGCAGTAGGTATGGCATTGGCAGGCAAAATGGATCATAAGGATTACAGAGTATACACATTATTAGGTGATGGTGAAATAGAAGAAGGACAGGTTTGGGAGGCAGCAATGTTTGCCGGACACAGAAAGTTAGACAATCTTGTGGTAATAGTAGATAACAATAATCTTCAGATTGACGGAACAGTGGGAGAAGTATGTTCACCATACCCTATTGATAAGAAGTTTGAAGCATTTAATTTTCATGTTATTGTAATTAACGGACATGATTTTGATGAAATAAGAAATGCCCTTAATGAGGCAAAAAATACAAAGGGACAGCCTACAGCCATTATTATGAATACCGTAAAGGGAAAAGGGGTTTCGTTTATGGAAAATCAGGTAAATTGGCATGGCGCAGCACCTAATGATGAACAGTTTGCCGTGGCAATGGAAGAATTAGAGAAAGCAGGTGAAGCATTATGTCAGAAGTAAAGAAGATAGCAACAAGAGAAAGCTATGGTAAAGCACTTGTAGAGCTTGCAAAGGAACATGACGATATTGTGGTACTTGATGCGGATCTTGCAGCAGCTACAAAAACTGCCATTTTTAAGAAAGAGTTTCCTGATAGACATATTGACTGCGGTATTGCAGAAGCTAATATGATGGGAATAGCAGCAGGATTATCTACCTGTGGAAAGGTACCTTTTGCCAGCACATTTGCAATGTTTGCAGCAGGAAGAGCTTTTGAGCAGGTGAGAAACACTATAGGATATCCACACCTTAATGTAAAAATCGGGGCAACTCATGCAGGAATTTCTGTAGGAGAAGACGGTGCCACACATCAGTGTAATGAAGATATTGCGCTTATGAGAGTTATACCGGGAATGACAGTTATAAATCCATGTGATGATGTGGAAGCCCGTGCAGCAGTAAAGGCAGCATATGAAATGGAAGGCCCTGTATATATGAGATTTGGACGTCTTGCAGCACCGGTTATTAATGATGAAAACAATTATAAATTTGAAATTGGAAAAGGCATATTAATGCGTCAGGGAAGTGACATTACAATTGTTGCTACCGGTCTTATGGTGTCTTATGCCCTTGAAGCAGCAGAAAAACTTGCAGCAGAGGGAATTAGTGCCGAGGTTATTAATATTCATACAATTAAGCCTTTAGATGAAGATATAATTGTAAAATCCGCTGAAAAGACTAAGAATGTGTTTACAGTGGAAGAACATTCCGTAATTGGTGGTTTAGGAAGTGCAGTATGTGATGCATTAAGCGCAAAATGCCCTACAAAGGTAACTAAGATAGGTGTAAATGACGTGTTTGGACATTCAGGACCGGCTTTAGAGCTTATAAAAGAGTTTGGACTGGATGGAGAAGGCATATATAATAAAATTAAGGAGAATATACAGTAATCTTTAATAAAGTTTATAAAAAACGGAAAAAAGTTTACGAAATAAAACCTAACATTAATAAATTAAAGTCTGAATTTAAGAAAATTAAATTTGGACTTTTTTTTATTAGCAAAAGTGATTTATCCATTGAAATAAAAAAATATGATGTTATACTAATGCATGTTGAACGAAATGCAAGGGAGCAGACGTAAAGGTCTAGCTCCCTTTTTCGTTTCTGAGAGCACATAATTATTGAAAAGCACAATGGCAAATTCAGTAATTGTGTCGTCTGGGAAAACATCCCCTTTAAATGTTTTCCAGGTAAAAATATTATTTAGGACTAAAAAAGAATGGAGGAATTAGTTATGGGAGCAGAAGAGATTATTAAAGCAGCAACAGACAGCAGTTTTGCTATTTGGTTCCTTATTGGTGCCAGCCTGGTATTCTTTATGCAGGCAGGCTTCGCAATGGTTGAAACAGGATTTACAAGAGCAAAGAATGCCGGCAACATTATTATGAAAAACTTAATGGACTTTTGTATCGGTACTATAATGTACATAGTATTAGGTTTCGGGCTTATGATGTCAGAGGATTATGTAATGGGAATTATTGGTATTCCAAATCTTGATATCTTTATCCATTATGACACATTTAACTGGTCACAGTTCGTATTTCAGTTAGTATTCTGTGCAACAGCAGCTACAATTGTTTCAGGTGCTATGGCTGAAAGAACAAAGTTCAGTGCTTACTGTATTTATTCAGCAGCAATCAGCTTAATAGTATATCCTATTGAAGCAGGCTGGGTTTGGAACTATGGTGGCAACGGATGGTTACAGCAGTTACATTTCGTAGATTTCGCAGGTTCAGCAGTTATTCACTCTGTAGGTGGTATGGCGGCATTAGTTGGAGCCATTATTGTGGGACCTCGTATTGGCAAGTACACAAAGAGATCTAATGGTAAAATCAGATCAAACGCCATTGCAGGTCACTCAATAACTCTTGGTGCATTAGGATGCTTCATTCTTTGGTTTGGATGGTATGGATTTAACGGTGCAGCAGCTACAAACAATGACAGCTTAGCATCAATCTTTATGAATACAACAATTGCACCGGCAACAGCAACAGTAGTTTGTATGATATTTACATGGATTAAAGACGGAAAGCCTGATGTTGGTATGTGTCTTAACGCATCCCTTGCAGGTTTGGTAGCAATTACAGCAGGATGTGCTTCAGTTGATACTGTAGGAGCATTAATCATTGGTGCAGTTTCAGGTATATTAGTGGATGTAGTAGTAGAAGTTTTAGATAAAAAGTTCCACATTGATGACCCGGTTGGTGCCGTTGGTGTTCACTGGGCAAACGGTGTTTGGGGAACAATTGCCGTAGGTTTATTTGCAACAGGTAGGGGAGAAACAGTTAATGCATTTGCAGATGGTTCTTACTACGCAGGTTTATTCTATGGTGGTGGAGCAAAACTTTTAGGAATCCAGATTTTAGGTATTGTAGCAATTGATGTTTACGCAGCAATAATGATGACAATTGTATTCCAGATTATTAAACATACAATTGGACTTAGAGTTAAACCAGAAGAAGAAATCATTGGTATGGATATTTCAGAACATGGCCTTGCATCAGCTTACGCAGATTTCCTTCCGGCAGCACCATCATATGCAGGAGAAAGCGAAGGTTCAGTTGACCTTTCAGATGTTAAACCGGTTGCTCTTGCTCTTGGCGAAAGAGAAGAAGGCAGATATACAAAGATTTCCATTATATGTCCGGAAGAAAGATTTGGTGTACTTCGTGACACAATGAATGCTATTGGAGTAATGGGAATGACAGTATCTCAGGTAATGGGATGTGGAGCTGAGAAAGGTAAGACAGGTAGATACAGAGGTGTACCAACCACAATGAACCTTTATAAGAAAGTACAGGTTGACATAGTAGTTTCAACAGTTGATCCGGGACTTGTTGTGGCAGCAGCAAGAAAGGCACTTAATACTGAACACTATGGCGACGGTAAGATTTTCGTAACAAATGTAGAAGATGTTATGAGAGTTCGTACAGGTGAAGTTGGTGTGGAAGCATTAGCTTACAAGGATAAATAAAAAACAGGAAAAGAGTTGTATATCAGTTAGATATTTTGGAACTCTGTTCTTAAATATATATTTTACTTAATCTCATTAAAAAGGGCTGTGGTCTTGACCTGATAAGTCAAAGCCGCAGCCTCTTTTATGCCTTATTAAGCTAAAAAAACTACTTACTATGTCTCCATGTAAGAGGTTGATTATTATCATTGTCGTTTAAATCTGAAGTATTTCCGGTTTGGGAAGTATCCTCTGCAATTTTGGTATCCTGATTAACTGACAAAGTGTTAATGGATGTTTTTAATAAAAGAGATACCTCATCTTCGTCAATACCCATAGCTTCAGATAATTCAGCTAATTCAGGAACACGACCAAGCTTTTCACTTAACTGCTTTGTAACTTTATCCAGTAAATTAAGCTGGTCAGCCAAATGCTGGCTTATGCGGTCAGAATTAATCTGTTCGTTAATGGTATTTTTTATGGCATCAGTAACACGGTTTGTAATAAATTCATTAAAGTCACCGCAATTACTGTTATAATCTGATACCGCCAGCATCATGCCAATATTTCCTTCCTGAATAAGGTCGCCAAAGGAGACCCCTTTGCCACGAAAATTACCGGCAATTTCTGCTACTAATGAAAGACTACCTTCAACTAAACGTTTTGAAGCTTCGGCATTACCTGAAAGTAACTGATTTATTAATTCAACCTTTTCTGTGTCAGACAAAGGTTCAATGTTTTCCATATCTGACATATACATATTGACGAAAGCGATTTCCTCTTGGGACTCCTTAAAATTTGAAGCTTTTTCAGGAATGCCTTCATTAGGGGAATCCTCCGCTATGCTTTCTGTGGTATCTTCATTTAATGTGTCAAAAAAAGACGTTGGTGTAAATCCTAAAACCTTTATTTTATTAAGGCTTAAATAGTCGTTAATAAAACCGTACTGACTTTCGTCATCAATTAAATCCTTGAAAAAGACCTTAACATCTTCCTGAGTGATTTCGTTACCTTTTGTAGCTGCGTAATCCACAAGAGAAGTAAGAGCCTCGTTAAATTGTGCTTTTTTATCCATAACAATATAATAGTCGGAAAACTTTTTATCCGACTGAATCCTTTCATATGTTATGTTAATGATACATAAAAGCCTTGCAAAAATCAAGGATAATGGGTAACATTTAAGTACACGTATATATAAAACAGACTTTAATGCAGGAGTAGACTTATGAAGAAGAAATCGATAATAAGGGAAAGAGTAGTATCTCTTTTTTTCATATTAATATTTATAGCAGTTTGCATGGGAATTGGAGCAGGAATGGCATATATAAACCATGAGTCAGATCCCACAGATGTTGCCGCAGGATATTTCAGAGCGTTTGTAAGCAGTGATTTTAATAAAATGTATGATTACCTTACAAAGGAAAAAGAGGTTTACATAAATAAAGAAACATATATCGAAGCCATGAAGCAAATGCGCTTACAGTATACAATTGATTCTTACGAAATATTAGACCCGGAGAAAAAGAACGGACAAAAGTTAGTCAGGGTAAAATGTATAGATGACTCAAAAAAAGAAAACAGATATTTTGAAATATATGTTGATGAAATAAGAAAGGGAATGAATATTATACCGGAATACTCTGTTAATTGCGACAGCATGATTGTAAAAAATTTTACTGTAGTTATTAACAGTGGAAATCAATTGAAAATTAACGGGAAAACCATTACAAAGGATAATGCTTCCGTAGAAGAAAAGGATGGTAAATTGACTTATAAATTTAAGGGTATTCTTTTGGGAGATTACAAGGTAGTGGCTACAAACAAATATTATGCAGTAAACAGTCAGGTGGATTTAAAGAAACCTGATACAACGCTTGATATGACAAAAAAATCTTACACTGCCAGTGAAGAATATTCCGGGAAAATAAAACAGTCAGGAGATAAAGTCATTAAGTTGTTTTATAAGGCGGCAAGGGATAAAAAACCATCCTATCCAAACCTTATAAAATGCTTTCCTAATAATAAAAAGCTGAAAAGTAAGGTCAAGGACCTTGTTACTAAGACACAGGATATAATATATCCGCCGGATACTAAAAATATAGAAGACTATAAGGTATCTGACTTTAATATAAATAATTTAAAGAATACCATAACGTATAATGACAAAACAAAGGTTTATACTTTAAAATATACTTATAGCTATAATTATATGGCATCTACAAAGACCACATTGTATAATAGTTATGTGTATACCCTATCCGGAAAATGTAAAAGTGAAATGACTTTAAACTATACCTTAAAGGGTGATGATATTTCACTTACGGATATAAAGTTATTAAACAAAAATACTAAGAAGGAATAAAGGAGATAATTACATGGCAAAAGATATTTGGAAACCGGGAAATATGTTGTATCCCCTGCCGGCTGTTTTAGTTACTGCTACAGACGGAGAAGGAAATGATAATGTATTTACAGTAGCATGGACAGGCACGGTATGTTCGGATCCTGCTATGGTGTACATTTCAGTAAGACCTTCAAGGCATTCTTATGATATGATAAAACACACAGGTCAGTTTGTTATAAATCTTACTACAGAGGAACTTGCCAAGGCTACAGATTACTGTGGCGTAAAGTCAGGGAGAGACGAGGACAAGTTTAAGGCAATGAATCTTACAAAGGAGGAGGCAAAATATGTTGCGGCACCTCTTATAAAGGAAAGTCCGGTAAACATTGAATGTGAGGTTCTTGAAATTACACATCTGGGAACTCACGACATGTTTTTGGCAAAGGTTTTATGCGTTCATGCTGATGAAAAATATATGGATTCTAAAGGAAAGTTTGATTTGGCAATGGCAGCACCGCTGGTTTATTCCCACGGACAGTATTACGGAGTAGGAAAAAAACTGGGAAGATTTGGATTCTCAGTGAGAAAAAACAAAAAGAGAAAATAAGAATCAGGAGGCTGAAAAATATGAGCAAAAGCAGTGATAACATTATATTGATAGGTATGCCGGGAGTTGGAAAAAGCACTGTAGGAGTAGTGCTGGCAAAGGTATTAGGCTATAGCTTTATTGATTCTGATTTAGTTATTCAGGAGAAAACAGGATGCCTCCTTAAGGATATTATTGCTGAAGAAGGTACAGAGAAATTTAAGGAGATTGAAAATGACGTAAATAAATCCCTTAACACAACAAAGGCGATAATAGCTACCGGAGGAAGTGCAGTTTACGGTCAGGAGGCAATGGAACATTTTGCAAAAATTGGAACCATTGTGTATCTGGAATTAGAACTTAATGAGTTGTCAAAGAGACTGGGAAGTCTTAAAAAACGTGGGGTGGTTTTAAAGGAAGGACAGACTCTTAAGGATTTATATAATGAAAGAACACCGTTATATGAAAAATATGCGGATATAATAGTAAATGAGCACAACAGTACAATACAGAAAACTGTGAACAAAATTGTTGAAAAATTGGAGGAAATGAAAAATTAAAATTATTAATAATCTATTTAATCAGAAGAGATGGTTTTGGGCGGTATCAGCCCTTGCCTTACAAATGATGATAGTTATTATTTTTTCCCAGATGGCAATGGAAATACATGCTTATAGTTTCATTGCCGGGCAAAATATAAAAATAAAAGAAGCTAAAGATAAGGCTGAAATGGCAAAAAAAGTTGTAACTAAAAAGAAAACCATTAAGAAAAAGGCAAAAGGCTCTGAGGCTTCTTTTATTATGCCTGTAAATGGAGGAATTACCACCTCAAAGTTTGGGGATACAATATCAAGAAGCTCAAGGCATTTAGGACATGACTGGGGAGTATGTGTGGGAACAAAGGTAAAAGCGGCAAAGGAAGGAAGGGTAACCTTAGCGTATTATAGTGAAAGCTATGGTTACAACGTTTTAATTAATCACGGAGATTTGGTGGAAACCAGATATGCCCATATGTCGGAATTAAAGGTGGAAAAGGGGCAGAAGGTTTCAAGGGGACAGGTAATAGGATTAAGTGGAAATACAGGAGACAGTACCGGTCCTCATCTTCATTTTGAAGTAATAATTAATGGAAAAAAAGTTAATCCCGTTAATTATGTAAAGTCCGGAAACGGTGGGTAACTTTTACCCGCTTAGTGCATATTCTAAAATTATAAAAAGCCTTTAGCTGTTTACAAAGTAGGAGATTGTGTTATAATATATGAAAGTGTGCATAAAAATATCAATAGGTGAAAAAAGCAGATTTTGACAAGAATTAAGGCACACTGTTATTTATTTGAGTAAATTTTTGGAGTTTACATAAAACCCGAGGTGAATAATGGAAAAATATATTATTAAAGGTGGAACACCACTTTATGGTGAAGTTGATATAAGCGGGGCGAAAAATGCAGCATTGGCTTTGATTGCAGCAGCAATTATGACCGATGAAGATGTAACTTTAGAAAATATTCCTGATGTCAGTGACATCAATCAGTTAATAGATGCAATAGAAACAATTGGGGCAAAGATAAACAGAGTTGACAGACATTGTGTAATTATAAATGGTGGAACCATTAATTCCTGTATTGTGGAAGAAGAACAGATGAGAAAAATAAGAGCTTCTTATTATCTTCTTGGTGCCCTTCTTGGAAAGTTTGGAAAGGCAGAGGTGGCTCTTCCGGGAGGCTGTGTTATAGGAGAGAGACCTATTGACCAGCATCTTAAGGGATTCAGGGCATTAGGAGCTACAGTTATCCAGGATCACGGAATGCTTAATGCACATGCAGATGTATTAAGAGGAAACAATATTTTCTTTGATGTTTCTTCAGTTGGAGCTACCATTAACATAATTTTGGCAGCTGTTATGGCAGAAGGTAAGACTATTATAGAAAATGCGGCAAAGGAACCGCATATTGTTGACGTGGCTAATATGTTAAACAGCATGGGTGCCGACATTAGAGGTGCAGGAACTGATAAGATTAGAATTAACGGAGTTGAGAAATTGCACGGAACAGTGTATTCTACCATTCCGGACCAGATTGAAGCAGGCACATTTATGTGTGCGGCAGCTGCAACAGGTGGAGAGATTTTAATTAAGAATGTTATTCCTAAGCATTTAGAGTGTATTTCATCTAAATTAATGGAAATGGGATGCACAATTATAGAATATGATGATTCAGTTAAGGTTAAAGCCGGTGATTTTATCAGATGTGCTAACATAAAGACACTTCCTTATCCCGGATTCCCTACAGATATGCAGCCACAGATGGCAGCAGTGCTTACTATGGCTAATGGGGTAAGTACCGTTACGGAAAGTATCTTTGAAAACAGATTTAAGTATGTAGCAGAATTAAACAGAATGGGTGCCATAACTAAGGTAGAAGGCAGAACAGCCATTATTACCGGAGTTGGAAGTATTCAGGGTGCTAAAGTAAAGGCAACTGATCTTAGGGCAGGAGCAGCATTGGTTATTGCGGGTCTTGCAGCTGAGGGATTTACTACGGTAGATGATATTGTATACATTAAGAGAGGATACGAAAGATTCGATGAAAAGTTGTCAGGACTTGGAGCAACTATCGCAAAAGTAGATTCTGAAAGGGAAGAACAGAAGTTTAAATTAAAAGTAGGATGATAAAAAAAATCAATAAAACTGATTAATATTGTCACTACACAAAGGAAAAGGCATATGTTAATATATGTTCATCCTAAAAATATTGCAAAGGCTATGAAGAGGAATAGTAATTAATGAGCTGTACCAAGAGAGATGTCGGAAGGTGCGAGACATCAGATGCAGGTTAATGAACTCGCCCCGGAGCTTCCGGCTGAAAACGTCAAGTAGGTCAGGACGGAAATCCACCGTTAAAAGGAAGGGATGTGAATGCATCCTATGAGAGTGTGTATTTATTACATGAAACAGAGTGGTACCGCGCAAGTAAAGCTTACGTCTCTGTGCTTCCTACAGATGGAGCACAGGGATATTTTTTTGCATTAAAAGTTGGAAACTTTTATATAGATATTTTTTAAAACAAGATTAAAGGAGATAATTATCATGATGAACTACAAGAAGTATAAGAGACAGTATTTTATGCCACCTGTAGTAACTACAGACTGGGTAAAGAAGGAGTACATTGAAAAGGCACCTATATGGTGTAGTGTTGACCTTAGAGATGGAAATCAGGCTTTAATTGAGCCTATGAGTCTCGAAGAAAAACTGGAGTTCTTCCAGATGCTTGTGGATATCGGATTTAAGGAAATAGAAGTGGGATTCCCGGCTGCTTCAGAAACAGAGTACAATTTCATGCGTGCCCTGATTGAAAGAAACATGATACCGGATGATGTTACAGTTCAGGTTTTAACTCAGGCAAGAGAGCATATTATTAAGAAAACTTTTGAAGCTGTAAAGGGTGCAAAGCACGCAGTTATTCATTTGTACAATTCCACATCAGTGGCACAGCGTGAACAGGTTTTCAAAAAGAGCAAGGAAGAAATAATGAAAATCGCCGTAGACGGTGCAAAGCTTCTTGATGAATTAGCAAAGGAAGTAGACGGCAACTTCTCATTTGAATATAGCCCTGAAAGTTTCTCAGGAACAGAAATGGATTATGCATTAGACGTATGTAATGCAGTATTAGATGTGTGGAAACCAACAAAGGATAACAAGGTTATTATTAATCTTCCGTCTACAGTGGAAAATGCAATGCCGCATGTATTTGCAACCCAGATTGAATATATGCATAAGAATTTAAAATATCGTGATGCAGTAACAATATCAGTTCATCCACATAACGACAGAGGATGCGGTGTGGCAACAGCTGAACTTAGTGTATTAGCAGGAGCAGATAGAATTGAAGGTACATTGTTTGGAAACGGTGAGAGAACAGGTAATGTTGATATAGTTACTCTTGCCATGAATATGTTATCTCATGGTGTTGATCCAAAGCTTGACTTTAGCAATTTAAATGAAATAAGCAAGGTTTACGAGAGACTTACAAGAATGAAGGTAGGTCCACGTCAGCCATACGCAGGAGATTTAGTATTTACTGCTTTTTCAGGTTCACATCAGGATGCCATTGCCAAGGGTATGGCGTGCAGGACAGCAGGCAAAACTGATGAGTGGACTGTTCCATATATTCCTATTGATCCTGTGGATATTGGAAGAACATATGATTCTGATGTTATTAGAATTAACAGCCAGTCAGGAAAAGGTGGCGTAAGCTACATTTTGAAGCAGAACTTCGGACTGGATTTGCCGGATAAGATGAAAGAAGAAGTGGGATATACAGTTAAGCATGTTTCAGATAAGGAGCATAAGGAATTATCACCTGACTGGGTATATCAGATATTTGAAGATAAATACATAAATGATGTAGGAGCTTTCTCTGTTCCGGAAGTACATTTCCAGCAGAAAAACGGCATTATGGCAGAAGTTACCATTGCACAAAATGACGGGGTAAGAATTGTTAAGAGTACAGGTAACGGTAGATTAGATGCTGTAAGTAATGCATTTAAGCAGTATTTTAATATTAGCTACGAACTTTCAGTATACGAGGAACATTCATTATCAAGAGGTTCTTCTTCAAAGGCTGTTTCTTATGTAGGAATAAGCTATAACGGAGCTATGCATTGGGGCGTAGGATTAGACGAGGATATTATTAAATCATCAATCCATGCATTAACAGTAGCCGTAAATCAGGTTATTAAGGAATTAGGTGAAAAAGACTGCCAGGACGAGAGACTGACTGAAATAATTAATTATATTAATACAAATTATTTAACGGTTTCTTTAGATGAATTAGCAGATCAGTTCCATCTTTCAAAACCTTATTTATCAAAGTACATTAAGGATAAGTCAGGAAAGACCTTTGGAGAGTTAGTTAAAAATGTCAGAATGAAAAAGGCAAGAACTCTTTTAAAGGGTGGAAACATGACTGTTGAATCTATTGCAGAAAAAGTAGGATACCAGAATGTTGAACATTTTAACCGCCTTTTTAAGAAAAAGTACGGAATGACACCGGTACAATTTAGAAACAGCAGAGATTAATGTTTTTGGGATTTATTCCTTGACATATGTATGCTATAATAGTAATATAACCATTGCAAATAAATATTTTCTCTTATTCAGAGTGGTGGAGGTACAAGGACCGAAGAAGCCACGGCAACCCCGACATTTGTCAGGAAGGTGCCAACCTGAGCAGACACAAGTTTGATCAATAAGAGGATTTGATACCTTGAATTCAAGTCCACTGTTTAGTGGACTTTTTCTTTTATAAAAATAAGGTTTAAAGAAAAATAAATTCTCACAAGTAGAAAATAAATATTTGTAAGATACTATAGTTAAAGCATTTAAAACAAAGAAAAGGAGAAGTAAATGGAAAAAAGATTGTTTACATCTGAATCAGTAACTGAAGGTCATCCTGACAAAATGTGTGACCAGATATCTGATGCCATATTAGATGAATTAATGCGTCAGGACCCTATGAGCCGTGTAGCCTGTGAAACAAGTATTACAACAGGTCTTGTGTTGGTTATGGGTGAAATAACTACAAAGGGATATGTTGATATACAAAAAATAGTAAGAAATACTATCAGGGAAATCGGTTATGACAGGGCTAAATACGGATTTGACTGTGACACATGCGGAGTTATAACAGCATTAGATGAACAGTCAGCAGATATTGCATTAGGAGTTGATAAGGCTCTTGAAGCTAAGGAAAACAAAATGTCGGATGAGGATATTGATGCAATTGGTGCCGGTGACCAGGGAATGATGTTTGGATATGCTACTAACGAAACAGAGGAGTTAATGCCATATCCTATTTCATTGGCTCATAAGTTAGCAAGAAAACTGACGGAGGTCAGAAAAAACGGAACACTTCCATACTTAAGACCTGATGGAAAAACACAGGTTACAGTAGAATATGATGAAAATGGAAAGCCATTTAGATTAGATGCGGTAGTTTTATCGACTCAGCATGATCCGGAAGTTACCCAGGAGCAGATACATGAAGATATTAAGAAATATGTATTTGATGAAATTCTTCCACAGGATATGGTAGACGAAAATACAAAATTCTTTATAAATCCAACAGGACGTTTTGTTATAGGCGGACCAAATGGCGATAGCGGACTTACAGGACGTAAAATAATTGTTGATACTTATGGTGGATACGCAAGACACGGTGGTGGTGCTTTCTCAGGAAAGGATTGTACAAAGGTTGACCGTTCAGCTGCTTATGCAGCAAGATATGTTGCAAAAAATATTGTGGCAGCAGGATTAGCAGATAAATGTGAAATTCAGTTATCATACGCCATTGGTGTTGCACATCCTACATCAGTAATGGTAGATACATTTGGAACAGGAAAGGTTTCAGATGAAAAATTAGTGGAAATCATTCGTGATAAGTTTGATTTAAGACCTGCAGGTATCATAAAGATGTTAGACCTTCGCAGACCTATTTACAAGCAGACAGCTGCATATGGTCATTTTGGAAGAAATGATTTAGACTTACCTTGGGAAAAGACTGATAAGGCAGAGGAACTGGCAAAGTTAGTTTAATGTGAATAACAGACAGTAAAAATGTCGCAAGATTATACACTAAAAAGTGTATTGCCTTGCGACATTTTTAATTAATATTGCACATTATTTTCCAATCATTCTAAGTAGCGAAGGAATTTCTGCCTCAAAATTCACTCCGTAATCCACGGAATCCTTGTCGTTATAGTTATTTTGTATACACTTGTAAGTGAAATCCGCAGCAATTTTTAAAGCTCCAAATATAGAGTAGCCGTTCATTAATGCACCGGTGAAGGTGCTGGCAAAAACATCTCCTGTTCCGTGGGATTTAATTGGAACTTCCTTTGTAGAGTAGCAAAAGAAGCTGTCTTCATTAGAATTATAACCCACAAAACCTAACTGTCCGGGATTAGTTTTAACTCCCGTAATAACAACATTTTTTGAACCCAGCTTGGATAATTGTAGAAGCATTGACTTAATGGTATCCACATCAGCGTCCTCTCCCGGATATTTGGCTCCAAGAATAAGGCTTGCTTCGGTAATGTTTGGGAGAATAATATCAGCCTTGCTGCAAAGTGCAGTCATTTTAAGTGCAAAATCAGGAGTAAAGCCTGAATACATTTCACCATTGTCAGCCATGGCAGGGTCAACAATTATATAGTTGTCTTTAGTTTTAAAGGCATCAAAATATTCCGATACAATATCCACCTGTTCCTTTGAACCAAGATAACCTGTGTAAATGGCATCAAATTTAAAACCTTCTTTTAACCAGTGATTTTTAATTGGAATTAAATCATCAGATAAATCCCTAAAGGTAAAATTATCAAAATTAGTATGGGTAGATAACACCGCAATAGGTACAATGGCGGTTTCAATACCCATGGCAGATATTATAGGCAGTGCTACAGTAAGAGAACATTTTCCAAGGCAGGAAATGTCCTGAATACTCATTACTCGTTTCATAAAAAATCTCCTTGTATTTTTAATTGCCCCCTCCCTGCGGTCAGCGGCAATTAAGAATCCGTATATTTACAATTACATATTTTTCAAGTATAATCCAGTAATGGTCTTGTTGTTAATATCATATTATGATTTTTTTTTAATACCAGAATGTTAAAAATGCAATTATTAATATGATGAAAAATTAGAATAACTCAAATTTCATTATAAAACAGGGGGGAACAATGCTTACCTATGATTTTGAAAACAGAGGGAAAATGTCTCTGTACGAATATTTGTATAAATGCATAAAGGATGATATTTTGTCAGGAAAAATTAAGGCAGGGGAGAAACTTCCCTCTAAAAGAGAAATGGCAAAAAATCACAACATAAGTGTTATAACTGTGGAAAATGCCTATGCCCAGCTTATTGTGGAGGGATATATTTTCACAAAAGAAAAACGTGGATATTATGCCAGCAGAATAAGTGGTGATTATCTGGGTGAAAATATTAAAAAGAAAAATATGGCAAGAAGCGTAGAACATAAAAAACAGTGGCTGGTTAATTTTAACTCTAATCATATAATGTACGATAACTTTCCCTTTGCAACATGGTCAAGAATAATGAGGCAGACCCTTTTAGACCAGGAAAATTTCTTCCTTACAAGTCCTGTTCCTAATGGGGTGGCAGAACTTAGAAATGCCATTGCAGACCATTTGGCACATTTTAGAGGAATGGAAATTAACCCTGACAATGTTATTGTAGGTGCGGGAACGGAATACCTTTACAGCATTATTGTTCAGCTTTTAGGTCGCAACACGGTTATTGCCTTAGAGGATCCGGGATATAAAAAAATCGGAAAGGTTTATGAAAGTAACGGAGTTAAATGTCTCCACTTAAAAATTGATAATATGGGAATAAATCCTGAGAATTTAACAGGAAGCGGTGCAGGAGCAGTCCATATTTCGCCTTCACATCACTTTCCAACAGGAAGGGTTATGCCGGTACAAAGAAGACAAATGCTTTTAAAATGGGCAAAGGAAAATAATGGCTTGATTATTGAAGATGATTATGACAGTGAATTCAGATTTTCGGGAAAGCCAATACCAACCATGGTGGGAATGGATAGTACAAGAGTTATATATATGAATACTTTTTCAAAAACTCTGGCTCCTTCCATTAGAATTGCCTATATGGTACTGCCGGATGAATTAATGGATTTGTATCATAAAAAATTGGGATTTTATTCCGGAACGGTGTCGGGATTTGAGCAGTACACACTGGCAAATTTTATTTCCAAGGGTTACTACGAGAGGCACATTAACAGAATGAGAAATTATTATAGGGAATACAGAAACAAAATAATTGGTGCCATAAAGCAGTCGGATATTTATGAAAAGGTTACCATAGAAGAAGAAAATGCAGGACTTCATTTTATTTTGGGAATCAAAAAGGACATAGATGACGAAAGCTTTAAGGCAGTTTTACGGGAAAATAATATAAATATATCCGGTGTTTCAGATTATTGCTATAATAAATTAGAGGAGTTTAATCATAAATTCATAATAAACTACTCTGCCGTGTCAGAGGACAAGTTAAAGAAAGCCCTCGATATAATGAACAAGGCATTGTAAACAGACTTAATTAATACTTTTAAAACTTACATCACATAAAAGAAGGACAGAAATTAATGAATGATTATAAAGTAAGAAAAGATTTTAATATAGAGATTCCAAAAAGTGTAAAAATGATAATAACTATTTTGGAAAAAAACGGTTATGAGGCATTTGCAGTTGGTGGTTGTATAAGGGATACTATTTTAGGCAGACAGCCTCAGGACTGGGACATTACAACGTCGGCTCTGCCTCAGCAGGTAAAAGCGTTATTTAACAAAACCCTTGATACGGGAATACAGCATGGAACAGTTACGGTAATGATGAGCAGAGTGGGGTATGAGGTAACCACATACCGTATTGATGGCGAATACAATGACAGCAGACATCCTGACACTGTGGAATTTACCTCTAATCTGATAGAGGATTTAAAAAGAAGAGATTTCACAATTAATGCCATGGCATATAATCCCACAGTAGGGCTGGTGGATGCCTTTGACGGAATAGGAGACATAGAAAAAAAGATTATAAAGTGTGTAGGGGTGGCAGAAGAGAGATTTGGTGAAGATGCCCTTAGAATTTTACGTGCCGTAAGATTTTCAGCCCAACTGGGATTTGATATAGAAGATAAGACTTTAGCAGCAGCTAAGGATTTGTCAGATACTTTAAAAAATATCAGTGCAGAAAGAATCCGGGTAGAATTAGAAAAACTAATTACTTCTAATCACCCTGATAAGCTGATTACAGCCTATAAAGCAGGAATTACCAAAGTGGTTTTGCCGGAATTTGACAGAATGATGGAATGCCCTCAAAACACACCATATCATATGTACAACGTAGGGGAACATACCATTAAGGTAATGGAAAATGTCCCTGACACAAAGGTTATGAGATGGGCGGCACTTTTACATGATGTGGGAAAACCTGATTCCATGACAATGGACAAAAAGGATAATAACCTGGTTCATTTTTATGGTCATGCCAAGGTGGGAAGCCTTATGGTACCTGAAATTATGAAAAGGCTGAAAATGGATAATAAAACCATAAAGCTTGTTACCCGTTTAGTTGAATGTCACGATGACAGAACTGCTTCCGGGGAAATGAGTCCTGCTTCCGTAAGATGGAGCGTTCATAAAATCGGGAAGGATATTTATGAACAGTATCTCCAACTGGCATATGCAGATTTTCAGGGAAAAAGCGATTACGGAAGAAAAAAGGGATTTGATAAATATCTTTATACCTGTCAGCAGTTTAAATACATTATGGACAATAACATATGTACATGTAAGGCAGAGATGGCTGTGTCAGGAAAAGACCTGATTGAAATAGGCTGCCCTAAGGGAGAAATAATAGGAACAGTGTTAGATGAACTTTTGGCAAAGGTGTTAGACAATCCTCAGTTAAATGAAAGAGAAACACTCCTTAATATTGCGTCAAAAATGTTCTAATAAGTAAGAAAACCTCATATCTTTAAATGACCGGTTCTCCACCATAGGGAGGGACGTTACCCATTTAAAGAGGAGGTTTTTTATGAATGAAAAAGCATTGACGGTATTTGACCAATACAACCTTAAAATAAATAGTACCTACAGAATAAAGGGAAATTACGGGTGTAATGTGGAAAAGGAAAAATATATTCTTCAGGAATACAATAACAGCAATGAAAAAATGGCGGCAATGAAAATTTTGTACAACTATATGGAAGACAAGGGTTTTATATGTGATTGTGTAATAGAAAATAATGAGGGAAATTATGTTACCATTAGCGAGGACGGCTATACATATATATTAAAAAAATGGTTTAATGCAGAGGAATGTAATGTAAATAATGAAGGTAGCATATTAGCAGGAACAAAAAAACTGGCAGCCTTTCATAACATATTAAGGGATAACAGGGAACTATTAAAGGATGTCAGGGCATTTCATCCGGGAAAAAACATGGAAAAGGTTTTTGAAAGGCACAACAGGGAAATTACTACCATAAAAAATTACATAAAGAAGAGGAAAAACAAGAATTTCTTTGAAATGTCCCTACAGGATATAATGGATGAGTACAAAAAACAGGCTGTTATTGCTACGGAAAACTTATTAAAATCCACCTATGCCTCAAGGTTTGAAGAGGCAGTTTTAATGAAGACAATAAATCACGGGTGCTACAACCACCATAATATTTTATTTGATGGGGAAGGAATAATTATGGTGAACATGTCAAAAATTAATTACGCACCTCAGCTTCAGGATTTATACGACTGGCTTAGAAAGGTAATGGAAAAGAACAACTGGAACATCTCTCTGGGAAACAAAATCATGGAAGAATATAACAAAATTAATCCATTAAATAGTGAAGAATATACCATCCTTAAAATCATGCTAAGTTATCCGGAAAAGTTTTGGAAAATAATTAATTACTATTACAACTCTAACAAGGCGTGGTATTCGGAGAAAAACGAGGAAAAACTGACACAATTTCTAAAACAGGAAAACCTAAGACACAAATTTATAGAAAATATGTAAAAAAATATATTTGGTCTTTTATTTGGGGTTAGTTTGTATTAAAATACTTATAGCATAAATTTAATGGAGGTTTACTATGAGTTACAGAGAGTTATATAATAACTGGCTGGAAAGTCCATACTTTGACGAGGGAACAAAAGCTGAATTAAAGGCAATTGAAGGTGATGAAAAGGAAATCGAAGACAGATTTTACACTGAACTTGAATTTGGTACAGCAGGACTTAGAGGAGTTATAGGCGCTGGAACTAACAGAATGAATATTTACACTGTAAGAAAGGCTACACAGGGGCTTGCAAATTATATTATAAAGATGAATGGTCAGGACAAAGGTGTTGCAATTGCTTTTGATTCAAGACATATGTCACCGGAATTTGCAGATGAAGCTGCACTTTGCCTTAATGCAAACGGAATAAAGGCTTATGTATTTGATTCATTAAGACCTACACCGGAGCTTTCATTTGCAGTTAGGGAATTAGGATGTATAGCAGGTATTAATGTTACTGCCAGCCATAACCCGGCAGAATACAATGGATATAAAGTTTACTGGGAGGATGGAGCACAGATTACACCACCTCACGACACAGGTATTATGGATGCTGTTTCAGCCATTAGTGATTACAGCCTTGTAAAGACAATGGATAAGGATGAAGCAGTTAAGGAAGGCCTCTATGTTCAGATTGGAAAAGAAGTAGATGACAAGTACATAGCAGCTCTTAAGTCACAGGTTAAACATCAGGATGCCATTGATGCAATGCAGAAGGATATTAAGATTGTTTACACTCCACTTCACGGAACAGGAAATATTCCGGTAAGAAGAGTTCTTAAGGAATTAGGATTTGAAAATGTATATGTTGTTAAGGAGCA
>NZ_HF991835.1:44131-50610 GCF_000432355.1 Eubacterium sp. CAG:161
CAGTAAGTTATCCAAATCCTGAATCAAAAGAAGCCTTTGAGTTAGCAGTTAAAATGGGAAATGAAATTAATGCAGATATTTTGTTGGCCACAGACCCTGATGCTGACAGACTTGGTGTATATGTAAGAGATGATAAGACAGGAGAATATCATGTACTTACAGGTAACATGTCAGGATGCTTATTGGCAGAATATGAAATCAGTCAGATGAAAGAAGCAGGACAGCTTCCTGATGATGCAGCATTAATTAAAACTATAGTTACAACAAATCTTGCAAATGATATTGCAAAATATTACAACGTAAGACTTATTGAGGTTCTTACAGGATTTAAATATATTGGAGAACAGATTCTTAACTTTGAAACCACTAAGAAAGGTCATTATGCTTTCGGTTTTGAGGAAAGCTACGGATGTCTTATTGGAACACATGCGAGAGATAAGGATGCAGTAGTAGCTACTATGGCACTTTGCGAGGCTGTAGCTTACTACAAGACAAAGGGAATGTCTCTTTGGGATAAGATGATTGAAATGTACGAGAGATACGGATACTGGAGTGACGGTGTTCAGTCTATTACATTAAAGGGCAAGGAAGGAATTGAAAAGATTAAGAATACAATTGAGAAGCTTCGTGAGAATGTTCCTACAGAAATTGCCGGCTATAAAGTTCTTTCAGCAAGAGACTACAAACTTGACACAGTTAAAAACATGGAAACAGGAGAAGTTACAGGTACAGGACTTCCAAAGTCAAATGTTCTTTACTATGATTTAAGTGACAGTGCATGGGTTTGTGTAAGACCATCAGGTACTGAACCAAAACTTAAATTCTACTATGGAGTTAAGGGTAAGGATTTTGCAGATGCAGAAGCTAAGGATAAGGAACTTGGCGAATACATGATTAATTTAGTAAATTCAATGCTTTAATATTTAAAAACAGGGCATAAATAAAATACACCATAATATATTTTAATAAAGATATATTGTGGTGTATTTTTTATGCTGAAAAATAAAACAGGACTGATTTTAATTCTTATTATATGCATAGTAGTAACGTCTTCATGCGGCATTCAGAAAATAAACAGCAAAAAAATAAAGGATATAGATTTTACTGTAGTGACGGAAGCAGAGGTGCCACAGGAGGTAAAACAAATAATAGAGGAACGTAAGGAAAAGGAGTTTAAGGTAACATATTCAGATGATAAGTACACTTACATTATAATTGGTTATGGAAAACAAAAGTATGAAGGGTACAGCATTACCGTAAAGAAACTATTTGAAAGCTCAAATGCAATTTTTGTTAGAACGGAGTTTTTGGGGCCAAAGAAATACACCAATAACGAAACAAAAACATACCCGGTTATTGTAATTAAAATAAAATACAGTGACAAAAACGTGATATTTACCGACAATTAAAAAGTAGAATAAATATATCAGGTTGTTCATATGTTATAGAAGGTATACAGAATATAGTAAAGTCAGGGGGCAGTTATGGAATTAATAAAAAGCAATATTCATATGAGTAAAATAATAAAAAACGAGGCGAAAACTTTTTATGTAAACCACGAAGAGAGGGTTACAGAGGCATATCCGGAAGTAGGAACCATTATTAATCAAAGTGAGACAGCCACAGTTGATAATGTTTCCGTGAGAAATAATCAGATTGTTATTAATGGAACAATAAATTATCAGATGCTTTACTATGGAGTTGATGATGGCAGGGTAAATGGGTTAGAAGGGGAAATTCCTTTTGAGGAAATTGTAAAAGCCCAGGATATAGATGAAGATGGAAATGCAAATGTAAAACTAATGGTTATGTCATCTTCTGTCAAAATGATTGATAATAGAAGTTACATATATAAAATACAGATAATGGCATATGTTACAGTGGAAAAATTAGAAGATGTGGAGGCAGTGACAGGAGCAGACAGGGAAAACATGATGACTAAATACAGTCATATTGACGGAATATCCATTGTGGCAGACAAATCAGATAATTTAAGAATCCACGAACAACTGTCGGTTCCTTCATCTAAACCACCTATTGAAAGAATACTGTGGAAGGATGTAAGGATAAAAAACATTAATGAAAAAATGACGGATAGTGCCGTACTTGTTACCGGAGAACTGGGGGTATTTTTGCTATATAGTCCGGAGGAAGAAAGTGCTCCAATCCAGTGGATAGATACCACCGTTAACTTTGGTGGAACTTTGGAAATAAATGAAGCGGGAGAAGATTTGATTTCCTACATAACATCAAAGCTTCATAATATTACGGTAGATGCAGAAATGAATCAGGATAATGAAATGCGGGAAATTAACATTAATGCATTGCTGAAAATGAACATTAAGATTTATGAGGAAAAGCCGGTAGATGTGTTAGAGGATGTGTACGCACCGGAAATTAATCTCGTTCCAATAAAAACAGAACAGGTATGTGAAAGACTTCTTGTAAAAAATGCTTCAAGAACGAAAAATGTAGTGAAAATAAAGGTAGACAGCGACAAGGGACATATTTTACAAATATGTGGAAATAGTGCAGACATTAAAATTGAAAATATTGTAGTTAGTGACAATGGCTTAAAGGCTATTGGGAAAATAAAGGCATGGGTTATGTATATATCCTCTGAAGACAGTAATCCAATATGCTGCAAGTCAGCAGAAATGGATTTTGAACACAGAATAGATGCAGAGGGAATAACTAATGGTGATAAATATTATGTAAACTGGTGGACGGAGCAGATAAGTGGCAACATGACAGGCACAGATGAGGTGGAAATAAAGCTCACAGTGGCTATGGAGGTAATGGCCTTTAGGGAGGAGCGAAAAGCTCTTATAACTGAAATAAAAGAAGAATCCATAGATTTGGAAAAGGTAAATGCAGCACCACTTATGAGAGGGTATGTGGTTCAGTCAGGGGATACATTGTGGAAGCTGGCAAAGGAGAATTTCACTACCATTGATAAAATTATGGAGGTAAATGAATTAAAGACTGACCATATCAAAAAGGGTGACAGACTGCTGTTGATTAAATCTTGTCAATAACAGTTAAAAAAAGTATACTTTAAGAGAATATAGTTTTTGGAGGAACGGAAGTTGTCAGATAAGATAGAATTAAAAGCCTATGGAAAGATTAATTTAGGATTAGATGTTATAAGAAAAAGACCTGACGGATATCATGACCTTGACATGATTATGCAGACGGTAAATGTTTACGACGATATTATTATAACTAAAACAGAAAAAAATGGTGAAATAAAGGTAACTACAGATAAAGAGGTTTTGTCAAATGAAAAGGGAAATCTGGCTTATATGGCAGCAAGGATGTTATTTGACGAATTTGGAATCAATGATGGAATTGAAATCAGAATTAACAAAAGAATTCCTATTGCCGGAGGGATGGCAGGAGGGAGCGCAGACTGTGCAGCTACCCTTAAGGGAATTAATGAGATGTTTAAGCTCAATTTAGATGAAAAGGCACTAATGGAAAGAGGAGTAAAGCTCGGGGCAGATGTCCCTTACTGCATAATGGGTGGAACGGCTATTGCCAGAGGTATTGGAGAAATATTAACACCACTGCCGGCACCACCGAAGTGTCATGTTATAATAGCAAAACCTCCGGTTTCCGTATCTACAGCATATGTTTATGGACACATAAAGCCGGATTCAATTGAGAAACGCCCGGATATTGAAAAAATGGCAGATGCCATTAGAAACAAGGATTTGTACGCACTGTCAAAGCTTTTATATAATGTAATGGAGGACGTGACAGTGCCTGAATATCCTGTTATATCTCAAATAAAAGATATAATGATTAATGGAGGTGCCTTAAATTCCATAATGAGTGGAAGCGGTCCTACAGTATTTGGACTTTTTGATAATATTGAAAAGGCAGAAAAGGTTATGGAAAATTTAACGCAGAACAATCTTACGGAACAGCTTTACTTAACGGAATTTATTAATTGATAAAGTTGTTTAAAAAGGTAAGATATTTAAAACGATACTGAACTACGGTGTCATACTCTTTTTCCGTAAGGGATTCCTTAAGCATTTCTTTAGATGAGTTAGGAACTACCCCGGTGGAGGCATCTACGAAGCATAATGGGGGATACAACACGCACCACCAGTTATGCCCTATGCCTTCTCCTATATAAATGGTATATGATGTGTAGCGGCCTTTAGGAAAGGTAACATCACCATAGGTTTTAACAGGAAAATCCTGCATTCCAAAGCTGGAAGATACTGAGTAATCATATCCTGAATTTCGGATAGTCTCAGTTGCCAGCTTTTTTATTTTATTATCGTTTTTTAGTATAAAATCCTTTGTTTCGGAAAGGGTATTTAAGGTTTTTGTATTTTTATATATGTAGTCAACTACTTTTTCTTTTACCTCCATTTTTAGGGCCTGGTCATCTTGGGAATCACTGTTGGCACGGACATGGAAGCGTATGGCACTTTCAGACAGGGCCTTTACCGTAGCAGCAGTTTCAGAACTTTTGTAAAAGTTAAACATTACAATACCTGCAATAAAAATTATAAAACTTAAAAATATTCTTTTATTTCTCATTGTTCAATCTCCTTATAGAATATGTATTGCCCCACCCTTTGGTGGAGGGCTAAGTGTCGGAAACATTTTTTTTAATAAACATAGTTAATTTTTGTCTCTTACTTTAGTGGTTGTATTTAGAGTATTGCCTCTTATAATCTTTTTATACAAATGCTTTTAATTCTATTGAAATAACGGGGGATAAAAGGTAAAATATATCAAAGTATAGGAGGAAATGTATTATGGAATTAATAAATAATAACGCACCTATAGGAGTTTTTGATTCAGGTGTGGGCGGACTTACGGTAGCAAGGGAAATTACAAGACAACTTCCTAATGAAAGCATTGTATATTTTGGAGATACCGCCAGAGTTCCTTATGGAAGTAAATCCAAAAATACAATTATCAGATATTCAAGGCAGATAGTACATTTTCTGAGAACAAAGGATGTAAAGGCAATTGTTGTTGCATGTAATACTGCAAGTGCATTTGCCCTTGATACCATAGAGAAGGAATTAGATATACCTGTTATAGGTGTGGTAAAACCGGGAGCAATTGCTGCCATAGAAACTACCAAAAACAAGCGTATTGGTATTATTGGAACGGAAGGAACCATTAAAAGTAAATTATATACTGAATATATAAGAAGCATTGACCCTGAAATAATTGTTATAGGAAAGGCGTGTCCTTTGTTTTGCCCTTTGGTAGAAGAGGGAATGCTTCATGACGAAGTGACGGATGAGATTGCAAGAAGATATTTAGACGAACTTAAGGAACAAAACATAGACAGTCTTATTTTAGGCTGTACCCATTATCCTCTTTTAAGAAGTACCATAGGAAAAATAATGGGCCCGGATGTTAATTTGGTAAATCCTGCCTATGAGACAGCCATTAGCTTAGGGGAGCTTTTAACCCAGCATGGAATAAGAGCAGATATTAATGCTAACCCTACATGTGACTTTTATGTAAGCGATGCTGCTGACAGGTTTGAAAGTTTTGCAGATTCAATTATGCCTTTTGATGTGGACGAGGCAAATCAGATAAATATAGAGGAATACTAGGATGGTAAATAGCAAGGTAATAGTAAAAGTAAAGGGACTTCAGATAGTGGAAGAAACAGGAGACAGCGTTGAAACCGTAACTCCGGGAAAATATTATACAAGAAATAACAAGCATTATGTAACTTATGAGGACATTGATGATGAAACCGGAGTGAAAACAAAGAATATAATTAAGTTTAACGATTCCTTTGCAGAGGTTAAAAGGTCAGGATTCATGAGTGGAAAAATGATTTTTGAAAAAGGGAAGAACAATCAGGCACTGCACAGCACGCCATATGGTGACTTACTTATGGAGGTTTTGACTAAGGATATTAATGTGGTTGAAGAAAAAGACAAAATTAATTTGAAAATTGCATATGAATTATATGCCAACAACAGTAAAATATCGGACAGTGAAATTGAAATTGATTTAAGCCGGGTGTAGGTGAAATTTACATTTTCCGGTAACTATTCAAAGAAAACACAAAAAATATGTATAATTTAAAAAACGACTTGACAACACAACAAATAATATATACTATAATAAATATAAGATGTAATAAAGATACTGTGATGTGAGGATTGCAAGTGGATTCTAATCCTCACTATTGTATTTTTTTTATATCCGGTGTATACTATAAAGAAATTAAAAAAACTAATAGTATATATCTCGAAATATTAAAAGAAGGGGGTGTTATATGAGAAAAAAGGATATAGCAACCAAGAAGTACATGTCAGATAACGTGAGATTTGCAGATGTGTTTAACTATGCCATATATGGGGGAAGGCAGATTATAAAACATGACATGTTAAAGGAAATCAGTGCAGAAGAACTATTATTAATGGAAGGGGAGAATGGAAAACTAATTACCAGGGACAGAGTAAGGGACTTAGAGAAGA
>NZ_HF991836.1:0-15408 GCF_000432355.1 Eubacterium sp. CAG:161
ACAACTACCAAATAAAAGGAGGTACCGACTATGAGTTATTTAAAAAATCTAAAATGGGAAATGATTATCTACTCATTGCTAAGCATTTTAATGGGAATACTTATGTGGAAATATCCCGGCAAAATAATGACAGGAGTATGCGTTATTTTGGCAATGATTTTGTTTGTAATGGGAATCAGAAATATCATTGAATACAAAAGAAGCAATGTAATAAAAGACTTTTACAGATATGAATTAGTGGTAGGCATAGTGCTTATTGCAGCAGGAATACTTGTATTAGCATGCATGAAACTTATATTATCAATTATAACTTATGTTATAGCAATAATAATCATAATAAGTGGATTAATGAAAGTTGAAAATGCCATTGACCTTAAAAGAATGGGCAACCATTGGGTGCCATTACTCGTATTTGCCATAATATGTATTCTTTTGGGAATTTCAGTTTTAATGATGCCAATGAATTCCAATGATAATGGAACAAAGACTGCAGGCGATTTCTTTATTCAATGCACAGGTATTATCTTTGCCGTTACAGGACTGATTGACCTTATTACAACGTTATCTGTTTCAGGAAAAATAAAACGTTGGACCATAGAGCAGATAGCTTTTGATGCCGATAGAGATATAGAAGACGAAATAATAGAAGATGGTGATGATGACTAAACTATCCTATTAAAAAAATAGAAGATGGTGACAATGACTAATCTATTCTAATTAAATAATAGAAGATGGTGACCATAACTAATCCGTCCTAATTAAAAATATCGTAAGAACTAATATTGAAAAAAGAATAAATAGCACAATTATATAAGTGCATATAAAAATCCACTTAGCAAACACCCGTTAAAGAGTAATGCTATGTGGATTTTTTAGTAAAGTATGTCTGGTACACCACTTAAATAAATACAACATTATTGGCACTGTAACAACATCATTTGTGCTAACACAATAAACGCATTATCGTCATAAAATTTCCATTATGGTAACATATGTCCGGCTGACAAATAAAGACGGTACCATTCGGAACGTTCTAATTTAACAGAGGTTGCAGCCGCAATCTCTTTCATTCTTGAAAGCTTTGTAGTGCCGGCTATAACCTGCATATTGGCAGGGTGCCTTAAAATCCATGCAGTAGCAATGGTGGTTGGAGTAACATTATACTTATCTGCTAATTCATTTAGGACTTTATTAAGTTCCGGATATTTGTCACTGCCAATAAAAACACCTTCAAAAAATCCATATTGGAAAGGCGACCATGTCTGAATAGTTATATCTTTTAGACGACAGTAATCTAAAACACTTCCGTCCCGGTCAATTGCACCATCAGTAAGCATATTAACTTCCATACCATTAGCTACAATATTAGAAAAAGGAATACTATATTGAATTTGGTTTACAACCAGCTTTTGTCTAACATATTTCTGAAGCAGTTCCATTTGCATAGGTTTTTGGTTAGAAACACCAAAATGTCTAACCTTTCCTGAGCTTTCCAAAATATCAAAAGCCTGGGCAACCTCTTCCGGTTCCACCAATGCATCCGGGCGGTGAAGTAAAAGAATATCAAGATAATCAGTACCTAATCTTTTAAGAATGCCATCCACAGAATTGATAATGTGTTCTTTGGAAAAATCGTACATTACACCGGGAATGATTCCACATTTTGATTGAAGAACAATATCCTCACGGTTAATATTCATATTAGAAAGAGCCTGTCCAAAAAGTTTCTCACATTCGCCACCTGCGTAAATATCAGCATGGTCAAAAAAATTAATTCCAAGTTCAATACATCCCTCGATATAACTGCTAAGGGCTTTTTCATCTAAGCAGTTAATTCGCATACATCCGGCAGCAACTGCTGGAACATGAAAATCTGTATTGCTTAATTTTATTGTATTCATCTTGTTGCCTCCTTGTTAATTCATAATACCTGATAAAGATTTCCTTTTATAATATGATGTGTGTGCAAAAATACATTATGCCACTCGCTTACATCATATTCTACTTAAAAATCATACTCATAGTATACTATTTTAGCAGCAAAAAAGTAATGCCTTATTAAAACAAAAGCAATTTTATTATAAACAAGTACCCTTTGCCTAAAAATACATATATTAATATATAAAACATTGTGGGGAAAATAAATGATAGAAGACATGCTAACTAATAAATGCAATTTTTCCAGTGTAAAGCCAGCACTGGTTGCACTTCCGTATCCGGAAATAAAGGTAAAAGAAAGAAACAAGGCGTATGCAGAGTTGCTTGCATTGGATTATTGCGGTCAGTCATCTGAAATGACATCAACCATGCAGTATATAAATCAGGAAGGAAGAATGTCCGGCAATAAATGCGAGATAGCTCAAATTATATTGGGAATAGCCATGGCAGAAATGATTCATCTTCAAAAATTAGGAGAATTAATATGCCTGTTGGGAGGAACATTAGATTTTACAACAAAAAATTCCACAGGAAGGCAGGTAATGTGGTCACCGTCTAATGTAAAAATAGGTGGAGATATACGAAATATGCTGTGGGCAGACATTGAAGGTGAGCGAATTGCCATTAACCAGTACCGCCGACATATGAATATGATAAAAGATAAAAATATCAATCAGATAATGGCAAGAATAATAAAAGATGAAGAATATCATATTATGTTGCTTAGGGCGTTGCTGGATAAATAAAATTAAAAACTAATAAGCAGATTCCGGAATGAAATAATATGGTGCCGGAATCTGCTGCTTTGTATTAAGAATATGTAGTTAAAAAAATTACCTATAAGTAACCACTACATCGTTCCTTCTTATATATGTCCCTCCATCAGGAATAAGACTTTCGTCTCCACGTTTTATAAGGGCAATTAGCACATTCTCAGGGAGATCTAAATCCTGAATACGCTTGTCACACCAGCTGTGATTTTTGTCAATAACCACTTCTTCAAGATTCTCTTTTCCGGAAGGTTCATAGGAAGGAACACTTAATATAACGCTGTCGCCTCCAAGGATTTTCGTATCACCATTGGGAATAATGGTGTCGCCATTTCTTTTTATCATAATGGCAAGGGAATTGGTAGGCATATTAACATCACTTACAAGCTTATTTTCCCAGTTGTGTCCTTTAGGTATATACATTCGCATTAATGTAATGGCAGATTCTTCCTGATAATCGTTGAAAGTTTTACGGACATCATCATTGTCATCAATCATATTAAGTTTTCTGGCTACATAGGGAATTAAGGTACCCTGTATTGCTACGGAAAACAGTGCCACCATAAAAACTATGTGAAAAATGTCAAAAGGAACATCCCTGCCACTGGCTACAACCATAATGGAAAACACAATGGAGGCAGCACCACGCAGTCCTGCCCATGAAACTAAAAGACATTGCCTGTAACTACATTTAAAAGGTGCTAATATTGAAAAAACGGCTATAGGTCGTGCTATTAGCGTTAAAAATATTGCAATGAAAAGAGACGGAATTATAATTGCCACAAACTTATGAGGAAATGCAAGAAGTCCTAACAAAAAGAAAATAAGAATTTGCGCCAGACTTGTAAGTCCGTCAAAAAAAGGAATCATAATTTTTTTATTTTTAATTTTACTGTTTCCTAATATTATTCCTAAAAGATACACAGTTAAAAAGGCATTTCCGTCAATGGCAGTTGAAACACCAAAGGAAAAAATAATAAGGGCAATCATAAAAATAGTATCTAATCCATCGGAAATAAGGGAGGTTTTTGTAAGAATTACAATACCTAAACCAGCAATGATTACTCCAATAGCAATACCGTAAACAATCTGTGCAAAAGTAAAATATGGAAGATTAGTAAGTTTCCCACCATTTAATATAATGATACCTATCATTGTAAGAAGGTATGAAACAGGGTCGTTACTACCACTTTCAATTTCTAAAAGAGGGGCAGTGCTATTTTTTAGATTAAGTTTTTTTGTCCTGAGAATAGAGAAAACACTGGCGGCATCAGTAGATGATAATACGGCACCAATAAGAAAACTTTCCGCATAACTAAGGTGTAAAACAAAATAGCAAAACACACCTGTTATGCCGGCAGTAATAAGTACCCCTACAGTAGACAGGCATATAGCACGTCCGGCAACATTTCCGGCAGTTTTCCACTTGGTATTAAAACCACCATAAAACATAATGAAACTAAGAGAAACAGTACATATTTTTTCTGCAAAGTCGTAGTTGTCAAACTGAATCTTAAAGAAACCATCGCATCCAAACAGCATACCGATAGTCATAAAAAGAATAAGAGCAGGCATACCAAATTTGCCGGAAAATTTGTCTGCTAATATACATGAAAATAAAACAATAGCAATTAAAGTGAGAGTTATTGCCATATAAAGCCTCCTTTCGATGATAAACTATGTCTATATTAACATAAAAATGACTTTAAAATGTTAGTTATTGCCATATAAAGCCTCCTTTCGATGATAAACTATGTCTATATTAACATAAAAATGACTTTAAAATGTTAGTTATTGCCATATAAAGCCTCCTTTCGATGATAAACTATGTCTATATTAACATAAAAATGACTTTAAAATGTTAGTTATTGCTATTTTTTTGGTATAATTGTAAAATGTGTCGAAAGGGATAGAAATACAAAAACAGGAAAAGTAAAATGGGAAAATTTACAGGATATTTGATTTGTACAGATTGCGATGGAACATTAACATATGAACCGGGAAAAGTATCACAGGAAAATGCTGAAGCTATCAGATATTTTCAAAAAGAAGGTGGGTTGTTTACTTTAGCCACCGGGAGATTTCCCGACCATGCAAAGCTGTTTGAAGGTCAGTTCAAGGTGAATGCTCCCATAGTATCACTGAATGGTGCAGTTATTTATGATGAGAAAAGGGATAGGATTATTAAAACCTGGCATATGAACAGGAAAAAGACCCTTGAACTTTTAACATATGTAAATGACAACTGGAAGGAAGCAGAAACTTATTGGGTTAACACAATAAGTAAAGACGGTAAGTTTGAAAGTGCTCATTTTGATTCAAAGGAGCATAAAGGCGAACCTAAAGCTTTAGCCCGGTTTATGGACAGTTTAGACAGTGAACCGTTAAAAATATTGCTTTTCCAAAATGAAAATATAACCCCTAAACTTCAAAAGGATTTAAAGGAGAAGTTTGGAGAAGACTTCATATTTGATTTAAGCTGGCCGGAGGGCATTGAAGTAAACAGTGCACACAGTGGTAAGGGGGCAGCGGTCAGATACATGAAGGAACATTTAGGTATTGACATTCATACCACGTTAGGCATAGGAGATTATGAAAATGATATATCTCTTTTAGAATGTGCAGATATAGGCTATGCAGTGGGTAATGCTATTCCATATGTAAAGAAAATAGCAGACAGAATTACGGTTAAAAACACAGAAAATGCCATAGCCCAGATTATAATGGAATTGGGACAATTATAGAAAAATGTTACACTAAATAAAGAGGAGGGAACATTTTAGAAAAACGTTTCCGATGAACTGCCGCTGATCGAAGAAGGTGGCATCACATATTATACAAGGAGGAGATAGAGATGGATAAAAAGAAAAAAAATATAATTGCCATAGCATTAGTAGCAGTTATAGTAATTGCAATAATAGTGGCAGTAGTTGTTTCAAAAAAAGGCAAAGATAGTGATACACCGCAGACTAATAACGCAACAGCAGCTCAGGTTGAGACAACAGTGAAAGCAGGTAATGAAAATGTGACAACAGCTGAAAATGGTAACGAAGATTTACCGGTAGCAGGTGATGAAACAACAGCAAAAAGCAAAAAAAACTCAAAAAAGAGCAGCAAAAAAGGTAATAAGAACAATAAAGAAACAAACTACTGGGATAATATTTCTATTATAGAAGAATCTCAAAACAAAGAGCCAAAGACAAATAAAAAAGGCGAAACAGTAACAGAAGAATATCCGGGGCAGGATGACGGCTGGTCACCTATTGTATCACCGGATGATTTGAAAAAATAACATATAGTTGTAATTTTCAACAAGAAAACAAAAAAAATTGACTGGTGTGTTTACACCGGTCAATTTTTGTGTATAATATAATGTGGACCGACAGATACTTTAAAGAGAAACAGAAGTTTCGTGATTTAGAAAGGATACTGTATTGAAACAACAAGATTTTAATCAAAAAGTTGAAGAGCTGGTTGAAAAATGTCAGGGACAGAATAACCAGATAACAACATCAGAAATTAAAGATTATTTTTCAGAGGACAAGTTGACTGCAAAGCAGGAAATCACTATACTTGCGAGACTAAGTGAGGCTGAAATTAGCGTTGTTATGTCTGATGCAGAGCCAAAAAGTGCAGAAAAAGATGTGAAAGATGCTAAGAAACCGGAACCGGTTGAGGAAGGTAATGAGGAAGATGAGTTTGAGTCAGATTCACTAGATGATGTAGAACCAAGTGATTCAGACCTTGCTGCCGAACCGACTGATGAAGACATAGCATTGGTAGACATTGATGCAGAAGATTTATTAGGACCTACAGACGAGGATTTTGAAAATGATGATGAAGAGGCAGTAGAATTAGATGCCGTGGATTTGCTCGAGGGTGTAGGAACTGAAGATCCTGTAAGAATGTACTTAAAGGAAATTGGTACAGTAGCATTGTTGACCGCCGATGAAGAACTTGAACTTGCAAAACGTAAGACAGAAGGTGACGTTGCCGCAAAAGAGAAATTAATAGAGGCTAATCTCCGTCTTGTAGTTAGTATTGCAAAAAGATATACCGGACGTGGAATGAGTTTCCTTGATTTGGTTCAGGAAGGAAACTTAGGTCTTATTAAAGGCGTAGAAAAGTTCGATTATACTAAAGGTTACAAGTTAAGTACATATGCAACATGGTGGATTAGACAGTCCGTTACAAGAGCTTTAGCGGACCATGCCAGAACTATCCGAGTACCTGTTCATATGGTAGAAACTATTAATAGAATGTCAAAGATGCAGAGAAAACTTACTCTTGAGTTAGGTTATGAGCCATCTACTAAGGAATTAGCAGATGCCTTAGACATGACTGAGGAGAAGGTTTTAGAGATTATGCAGATTGCAAGAGAGCCGGCATCCCTTGAAACACCTATCGGTGAAGAGGATGACTCTAACTTAGGAGATTTTGTAGCAGACAATAATACGGTTACACCAGAAGCCAATATTGAGTCGGTTATGCTTCGTGAACATATTGATGTGCTGCTTAAGGATTTGAAGGATAGAGAAAGAGAAGTAATTATTTTACGATTTGGTTTAAGGGATGGACATCCGAGAACTCTTGAAGAAGTAGGAAAAATCTTTAACGTAACAAGGGAACGTATCAGACAGATTGAAGCAAAGGCATTAAGAAAACTGAGAAATCCTGTTAGAAGCAAAAAGATTAAAGACTTCCTAAATGATTAAAAATTTAAAGAAACAAAGGGCTGGTGGGAAGGTTTAACACATCAGAACTTAATAAAATCATAAAACTTAATATTTAAACTTAATTTTACTTGATTTTTTTGATAAAATAGTTTATAAAATTAAGTAAAGAACAAGAAAGAGGTGCAATGGGGCACCATAGTAGAGATACTATGTCCCTTTGCACCTCTTTTTTTACAGGAGGACAAATTCATGGATCAAAATGTGTTATTTGAAAAAGCAAAAGAAGATGGTTTGTATGATTCACGCTTTGAACACGACAACTGCGGTATAGGAGCTGTTGTAAACATCAAAGGCGTAAAAAGTCATGCCACAGTAGAAAATGCCTTAAAAATTGTAGAAAACCTTGAACATCGTGCAGGTAAAGATGCTGAAGGAAAAACCGGTGACGGTGTAGGTATTATGCTACAGATTTCCCACAAATTTTTTAAGAAGGTTACTAAACCTTTAGGCTTTGACATTGGAGGAGAAAGAGAATATGGCGTAGGTATGTTCTTCATGCCACAGGATGAGTTAAAGCGTAACAGGGAAATGAAAATGTTTGAAATCATTGCCCAGAAAGAGGGATTAGAGTTTTTAGGATGGAGAGAAGTACCTGTTCATCCGGAAGTATTGGGAACAAAGGCATTAGAGTGCATGCCACATATAATGCAGTGTTTCATTAAGAAACCGGAAGAAGTTGAAAAGGGAATAGCCTTTGACCGTATGCTTTATATAGTAAGAAGAGTTTTCTCTCACAGTAATACAGGAACATACACAGTATCTCTTTCCAGCAGAACTATTGTATATAAGGGAATGTTTCTTGTTAATCAGTTAGGTCCGTTTTTCGCAGACCTTATGGACAAAAATTACGAGTCAGCAATAGCTTTAGTTCACTCAAGATTTTCAACTAACACACAGCCAAGCTGGAGACGTGCACATCCAAACAGATTTATTGTTCATAATGGAGAAATTAATACAATCCGTGGTAACGCCGACAATATGCTTGCCAGAGAAGAATCCATGTCCAGCGAATATATGCAGAAGTCTTTGACAAAGGTTATGCCTGTAGTAGACACACAGGGCTCAGACTCAGCAATGCTTGATAATACATTAGAGTTTTTAGTAATGAATGGTGTAGATTTGCCATTGGCAGTTATGATGTGTATCCCTGAACCATGGGAGAAAAATGACACAATAAGCCAGTCAAAAAGAGACTTCTATCAGTATTATGCCACAATGATGGAACCTTGGGACGGACCTGCATCTATCCTGTTTTCCGATGGAGATTACATGGGAGCAATTCTTGACAGAAATGGTCTTCGTCCGTCAAGATATTATATTACAAATGATGACCAGCTGATCCTTTCTTCAGAGGTAGGTGTTTTAGATATTGATCCGTCTAAAATAGTTGCCAAGGAAAGACTTCGCCCGGGTCGTATGCTGTTAGTTGATACAGTAAATGGAAAGCTAATAGATGATGATGAATTAAAAGAAGAATATGCAGCAAGAAAGCCATACGGTGAATGGCTTAACAACAATCTTGTGTACTTAAAGGACATTCATATTCCTAATGTTAAGGTAGAAACATACGAAAAAGAAGAAAGACAAAGATTGCAGAAAAATTTTGGGTATTCTTTTGAAGATTTAAAGAGAATTATTCCGATGGCAAATAATGGAATGGAAGCTACAAAGGCAATGGGAAAAGATACACCTCTTGCAGTTTTAAGTGACAGAACCCATCCGTTATTTAACTACTTCAAGCAGTTATTTGCACAGGTTACTAATCCTCCAATTGATGCAATCAGAGAGGAAATAGTAACTTCTACATCGGTATATATTGGTAAAGACGGAAATATCTTAGAGGAAAAGCCGGAAAACTGTAAAGTATTGAAGATTCACAATCCGATACTTACTAATACGGATATTTTGAAACTTAAAAACATTAATGTACCGGGATTTAAAACAGCAGTTGTTCCTATTGTATATTACAAGGGAATATCTCTTGAAAAAGCTATAGATCAGGTATTTGTGGATGTGGATAAGGCACACAAAGATGGAGCTAACATTATTATCTTATCAGATAGAGGAGTGGATGAGTACCATGTACAGATTCCATCATTGCTGGCAGTTTCGGCAGTACATCAGTATTTAGTTAAAACAAAGAAAAGAACTACACTTTCTTTGGTATTAGAAAGTGGTGAGCCAAGAGCCGTACATCACTTTGCAACATTATTAGGATATGGTGCCAGTGCCGTTAATCCATACCTTGCCCATGACACCATTAAACAAATGGTAGAAGAGGAAATGATTAACAAAGATCCATATGCGGCAATTGATGATTACAACGAGGCAATACTTAGCGGAATAGTTAAAATTGCATCAAAAATGGGAATTTCAACTATCCAGTCATATCAGGGCTCACAGATATTTGAAGCAATTGGTATCAGTAAAGATGTTATAGATAAATATTTCACAGGAACAGTAAGCCGTGTGGAAGGAATTACATTAAAGGATATTGAAAACAGTGTTGAAACACTTCATTCTAAGGCATTTGACCCATTGGGATTAGATGTAGACCTTACATTGGAAAGCAGTGGTGACCACAAGCTTAGAAGCGGTAAGGAGGAACACAAGTACAATCCTGCTACTATTCATACATTGCAGCAGGCAACATGGACTAATAATTATGAGCTGTTTAAACAATATACTCATATGATAGATGAGGAAATGTCACCGGTACATTTAAGAGGTCTTATGGACTTTAATTATCCGGAAGACGGTGGTATTCCTATAGATGAAGTAGAAAGTGTTGATTCTATTGTAAAGAGATTTAAAACCGGTGCCATGTCATATGGTTCTATTTCACAGGAGGCTCATGAGACAATGGCTATTGCCATGAATATGATTGGCGGCCGTTCAAACTCAGGTGAAGGTGGAGAATCCGTAGAGCGTCTTACAATAGGAGAAGACGGACTTAATAAATGTTCAAAAATTAAACAGGTGGCATCAGGACGTTTTGGTGTTACATCAAGATATCTTGTAAGTGCTGAAGAAATTCAGATTAAAATGGCTCAGGGGGCAAAACCGGGAGAAGGCGGACACTTGCCTGGAAAGAAGGTTTATCCATGGGTAGCTAAAACAAGATATTCGACACCGGGAGTAAGTCTTATTTCACCACCACCACATCATGATATATATTCTATTGAAGATTTGGCACAGTTGATTTACGACTTGAAGAATTCTAACAGAGATGCAAGAATTTCAGTTAAATTAGTGTCAGAGGCAGGTGTTGGTACAGTTGCGGCAGGTGTTGCAAAGGCAGGTGCCCAGGTAATACTGATTTCAGGTTTTGACGGAGGTACCGGAGCAGCTCCTGAAAACTCAATTTACAATGCAGGACTTCCTTGGGAATTAGGATTGGCAGAAGCTCATCAGACTCTTATTGCCAACGGACTTAGAAATAAGGTTGTAGTGGAAACAGATGGTAAGTTAATGAGTGGTAGAGACGTGGCAATTGCAGCCATGCTTGGTGCAGAGGAATATGGATTTGCCACAGCACCTCTTGTAACAATGGGCTGTGTAATGATGAGAGTATGTAACCTTGATACATGTCCTGTAGGTGTGGCAACACAGAATCCTGAACTTCGTAAGAGATTTAAGGGAAAACCTGAATATGTAATTAATTTCATGAAGTTTATTGCTCAGGAATTAAGAGAATACATGGCTAAGTTAGGTGTAAGAACAATAGATGAATTAGTAGGAAGAGTTGATTTATTAAAGGTTAAAGACAATATTGCACCTGAGAGAGCAAAGGAAGTTGATTTGTCAAGAATCTTAAGCACAGATTTTGCAGACACAAGGGTTCAGTACCTAAAGAAAAATGTATATGACTTTAAGTTAGAAAGTACTAAGGATGTGACAGTTCTTCTTAAAAAATTAGGAAAGGCGCTGGAGGCTAAAAAGCCTGCAACAGTTGAGGTAGATGTAACTAACATTGACAGGTCATTTGGTACAATATTTGGTTCTGAAATAACAAAACGCTATAATGACACATTAGATGATGATATGTACATTATTAAATGTAACGGCGCAGGTGGTCAGAGCTTTGGTGCATTTATACCAAACGGCATGACAATTGAGCTTACAGGTGACAGCAATGACTACTTAGGAAAGGGATTGTCCGGTGGTAAAATTGTTGTTAAACCGCCAAAGGGTTCAACCTTTAAGCAGGATGAAAATATCATCATTGGAAACGTTGCCTTTTACGGTGCAACCAGTGGTAAAGCCTATATTAACGGTGTTGCCGGAGAACGTTTCTGTGTAAGAAATTCCGGTGCAACTACGGTAGTTGAAGGAGTAGGAGATCACGGATGCGAATACATGACAGGCGGACGTGTCGCAGTAATCGGTAAGGTAGGAAAGAACTTTGCAGCAGGTATGAGTGGCGGAGTTGCCTATGTACTAGATGAAAATAATGATTTGTACAGAAAGGTTAATAAGTCATTGGTATCTACGGAGGAACTTTCAAATAAGTACGATGTATTAGAACTTAAGGCAATGATAGAAGACCATGTTAAATATACAAATTCAGTTAAGGGTAAAGAAATCTTGGATAATTTTGAAGAGTACCTTCCGAAATTCAAAAAGATTATACCTTATGACTATAAGAAGATGCTTAACGCAATAGCAAAGATGGAAGAAAAGGGTCTTAATCCTGAACAGGCACAGATTGAAGCATTCTATGCAGCTACAAGATAGAGGAGGAAACGAAGATGGGTAAACCAACAGGATTTTTAGAATATGAACGTGAAGAAGCAAAGGCAACTTCGCCAAAAGAGAGAATAAAAAATTTTAACGAGTTCCACGAACCTCTGTCTGTGGATAAACAGAAATGTCAGGCTGCAAGATGTATGGACTGTGGAGTCCCGTTTTGCCAGAATGGTAAGGTTATAGCAGGAATGGTTTCAGGATGTCCTCTTAACAATTTAATTCCTGAGTGGAATGATTTGTTATACAACGGAAATATGGAGCAGGCTTATAATCGTCTTCATAAAACAAATAACTTTCCGGAGTTTACTTCAAGAGTTTGTCCGGCATTATGTGAGAAAGCCTGCACATGCGGTTTAAACGGTGATGCGGTAAGTGTCAGGGCAAATGAGCACCTTATTATAGAAAATGCTTATGAAAAGGGATATGCCAGTGCAAAGGCACCTCATGTAAGAACAGGAAAGAAGGTTGCTGTAATTGGCTCAGGCCCTTCAGGACTGGCAGTGGCAGATCAGCTTAATAAGCGTGGTCACAGTGTGACGGTATATGAAAGAGACGACAGAATCGGCGGACTTCTCATGTACGGTATTCCTAACATGAAATTAGAGAAGCATATTATTGACAGAAAAGTTAATATTATGAAGGAAGAGGGAGTTACATTTGTTACTAACACAAATGTAGGAAAAGATGTTAAGGCAGCAGATATTCTTAAGAAATACGATAAAGTAGTTTTAGCCTGTGGCTCAAGGCATGCAAGAGATATTAATGCAAAGGGAAGAGATGCAAAGGGAATTTATTTCGCTGTTGACTTCCTTACGTCTACTACCAAAAGCCTTCTGGATAACGGCAAATTAGTTGATGGCACCTATGTGTCTGCAAAAGATAAGGATGTAGTAATAATCGGTGGTGGTGATACAGGAAATGACTGCGTGGGAACAAGTATCAGACATGGAGCTAAAAGTGTTTTGCAGTTGGAAATGATGCCTAAGGCACCGGATGAGAGAGCAGCTAATAATCCTTGGCCTGAGTGGCCTAGAATCTGCAAAACAGATTATGGTCAGGAAGAAGCCATAGCTGTGTTTGGTCATGACCCAAGAGTATACCAGACTACAGTTAAGGAGTTTGTTAAAGACAAAGAAGGAAACTTATGTAAACTTATCCTTGTTAAACTGGAGGCTAAAAAAGACGAGAAAACAGGTCGTATGAATATGGTAGAAATACCGGGCAGTGAATACGAAGTTGATTGTCAGTTAGTACTTATTGCAGCAGGATTTTTAGGTAGTGAAGATTATGTGACAAAGGCATTTAAGGTGGATACAACTCCTAGAACCAACATTGCCACAATGCCCGGAAAATATGCAACAAGTGTAGAAAACGTATTCACGGCAGGAGATGTTCATAGAGGCCAGTCATTAGTTGTGTGGGCTATCCGTGAGGGAAGAGACTGCGCAAAGGAAGTAGATGAGTCACTGATGGGATATACGAATTTGTAGGAAAAAATTAGGATAAAAAATAATGGCTTTACATTAGTGAAGCAAATATAGTGAAAAAGCGGAGGCATCGTAGAGGTGTTTCCGCTTTTTCTTTGAAAAGTTTGAAATATTAATAATAAAATCTTTAAATAATTTGCACACTTTAACAAAATGCTTTATAATATAGAAAGCATTTTGATTAAACAGAAAATACTATTTTATAAACATAAATGAAAGTGAGGTTACTTTATGAAAATTGCAGTAGCAGGAACAGGTTATGTTGGCTTGTCTATAGCAACATTTTTGTCACAGCATCATGAGGTTATGGCTGTTGACATTATCCCGGAGAAGGTAGAGTTAATTAATAATAAGAAATCACCAATACAGGATGATTACATTGAAAAATATTTGGCAGAGAAGGAATTAAATCTTACAGCAACTCTTGACGCCGAAGCAGCTTATAAGGATGCAGATTTTGTAGTTGTAGCTGCACCTACTAATTATGACAGCAAGAAGAACTTCTTTGATACATCAGCAGTTGAAGCTGTTATTGAATTGGTTCTTAAGTATAATCCGGAGGCAATTATTGTTATTAAGTCAACTATTCCGGTAGGATACACTGAGTCAGTACGTGAAAAATACAACACAAAGAATATTATATTCAGCCCTGAATTTCTTCGTGAGTCTAAGGCTCTTTACGACAATCTTTATCCTTCAAGAATTATTGTGGGAACTGATTTAGACGATCCTCGTTTAGTAGAGGCTGCACATACATTTGCAGGTCTTTTACAGGAAGGTGCCATTAAGGAAAATATTGATACATTAATTATTGGATTTACAGAGGCAGAGGCTGTAAAGCTTTTCGCTAACACATATCTTGCACTTCGTGTATCATACTTTAACGAACTTGATACTTATGCAGAGTCTAAGGGACTTAATACCCAGCAGATTATTAACGGCGTCTGCTTAGATCCTCGTATTGGAACTCATTATAATAATCCTTCATTTGGTTACGGTGGATATTGCCTTCCAAAGGATACAAAGCAGTTGCTTGCCAACTATGCTGACATTCCACAGAACATGATGACTGCCATAGTTGAGTCTAACAGAACACGTAAGGATTATATAGCAGATAGAGTTCTTGAACTGACAGGCGCATATACCGGTAGTGATGCTTATGATGCATCAAAGGAAAAGGAAGTTGTTGTTGGTGTATTCAGACTTACAATGAAGTCTAATTCAGACAATTTCCGTCAGTCATCAATCCAGGGTGTTATGAAGCGTATCAAGGCTAAAGGTGCCACAGTTATTATTTACGAGCCAACATTAGAGGATGGTTCAACATTCTTTGGAAGCAGGGTTGTAAATGATTTGGCTAAGTTTAAAGAATTAAGCCAGGCAATTATTGCCAACAGATATGATTCATGCTTAGATGATGTAAGAGACAAGGTATACACAAGAGATATCTTTGAAAGAGATTAATGTGGATAAATAATAGAGATTAAGTGAAAGTGGAGATGTCGCAGGATGTCTCCATTTTTTGTGGGGTACTTGACAATGAATATGCAATTTATGTTTTATGCTGATTACACGATAAAACACAAAAAATATGTAAAACAACAAAAACAACTTGACAACACAACAGAATATATGTAATATAATAAATGTAAGATGTAACAAAGATACTGCGATGTGAGGATTGCAAGTGGATTCTAATGCTCACTATTGTATTTTTTTTATATCCGG
>NZ_HF991837.1:0-1878 GCF_000432355.1 Eubacterium sp. CAG:161
GGGAAATTTAGTTAAATTTCCCTCCTACTCGATTAGAGCCCGTAGTTATTCTATGAATGAAGCTAGCTTATTGATTGCGTAAAATATTAATTATATTTATCCATTATCTTTTTCAGGCATGCAGTAGGCACAACCATTACAGTCACAATGATTTTTGAAAATGGAATAAACTTGTGCAGATTCGTAAGAATCACAATTGTAAACATGATTACTGTTGATTTCGTTAATGCGACAAGCTTGGGTTTCACGGTCTAAATCATGAACTTCATGAGTATTAGTATTAAGAACATATTGTTTGCCATTAAAGGGCGCAGTGTATCTTCGCATAAATATCTCTCCTTTCGTTATACTAGGAATTTACCTGTAATTTTAGTATAATGGAAAAAGAGTAAATTTGAATATTGTGGTAAAAAAGTAAGTAAAAATAGCGAAAATGTTAAATGATCAATATTTTTACTATTCTCAAGAAAAATGGGAGGTGAAAGAGGTATCAAAGAGTTAATATATTGGATAAAAATTATTAATAGGGTGTAAACACTATGACATAATAAATATATCAAACTAGGAAGATAAAACGAAATATACAAAAAATTATGTGTGACATTAACTCAGTAAAAAGAATAAACTAACATTTTTAATTACAAAAGTAGTTGAGGATAAATATGGGAAAGATTACATTGGAAACAGGATGGCAAAAATGAGAACAAAGAACATATAGATTTTAATCAACAGTAATAGTGATATATAGTTTGGAATAAAGGAATTTGAATATGGGAGTGACAAGAATAAACATAAGGAATTACAAATCTATTAAAAGAGTATCGATTAACCTAGAAAGAAGTCGGTACGACTTACAATGCTTTATAGGCATAAACGGGTCTGGAAAATCTAATTTGTTAGATGCAATTAAGTATTTTTACGATATGATGATTGATGAAAACAGTAAGCAAAGAATAATTGATACAAATAATAATTATTTACAATCTGCTGAAATTGAACTGGAATATGATTTTTGTCAACTAGCAAAAAAAAATACTAACCCATATTATGATGAGCAATTATTAGATTTAGTTGAATATTTTGTAGACAATAGAATTAGATTGAAAATGATTCAATATAAAGATGGAACAGTAAAATGGTATCCACGAGAAATGGATTTAAATAGTAGGAGGGTTATATACAAGTTATTTCCCATATTTTTCATAGATACTAGGTTTGTGTCGTTACAAAATTGGGCAGAGGTATGGAATAACATTTCAGATATATCTATTGGAAAGCTAAATATTGATAAAAATGATATAATAGAATCAATTGATGAGCTTATGTCAGACGCATATGGAGAAAAATACGAAAAAACAATAAAGATAATTAATGATGTATTTGAACAAGAAAAAATAAAAATTGATGAATCAAATTTTTATGAGCAATATATAGATTTACTAAAATTGAGACTAGGTGGAGAAAAATTCCTAAGCAATGAGAATAAATTAGCATATTATTCAGATGGATTAAATTCATTAAAATATATCAAATTAATAATAATGTTAATATCCCAACTATCTAGTACTGGATGGAAAAATCCATTATTGATAATAGATGAACCGGAGATTGGATTGCATTCTAGCTATATAGAAGAGTTGGTATCTTGCATACAAGGAAATATTAATAAAAATGTTAATATGATTCTTTCAACACATTCACCACATTTAGTCAGTGAAATTATAAAAAATGATATCTCGATTAGTATTTGGAGAATATTTTATAACAATGATTATTCATATTTTGAAAAAATGAAAGATATTATAGATGATAATCAAAAATATTTAGTTGATGATATAGAAACTTCATGTTATTTTTCCAATGCACTTTTGTTTGTTG
>NZ_HF991837.1:1912-3992 GCF_000432355.1 Eubacterium sp. CAG:161
AAAGAGCGAACGACAATTATTTGGTAACAGGAGATTATTGCAACTTTATCCTGAAATAAAAAAAATAAATGTTGTTAATTATGATTCAGATAATTCAAGCTTGGATTTGATATATCCTTCGCATATGAATTTTAGTGTTCCATATTTAGTTTTAGTAGATATGGATAAGATATTAAAGTATTCAAGTAAATCAAAGAAATTTAAAGTAAATTCTGATAAACTCATTAATCCATTATACAATAAAGAAGTGAAACGTAAGCAAAAGTTTTTGTTTTATGGAAAAGGAGGAAAAAAGAAAAAAACGTATCATCAGCAACTACGAATTTATAAAATGTTAGAGTCGGCTCAATATATACAAGATTCAAAACATATGTATATTGATGATGCCTTTTTTGAAAAGTTAATAACAGATGTAAGAGATTATTGTATGCAATATAGAACCTTACCGGTAAGAACAACTATTGAAGGTACAATTGTAAATGAAGACAATGTTGAAATAGCAATTGATTGGTTAAAAACAAAGATTACAGATGAACATAAAAACAAATTAGAAAATATTCTAGCAAAAGAAGATATGATGAATAAAAAATATAGAGCAACTATTGTTAGATGTTGTTTAAATGGAAAATTAGATATATTAAAAAATATTACGGAAAGTGGAGTACAAAAAGATCCAATAGTAGAAAATGATATAAAATATATAAAAAGTATGATTGGTAAAAAAACAGGAGGATGGATTCAGGAATTTATAGAATTTTATTTTGAAAATTATATTGACATTATAGAGGATGAAAAGAAAAAAAACGATAAATTTAAAAAAGATTTTAAAGAGCTAAATTTTATTTTACGTCGAAGTATAGATATGTTACAATAGTGCTGATGAGTAGTAACTAAAATGCATATGTATTATGCAGCAATAATTAAGCTGATTATTGTGACCTTGAGGAGTTGTAACAAAATCATAAAAAAATTTTGTAAATGTCAAAAAACCAAGGAGTTAGTGTAGCAATTGGCTGAACCTTAAAAGAGAAGAAGAGAGAGCAGAATCGCTACGCGAGATATGAGAAGTACTCATCTAGGCTCCCTTAGGGGGCCTTTTCACATATAGGAGATATTTTAGAATGAAAATTTGGAAAATTGAAAGTGAGAAACAATTCTATGACATCATAATAAACTATGATAAAGAAAGACTAAAATTGTTGTTAACTAATAAAGATAATTATTATGGAAAACCGATAAATGTGCCCAAAAAAGATGGATACAGACAAATTTATTGTATAAATAAAGAATGTGATCTTTATAGAATACAGAAAAGAATGGTTGATAATTTTTTACAGAACATTATGGTTTCAGATAGAACGTATGGATTTGTAAAAGGAAGTAATTATTATGACTTTATGGAACCACATAAAGATTTTTATAAAAGAAATAAATATTTGAGATTGGATTTGGAAAATTTTTTTGGCTCTATATCAAAAAAGATGATTACTGATTGTTTGTTTTATTATGTCGATGAAAAAGTAATAAATAGAGATGAACTAATAAATACGATATTTGAAATTATTACTTTCAATAATACACTTATACAGGGAGCTATAACTTCCCCAATGATAAGCAACATTATATTTAGAAAATTGGATATTAGAATACAAAAGTATTGTAGAAAATATGATATAACATATACAAGATATGCAGATGATTTATTGTTTTCGGGATATAATAGTATCATTTTGAAAAAGGCTTTTTATAAAGGGATACAAAGAATTGTTGGTAGCAGAGGGTTTCAGATTAATCATTCAAAAACAAAGAGAATGAGAGAGTATATTTCTTTGAACGGATTTGTAATTGATAATGATATTAGGCTTTCTAGAAAAAAATTAGAAGAAATTAATCGAATAATTTTCTTCCTAAGTCGGAAAGAGGAATTGAAAAAAGTAAAAAAGGGTGATGTTAGTGATTTAAATATACATATTAAAGAGGAAACGAAGAGTGACACGGATAGGTTTCAAGGAAAATATGAATTATTGAATTATTTAAATGGATATAGAGCTTTTATAATTGGTGTGATGAAGTACTCTGA
>NZ_HF991837.1:4031-52707 GCF_000432355.1 Eubacterium sp. CAG:161
AATTTTTTTAGATAAAAGCAAAAATAAAATAGAAAGGCTTGAAAAAATTGTGGATGAAATTGCAAAATAGCAATATGATGGTCCAGATATGATTAAATAATACAATAATCAAAATTGAGGTAAGAAAAGAATAAGGGACAGGGCATTATTGCACTATGAAAGTGATGCAATAGTTTATCCTTAAATATATAAAAAAATTATTTGAAAAAAGGTAAACTGCCCGAGAAATTATTTTTTTGAAATAAACAGTGTAATAATAAATTTTTTTTCTGGTAGAGATTTATATAAGCCATATCAGAAAAATCCAGAATCCACAATTATATACACAAATAACAAATTACTTAATATTAGAAAATGAAACAAGAAAATCAGCATTAATTAAAGAACATCTGATAACAATTAAAAATGTAGAACTTATTACATATCCCCCTGTTTTTTCTTAAGAAAACAAGAAAAGCAGTTTATAATAATAAGCATAAACCTAAAGTTATTTACACTACTGCTACCTTTATGTTACTATTCAGGCAACATATTTATGGAGAGGTGAAAACACATGATTAGAAATAAAAAGGTACTGGGTATAATTGTTCTTGCAGTAATTGTGGTTGCAATTGGTATCACAATATTTGTTACGAATAAAGATGGAGGCAAGGGAGGACTGACGGTATTTGAGGTAAACAGCTCCAGGATTGTTATTACAGGCAATGACAAAAATATAACTCTGACTAATGATGAAAAATCGGAATTTACCAGGTTGATTAAGAAAATTGTAAATGAAAATAATACAATAAAAGGTGATATTTCTGAAGAAAATTATGACTTTAAGATTGATTTTGACAATGGTTATGCTGCGTATATATTGCAGGATGAAAAGGAATTATTGTTTGAAGGTGATGTGAAAAAAATTGAGGAAGATGACATGACCAAATTGAATAAATATATTTCCAAAATGAAATAAATTAATTAAAGTGGCGGAACGTCTTTATACAGGTTGTGGATTTCAATTTGTGGAAGCTAAAAATATGTATTACGAAGATACAGGCTGGACAGAGTATAAAATGTTTGAATTGAATTTGTAAGTATGATTTGTAGAATCATATAAAAGACAGGAGAAAAAATGAAAGTATTACTAGGAACAACAAATCCTTCAAAAGTAAAAAGATTTTCTGAGCTTTTAGCTAATTGCAACATAGAATTTATTACTTTAAAGGAGCTTGAGATATCACAGGAACCGGAAGAAGTAGGAAAAACACCTGAGGAAAATGCCGTATGTAAAGCAAAATTTTACGGACAGTATTTTGATGCTGTTATTTGCAATGACTCAGGTTTATATTTTGAGGAACTTGATTTAGATGATAAGCGACAGCCGGGGCTTAATGTTAGAACACCAATGGGGATGGAAAGGTTGTCAGATGAAGAAATGATAAAATATTATTCTAAGCTGGTATCAGACCTTGGAGGAAAAGTGTCTGCCTATTATCTTGATGGAATAGCAGTGTATAACAAGGGAATTATTTCGTCCTTTATGGATAAAGATGCAGCCAAAGAAACAGGGGCATTTTATATGGTAGATAAAGCATCACCTAAAAGATTTCCGGGATGGCCTCTTGATTCAATATCCGTAAGCAGGGAGACGGGGAAATATTTTGTTGATGGAACTGATACTGATAGCAAGGAAAATGTAATTTATGGAGAATACAAAAAGAGAGTAGTGGAATTTTTAAAGAATGCACTGAATATTAAATAATAATATAGCAGGTAGAGTGAAAAATAACTGTTATAATCAGCGATAAATGGTGAAAAATACGACGTAGGAATGTTGATAAATATTAAATTTAGGTATTACATTAAATAGAAAAATATGTTATACTTCCCTAGCAATTTTATTATGGTTATTATTGGAAACGCACAATCCTCCGGGATGATAACGAACAACACATTAGTTATAAGTTATCGATAGGAGGATTTTTTATGCCAAAAAACAAATTTCAGGATGTAATATTTACAATTATTATGGCTACAATGATGGTTTATGGAATGGTTGTGTATAATGTAGCACTTAATACATGCAGTGTAACAGGGCAAACATTTATTAGTGCAACCCATGAATTGCCAATTATGGTGCCTGTGGCTTTTGTATTAGAATTTTTCGTAGTGGGGAAAATAGCTAAAATATTAGCCTTTACTGTGATGAAAACAAGCGACAGACCACAGATTATAACATATGCAATTTCAATTTGCATTTGTTGTATAATGTGTCCAATAATGAGTTTAGTTGCTACCATACTGTTTAAGGAAACAAAAAGCTTTGGGACATGGATACAGACATGGGCAATGAATTTTCCAATGGCAATATGTTATCAGATGTTTTATTGTGGTCCTTTTGTAAGGCTTATATTTAGAATGATTTTTCGTGAAAAAAATCACGAATCATAAAAATGATGGCTTTACATAAAGATTGTTTACAATCAGAAACCCATGACGAAGGAAAAAATCCGAATCCTATGCAAAAGGAATGTCGTGGATAAAAACAAATGTTAAATTAGTTATGGATGAGTCAGATGAAACCATCGCTGACTTAATAACTGACGGATGTAATATGGGCGTTAAATCTTTGAATGAATATCTTAATCAGTACAAAGCCGCTTATGAGAAGACTAAAGATATTGCAAAACGCTTAGTTAATATAGAAGAGAGTTTTGCCATTGACATAAGAAAATATTTATAGTATTTTAAGCAAAAAGATAAATTATAAAGAAAGGCAAATCTTGAAAAAGGACAATAAATTAAAGAAACAAAGGATTATAATAGCAATTGTTTTTATAATAATTATTGGCTATGTGGGAGTATACTTAAAGGGCGTTCCCTGTATTATTAAATATTTCACAGGTGTTTCATGCTTAGGTTGCGGAATGACCAGGGCATGGTTAGCAGCACTAAAATTAGATTTTTCAATGGCATTTTATTATCACCCGTTATTTTTTATGCCGGTGGTGATTTTAATTATTATACTAAATAGAAAAAGACTAAAGCCAAAAGCTTTGTCGGGTATTATATGGACTGTGCTGATTTTATTTGGCATAGTCTACATATATAGGATGTTTACACCTAATGGCATAGTGGTTTTTCAGCCGGAGAAGGGGCTGTTATATAAAATATTTAATAAATGAAGTTGCTTATTTTGGTATGTAGAATGGCAATTTATACTTTGAATGATTTCATTAAAATATGTTGGTAGAAATGATTTTACCGGCATATTTTTTTATGTAAAATCATAAGAATAAAAAATGTAGGAAATTACTCCATATAACACTTTTGTGTGATGTGGGGGAAGGTTTGCCTATGTTATTATTTTATTAACACCACAATTATTGGAAGGAGAGTGAACATTATGAAAGAAAAAATAGTTGCAATTATATTATCACTTACAATGATAATAGGTTTAGGTGGAACAGTGCATACACCTGCAAATGCAGCAGAAACAAAGTCAGTATCAAAGCAGGTTAATGACATTTTAGATGCAAAAAATGCAGATGTTACGGCTAATTTTAAGGCAAATGTAAAGGGAGAGGAAGTAGCTGAACAGCTTTATAGAACTTTTAGACAGTTAGCTTTTGATTATAACAGTGATTATGGTTCATATGAAGATGGAAAATTGGTTTTAACTAAAGAAGGTGAAGCATTTTACAACCGGATGCTTAAATTAGGCATTGCATCAGGTTTAAATGAAGATGGCGAACCTATTGGAGCAGATGTTTTAGACTTAAAGGGAACAGTAAAATCATCAGTTATTGATTCACAGAATTTTAATTTAGATTTATATCTTCAGCTTGCAAAAGGAAAAAATGCAAAGGCAATTTCATTAAATTATAACAATGGAAAAATTAAAATTAATTTAGGCACATTAGTTTCATTTGTGAAGGAATATACAGGAAGAACTGTTAATGATATTTATGATGCATTGGAGATACCTGCCATAGAAGAGCTTACACTTAATGGAATAAACGAATTAAATAAATACTTAAAGTCAGAACTTGGGATTCGTGAAGTATTATCTTATACAGTGTATACAGAGGAAGATGGTGAAGACGTGGCTGATAAAATAGGATGTATTAAAGATGTGAATTATGGAGAAAAAATGTATCCAAACTTTAACATATCCAGTGAGCAGTTAATGAGTACAGGTAAAGATTTATTGGCATTGGTTCTTAATACAGCTGACTATACTCTTGGTAAATTTGAAACAAAGTCAGGTACAAAATCAACTATTAGTGTAACAGAAAAAAATGCGACAGAGTTAATCAAGAGACTTAGTCTGGCATTAGGAAACAATGCGGAAGTTATAATAAATAGTGCAGCAGATAGATTGTTTGCATTACCTGGATTTGATGAAGTAGCTAAATCATATCCAAAGGGATACTTAGATGCAGTGAAGAAAGAAATGGTTTTCCAGGTTAAAAGTATATCCAGAAACTTAGATGCCTTAACTAAGGAAGAAGTGAAGGATAAGGGAGGAAACATAATTAAGTACATCCCAATTGAAAAAGCAATTGAAATGAACAAAGTCAAGGCATATGCTAATTTTACTGCTGACACTAAGGGTAAAAAAGGTTCAAGAGATGCACTGTTTACAGGAAGTATTAAATTCGCATCAGGAGAGGGTAAAGAGGCTACATCTGTAGATATTTCATTTGATGTATCAGTTAAGGAAAAAGGAACAAAGAGTAACGATACAAAAACTTCTGTTAAGAAAGTTAAAAAGGGAGATATTGTAAAGGCTAAAAGTGGTACTTATGTAGTTACATCAACATCAAAGAAAACTGTTTCTCTTAAGGCAGCTAAAAATAAAAAGACTGTAAAAATTCCTGCAACAGTAACAATTGGTAAAGATAAATACAAGGTTACTGCAATTGGAAAAAAGGCATTTAAGAATTGCAACAAAACAAAGAAAGTAGTAATTGGAAAAAATATTGAAAAGATTGGAAAGAAGGCATTTAGCGGAATTAACAAGAAAGCTACAATTAAGTGTCCTAAGAAATCTTTAAAGAAGTATAAAAAAATGATTATGAAAAAATCTACAGGGTACAAAAAGACTATGACAGTTAAATAATCGTTAGTAAATAAAGTCGTAATCCCGGTCATTGGTGGTGTATGTGACCGGGGTTATTTTATGTAAAAATAGAAATAGTAAATGCACATACGTAGTTAATAACTGCATAAATGTATAGTGATTTATATAGATGTAAGTGGTGGAAATGTATATGAAACTTATATTGAAACGAAAAAAAAGTGAAGAGTTTAGTAGTCTTGTGTACAATTGGAAAAGTGAATTTGAAAAGTTTGCTCCGACCCTTAATGATTCCATAGTTGTTGGAACGGCAGAAGAGAGAAAACAGATTAAGTGAACTCTGGAGCGAATTTGACTATCTTATGCCGGGGCTTCATTTAATAAAGAGGAACTTCTGGAGTTATTGTCATAAAGATGTATTGCAAAAGAGTTTCAATGGAGTTACCATAAAATATACGGTATTAAGGTATAAAAGTACCGTTACAGGAGAAAGAACAATGATTAATAATATTGAATTAAGAAGATACGAAGTAAGGGATATTCCTGAAATGGTTAATATTTGGAATGAAGTTGTTAAGGAGGGAAATGCTTTCCCACAGGAAGATTTACTGACAGAAGAAAAGGGTAAGATATTCTTTGAGAGACAGAGCTATTGTGGAGTAGCAGTAAACAAAGACACAGGAAAAATACTGGGAATGTATATTTTGCATCCTAATAATGTTGGGAGGTGTGGACATATTGCTAATGCAAGTTTTGCAGTTTCATCGGAAAGCAGAGGACTTCATATTGGTGAAAAAATGGTGCGTGACTGCATACAACAGGCACACAGGGAGCAGTTTAAAATTCTCCAGTTTAATGCAGTAGTGGAATCAAATATGCATGCAATACATTTATATGAGCGAATTGGCTTCAAGCAGCTGGGAGTCATTCCCAATGGCTTCAAGATGGATGAAGGAAAATATGAAAATATATGTGTGTACTATATAGAAGTGTAGTGGTGGGAAAAACACAATGAAAGTAATAACATTAATTGAGGACACCCCGGAGGATATGGAGTGTGATTTTGAACATGGTTTGGCATTATATATTGAAATTCAACAGTATAAATTGTTATTTGATACGGGAGCCACAGGCAGATTTGTGGGAAATGCCGCAAAATTAGGAATTGATTTAAATGAAATTGACAAGGTTATTATAAGTCATGGGCATTATGATCACGCAGGTGGTTTGCTTAAATTTTGTGAGATAAACAATCATGCACAAATTTATATGCAAAAAAATGCAACAGAGGAATGCTATTATAAAGACACATATATAGGAATAGATAACAGAATATTGAATTTGCCGCAGCTTAAATTAGTAGATGGAAGCTATAAAATAGATGATAATTTATATTTGATTTCTAATGTACCCACAGAAAAGAGAAATATAAAATTTCTAAGAAAAGTGGATGGAAAAATTACAGAAGATGATTTTTCCCATGAGCAAAGCCTTGTAATATGTACAAAGAAGGGAAATGCCCTTATATCAGGGTGTGCACATTGTGGAATTATAAATATTTTAGAGGCATATAAGAAGAAATTTGCCAATGAGCCAATGGTAGTAATCAGTGGGTTTCATATGTTTAAAAACGGTGGGTATACTAAAGAAGAAACAGCAAATATAGAGGCTATTGCAAAAAAATTAAACAAGATGTACACTATTTTTTATACCGGGCATTGTACAGGGGATAAAGCTTATGAGATAATGCATAAAATTATGAAAGATAAATTAAAAGCCATTCACACAGGAAAAATAGTGGAAATTAAAGAGTGATTATAAGAAAAAGGCTTCCAGCCGGGAGGTAGAACAATTAGAAATCTGGGATATCATTTAGAATCCCTTGCAATTGTAGACAGGATGAATGCAGATACCGGAGAGATAGAGTTCAGGCAACAGTAGAAAAATAAATATATGCAAAACGTAATACTATAAAATAAACTAGGAGGTAGTATGTGTACCGCAGCAACATATAAAACAAAGGATTTTTATTTTGGAAGAACATTGGACTATGAGTTTTCATATGGCGATGAAATTGCCATAACTCCGAGAAATTATCCAATTAATTTTAGACATACAAAGGCTTTAGATAATCACTATGCCATAATGGGCATGGCGTATGTTGTAGGGGAGTATCCTCTATATTATGATGCAATTAATGAGAAAGGTCTTGGAATGGCAGGGCTTAATTTTGTTGGAAATGCCATGTATCAGGAAGTTAAGGAAAATGAAACCAATGTGGCTCAGTTTGAGTTTATTATGTGGATTTTGGCACAATACTCCAATGTAGATGAGGCAAGGGAGGCGCTGTCCCATATGAATCTGGTGGCAACACCTTTTAGTGAGCAGTTGCCTTCTGCACAGCTTCATTGGATAATTGCAGATGAAAAGAGCTCAATTACAGTGGAATGTATGGCAGACGGACTTCATATATATGACAATCCCGTGGGAGTTCTTACCAACAATCCACCCTTTGATCAGCAGATGTTTATGCTAAACAATTATATGAATTTATCTCCTAAACAGCCTGAAAATAAGTTTTCAAAGGATTTGGATTTTAATGCCTACAGTCGTGGAATGGGAGCTTTGGGGCTTCCGGGGGATTTGTCATCAGCTTCAAGATTTGCCAAGGTTGCCTTTACCAAAATGAATTCCGTATCAGGAGATGGCGAAGAGGAAAGTGTCAGCCAGTTCTTCCATATTCTAGGCTCTGTTGACCAGCAAAGGGGATGCTGTGAAGTGGAAGAAGGCAAGTATGAGATAACAATTTATACTTCATGTTGCAATGCAACCAAGGGGATTTATTATTATACAACCTATAACAATCATCAGATTACCGCAGTGGACATGCACAGGGAAAAATTAGATGGGGATAAGTTAGTACGGTATCCGTTAATTACAGGAGAGCAGATAAATTATCAGAATTAACTAATTAAATCTAACACATTTGCTAAAATATATATAGCGACCTTCCGGGGAAAATGGTATAATTACTGTTATATAAATTATGAGTTTCGGATAAAATCGAATAGGGAGGTGCTAGTTATGATTCTTACATTTTTAGGAGCAGACCATGAAGTTACAGGAAGCTGTCATTTTATTCAGGTTGGTGACAAAAAGGTACTTGTGGATTGTGGAATGGAGCAGGGAAAGGATATTTATGTAAACCAGGAACTGCCGGTTTTAGCAGGAGAAATTGATTACATTTTTCTTACCCATGCCCATATTGACCATTCAGGTCTCATTCCACTGATGGTGAAACAGGGATTTAAAGGACAGGTGTTTGCTACCAGAGCTACCTGTGATTTGTGCAACATAATGCTTCGTGATAGTGCACATATTCAGGAGTTTGAGGCAGAATGGAGAAACAGAAAGGCAAAGAGGTCTGGTGAGGCACCTTATGAACCCATATACACTATGGATGATGCTGTGGCAGCCTGCGAGTTGTTAGTTCCGGTGGACTATGACTGTATGGTGAAAATCTGCGATGAAATCTCCGTGAGGTACGAGGATGCGGGACATTTGCTAGGTTCTGCCAGCATTAAGATGTTTTTAACTGAGGGAGAGGAAAAGAGAACAATTATTTTTTCAGGGGATGTTGGAAATATTAATAAACCTATTATTAAAGATCCTACACCTATGGATGGTGCTGACTATGTTCTTATTGAATCAACTTATGGTGACAGATTACACGGAGACAGACCGGATTATGTGGGAGCTCTTGCCAGAATACTAAATGAAACCTTTGAGAGAGGTGGAAATGTAGTTATTCCGTCTTTTGCTGTAGGCAGAACTCAGGAAATGCTATATTTCTTAAGAATTATAAAAAAAGAAAACATGGTTCCCGGATTCCCTCATTTTCAGGTTTATGTTGACAGTCCTTTAGCGGTGGAAGCTACAAACGTGTTTAACAATAATATAATAGACTGTTTTGATGATGAAACCATGGAACTTATAAATCAGGGAATTAACCCACTGAGATTTGAGGGATTAAATGTTTCCGTAACAACTCAGGATTCCATTGCCATCAATGAAGATATGAAACCAAAGGTTATTTTATCGGCATCAGGAATGTGTGAAGCCGGCAGAATCAGACATCATTTGAAGCATAACCTTTGGAGGGAAGAGTGTACTGTTTTGTTTGTGGGATATCAGGCAGTAGGTACTCTTGGAAGGTCACTTCTTGAAGGCGCTAAGTCAGTAAAACTTTTTGGTGAGGAAATTGCAGTAAATGCCCACATTGAAAATTTAAAGGGAGTAAGTGGTCATGCAGACCAAAAAGGACTGATTAACTGGATGGAATCCATGATGAAAAAGCCGGATAAGGTGTTTGTCGTTCATGGAGAAGATCAGGTGTGTGATACTTTTGCAGAACTGTTAAGCAAACAGCATGGTTATGATACATATGCTCCATATAGTGGAACAGAGTTTGATTTAATATCCGGTGAGTTGATTAAAGAAGGTATTCCACAACGAATCGCTGAGAAGGCAAAGAAACGCAGGGCTAATGGAATTTACGACAACCTTGTATCAGCAGGTAACCGTCTTATGGCTGTTATTAAGAGAAATGAAGGTGGAGCCAATAAAGATTTGGCAAGATTCACCAGTCAGATACAGTCTCTATGCGATAAGTGGGACAGATAAAACAGAAATTTAGAGAAGATATATAAATAGGCAGTTAGAATGTGATTTGAACACGTTCTGACTGCCTGTTTTGCTGTTGCTTGTTTAACTACAGTGTTTCATATTTTCTGATTACACCTAACCCAATAGGATGTGGGCCGGTATGTACGCCGGATACGATACCAATGGCAACATTGGTTTCAGAATTAAGTTTAACTCCAAGAGTTTCCTCTACATCATTCATAAAGCTGACACCTTCTGTTTTGTCATATCCGTATCCTACGGAAACCACGAAATTGTCTTTTCCGTTTTCATCAAGATAAGCCTTAGCTGTTGATAAAACCTTAGCCTTAAGTTTATTTCTGTTTCGTCCGATACCCCCAAGGCTGATATCTCCATTTTTCATTATAATAACAGGTTTAACGTCGATTTTGCTGGCAATAGATGCAAGCTTACCGATACGACCACCCATTTTTAAATAGTCAAGAGAACCTACTGTAAAGAAAATACGGGCGCTTGCCATTAATGGCTCTAATTTCTTTAAAGAATCTTCAAAGGAAATTCCTGCATCACGCATTCTAACCATCTGGTCAATAATAAGAGCCTGAGTTACGGTATTTTGCTTAGAATCAATAACAGTAATGTTAGCATCAGGATTTTCTTCCTCAATCATTTCCTTTGCATTCATTGCTGAGTTATAAGAACCACTGAAAATAAGAGTAATGGTAAAGCAAACAACAGGAATACCCTTGTCAGTAAATTCCTTAAAAGCATTGTAATAGCTGTCAACACTTGGAAGGGAAGTTTTAGGGTAAACTCCCGGATTTGAAACCATTCTCTCATAACATTCATCTCTTGAAATATCTATGGAATCCCTGTAATATGTCTCTCCATCAAATGAAACTGAAAGAGGAACTATTGTAATATCGTGTTCTGCAATATACTTTTTTGACAAATCACAGGCACTGTCACTAATTATCTTATACATAGACTTGTAAAACTCCTTAACATAGTATTTAATACTACATAGTATATCATATAAAAAACATTAATCAATATTATTTTTATCAAAAAACAAAATTTTACCACATAAGTTGTAAGATATATGCTAAAATAGAGAAAAAGTTTTTATAAGTGAGGAAGGGAAAGTGAATAAAATCAAATCATTATTGCAGTATCAAAAAGAAATCATTGAAGGTTTCTTTGTAAGTGCAGTAGGAAGTTGGGCGTTATGTTCAATAATACGAGGGGCATACAGGCACATTAATGATGTAAATTTTGGAGGAGCTACTAATATTGCCATTGTCATATGTCTATTTGTGATAGGTATGGCACTTATGGCCATGCTTTATATACATAAGGATTCCATGGCAAAACTGGCTATGTTTGCTTTTGTGTATCTTTTTGTAATTTTGTGCGCATGTCAGGGATATTCCGTTTCATGGGGAGATGCATCATATTATAACCGGATTGGAAATGTATGTTTCCAAACAGTGTTGTGTGTCATTGCAGTTTGGGCATTTATGTATGTGAAAGAGGATATTTTTAATATTTTTGCTAAAATTCATTTAACTAAAAAAGAAACATGGATTGTTGTAGCTGTAATTGGTGTTTTACTCTTTGCCTTTATAGGAGTGGTTACGGTATACAGATATCTTACATATAGCAATTCAACATTTGATTTTGGTATATTTGCTCAAATGTATGAATATATGAAGCAAAAAGGAACCATCAGTACTACAGTAGAGAGAAATAAATTGCTTTCACATTTTGCAGTGCATTTTTCACCTATATTTTATATAGCGCTTCCAATATATTTTATATTTGATAACGCCATAACAGTTCAGCTTATACAGGCATTTATGGTTGCCATTCCTGTTATACCAATAGTATTACTTTGTAAACATCACAAGTTATCTAACCAGATGGCAATTGCAGTTTCACTGATATATGTTTTATATCCGGCAACAGCAGGTGGAACATTTTATGATATTCACGAAAACTGCTTTATAACATTTTTTCTGTTGATGTTAGCCTGGACAGTTGAAAAAAAGAAGAACGTTGCAGCGGTTATATTCGCAATTTTGTCATTGATGGTTAAGGAAGATGCACCGGTTTATGTGTTTATATTGGGGATATTCTTCCTGTTTTCAAAGAAGGATAAAAAACGTGGTGTTATTCTTATTGTGGCATCAGCAATTTACTTCGCTATGGCAACAGCCATAGTAAACAGCTATGGTCTTGGAATACAGGAATATAGATTTGGAAATTTATACTTTACTCAGGATGGAGGTCTTATTCAGGTATTTGAGACGCTTTTGGCTAATCCGGGTTATGCCATCAGTCAGATTATAAGAAACACAAATGATAACTCAATGGATAAAATCGGATATATCATTTCCATGCTTGTTCCTGTAGCAGCAGTGCTTTTTACAACAGGAAAGAAGTATTCAAGATATATATTACTTCTTCCGTTTATAATCATTAATTTATTGCCGACATATTTATATATGCATGATATAACATTCCAATACGATTTTAGTGTTATAGCACTTATGATGTATGCAATTATATTAAACATAGCAGATATGGATATAAACAGGGCAAAGAAACTGGCAACTGTTTCGGTAATATGTGCCAGTGTAATGTTTATGGGAAGCATTTACCAGAAGGCACCGTATTATGTATCAAGATATAATGCGGACAAGGCTACATACCAGGGACTTAACAAGGCACTGGACATGGTTCCGGAGGATGCTTCAGTATGTGCATCAGGATTTTTGGTACCACATTTGTCAAAGAACCTTATTTTATATGATCAGAATCATCTTGAAAGTGATATATATACTGATTATCTGGTAGTGGATGCAAGATATGATACTGAAAAAGAGAAGTTTAGCAATATTATAGCTTCAGGCAAGTATGAAGTGGTGTATAATGTGGACGGATTAATAACAATTTACAAAAGAACTTCAAATTAAAAGTTAGAACACATCTCTTTATATTGAAAGGGATGTGTTTTTTTGCTATACTTTTATATGGATTTTTATGCCTTTTAAAGGTAAATATATAAGAAAGAGGATTTATAGGTGTCAATACTCATAAAAAACGGACGGGTTCTTAATCCATCAGAAAATCTTGACAGTGTTATGGATATTCTGATTGATAAGGGAGTAATAGTAAAAAAAGCTTCATATATTGAAAATGAAGCGAATCAGATTATAGATGCTAAAGGCTGTTATGTAATGCCGGGACTTATAGATTTGCATGTGCATTTCAGAGATCCGGGATTAACATATAAAGAAGATATAGAAACAGGAAGCAGGGCAGCTGCTAAAGGTGGATTTACTACCGTATGCTGCATGCCGAATACAAAACCTGTAGTAGATTCCCCGGAAACAGTTAAATACATTATAGATAAGGGAAAAGCCGTAGGGCTTACCAATGTACTTCCTGTAGGGGCAGTTACCAAAAACATGGCAGGAGTTGAAATTACAGATGTAGAGGGACTAAAGGCAGCAGGAATCTGTGCCATAAGTGAAGATGGAAAGTCTGTTATGAATTCCGGTGTATATAGAAAAGCAATGAAAAATGCTAAAAAAGCGGATATTCCGGTTTTGGCACATTGTGAAGACATAAACCTTGTAGAAGGCGGAGTTATTAACTTAGGAGACAAGTCAAAGGAGTTAGGGGTTAAGGGAATAAGCAATGCAGTGGAAGATGTTATAGCCTTAAGAGATATTCTTTTAGCAAAGGAAACAGGTGCTAAATTGCATTTATGCCATTGCTCCACAAAAGACAGCGTGGAAATGGTAAGACGTGCTAAGAAAGAGGGAGTAAAGGTTACCGCAGAGGTGTGCCCTCATCATTTTTCCATGTGCAGTGATGATATTACTTCTAATGATGCTAATTTCAAAATGAACCCTCCTCTTAGAACAAGAGAGGATATGGAAGCATTAATAAAGGGATTAAGTGATGATATAATGGATGTTATTTCCACAGACCATGCTCCCCACAGTGCAGAGGAAAAGGCGAAGGATTTAGAGCATGCACCTTTTGGAATCGTGGGACTTGAAACATCTGTGGCACTTACCATAACTAATCTGGTAAAAAAAGGACATATTACACCCCTTCAGATGGCTGCAAAAATGAGTTACAATCCTGCGAAGGTTCTTGGAATTAACAAAGGAACATTAAATGAAGGAGCCATAGCAGATGTTACCATTATCAATCCAAATAAAGAATATGTTATTGACTCAAATGAATTTGCTTCTAAAGGAAAAAATACACCTTTTAATGGTTACAGGGTATCCGGAGAGGTTGAATATACGATTTTAAATGGCAATGTAGTATACAATAAAGGAGAGAAATAGAATGATTAATAAATTAGTTAAGAAAATTAAAGAAACCAATGCACCGGTAGTAGTAGGTTTAGACCCTATGATGAGTTATTTGCCGGAGCATATTACAAAAAAGGCTTTTGAGGAATATGGAGAAACTCTTGAGGGAGCAGCAGAAGCTATATGGCAGTACAATAAAGGAATTATTGATGCTACATATGATTTAATTCCGGCAGTAAAACCGCAGATAGCCATGTATGAGCAGTTTGGTATTCCGGGACTTGTGGCATTTAAAAAGACTGTAGATTATGCAAAGGAAAAAGACTTAGTTGTAATAGGAGATGTAAAGCGTGGAGATATTGGCTCCACATCAGCAGCATATGCTACAGGTCATCTTGGAAAGGTTCAGGTTGGAAGCAAAACATATTCATTATTTGATGAAGACTTTGCAACTGTTAATCCATATCTTGGAACAGATGGAATCAAGCCTTTTATTGATGTATGTAAGGAAGAAAACAAGGGATTATTTATTTTAGTTAAAACTTCAAATCCATCAAGTGGAGAGTTTCAGGACAGATTAATTGATGGAAAGCCTTTGTATGAGCTTGTTGGTGAATATGTGGCAAAATGGGGTCAGGAGCACATGGGTGATGAATACAGCTACATTGGTGCAGTTGTAGGAGCCACATATCCGGAAATGGGAAAAGTTTTAAGAAAAATTATGCCAAAGAGCTACATTCTGGTACCGGGATACGGAGCACAAGGTGGAACTGCAGAAGGCTTAAGACCATATTTCAACGAGGACGGACTTGGTGCCATTGTAAACTCTTCAAGAGGAATTATATGTGCATACAAGCAGGATAAATATGCCAAATTTGGAGAATTAAATTATGCCGATGCATCACGTCAGGCAGTTATAGATATGATTGAGGATATTAATTCAATTTTCTAGTGAAATTTTAATAAGGATGGATTAGTTATGAGAGAAAAGGAAAAAGCAGTTGTTGTCAGTCAGGAATGCATTGGTACCGGAATTTACAGTATGATAATAAAAACTAAGGCGGCAGACAGTGCAGTTGCAGGGCAGTTTGTTTCAATTTACTGTAAGGACAAAACTAAATTGTTGCCAAGACCTATCAGCATATGTGAGATAGATAAGGAAAACGGAACAATCAGAATAGTATACCGTGTTGTTGGTGGCGGCACGGAAGAAATGTCAGGCTATAAGTCAGGAGACGGGATTGAATTAATAGGACCTCTTGGAAATGGATTTATGCAGCGTGAAAATAAAAAAGCCATTTTAATTGGTGGAGGAATTGGAATCCCACCAATGGTAGGTTTGGCAGAAGCATTAAAGGATAAGGCAGAGGTTCAGATTGTGGCAGGCTACAGGGATGAACTTTTTCTTACTAAGGAATTGCAGGAAAACGGAAGTCTTTATATCGCAACGGAAGACGGAAGCTGCGGAACTAAGGGAACGGTTATTGATGCCATAAAGGATAAAGAAATACAGGGAGACGTAATATACGCCTGTGGTCCAACACCTATGCTTAGGGCGATTAAAGAATATGCCATGGAAAAAGGAATAGAGTGTCAGCTTTCATTAGAAGAGAGAATGGCATGCGGTATTGGGGCGTGCCTTGCCTGTGTGTGTAAGTCAAAGGATAAGGATGCTCATTCAAATGTAAACAACAAACGTATTTGTAAGGATGGTCCGGTATTTTTGGCAGAGGAGGTAGAACTGTAATGAACACAAAAGTTAATATTGCGGGAGTTGAATTTAAAAATCCGGTTATGGTTGCCTCAGGAACTTTCGGTTCCGGAGCTGAATACGGAGAGTTTGTAGATTTAAACAGACTTGGAGCAGTAGTTACAAAAGGTGTGGCAAATGTACCATGGGAAGGAAATCCTACACCGAGAATTGCAGAAACTTACGGTGGAATGCTTAATGCAGTGGGACTTCAAAATCCGGGATATGATTTATTTGCCAAAAGAGATATTCCGTATTTACAGAACTATGATACCAATATAATTGTAAATGTATGTGGAAGAACTACGGAAGATTACATTGACGTAGTGGAAAAATTAGGACACGAAAGTGTTGATATGTTGGAAATAAATATTTCATGCCCGAATGTAAAGCATGGTGGAATTGCATTCGGTCAGGATCCAAAGGCGGTTGAGGCTATAACCAAGGCTGTAAAAGCGGTTGCAAAACAGCCGGTTATTATGAAATTAAGTCCAAATGTTACAGACATAACGGAAATGGCAAGAGCTGCAGAGGCAGGTGGCGCAGATGCTTTGTCTTTAATTAATACATTAACAGGAATGCAGATTGATGTTGAAAGACAGAAGTTTGTTTTAGCTAACAAAACAGGAGGATTATCAGGTCCTGCAATTAAACCTGTAGCTGTAAGAATGGTATATCAGGTGGCAAATGCGGTTAAAGTTCCTATTATTGGAATGGGCGGAATTGCAAGTGCTAAGGATGCTCTTGAATTTATATTAGCAGGTGCCACGGCAGTGTCGGTAGGAACGGCCAACTTTAACAATCCAAATACCACAATAGAAGTTATTGAAGGAATTGAGGATTATATGGAAAGACATGGAGTTGAAGATATAAACAATCTGATAGGAAGTGTTAAGTAAATTGAATATTTATAATAAGGAGATTTAACAATGGAAGCATATAAGAGTGAGTTTATAGAATTTATGGTAGAAAGTGATGTTTTAAAGTTTGGAGAGTTTACACTTAAAAGTGGTAGAAAGTCTCCATTTTTCATGAATGCAGGAGCTTATGTTACAGGTTCCCAGCTTCACAGATTAGGTCAGTATTATGCAAAGGCAATACACGACAGATATGGTGATGATTTTGACGTGCTTTTCGGACCGGCATATAAGGGAATACCCCTTGCAGTGGTTACAGCTATTGCATTTAATGAATTATATGGAAAAGAAATCCGTTATTGTTCAGATAGAAAAGAAGAGAAAGACCACGGAGCAGACAAGGGAAGCTTACTTGGAAGCACTTTAAAAGACGGTGACAGAGTGGTAATGATTGAAGATGTTACAACATCAGGTAAGTCTATGGAGGAAACAGTTCCAAAAGTAAAGGGAGCAGCAGATGTTACCATTGTAGGACTTATGGTTTCCCTTGACAGAATGGAAGTTGGAAAAGGTGGAGAAAAATGTGCCCTTGATGAAGTAAAGGATCTTTACGGATTTGAAACTAATGCCATTGTTACTATGGCAGATGTTGTGGAGCATTTATACAACAGAGAATGCAACGGAAAAGTTGTGATTAACGATGAGATAAAGTCAGCAATTGATAAGTATTATGAGCAGTATGGTGCTAAATAGTCAGGAGATGCAAGTTGACAAAAACAGATAGAAGAGTCAGAAATTTTGGCAGATTATTTTTTGTACTTTATATGCTTGCCGCCCTTTATTTTATGTTTTTATCAGAGACCTTAGACAGGTCAATGGTTAGTAAAAATTACAGGTATAATCTTACGTTGTTTAAAGAAATAACAAGATTTTGGGATATGCGGCATACCTACGGCTGGAATGTAACCATTGTAAACTTAGTTGGAAATGTTATATGTTTTATGCCTTTTGGCTTTTTAATTCCGACTATCTCAAAGAAGAAAATATGCAAAAATGTTATTAGCGTTACACTTCTTGCCATGCTTTTTAGTTTGGGAATAGAGACGGCACAACTTTTATTAAAGGTTGGAGCATTTGACGTTGACGACATTTTCTTAAATACCATAGGCGGCTTTTTAGGTTATGTGACAATGAAATTTACAAGGGTGCGAAAGCATATATAAAGGTGCATAAAAAACAGATTGAGGGTAAATATAAGTGAGAAAGAGCAAGAAAGTAAGATTAGAAGAGAAAGAAGATAAAAAAGCAAAAAAAATTCCTCTTAGAAAGTATACAAAAGGTGGAAAATCCTCTACACTTATTGCCATTGAGAGCTTGCTGGTTATTATTTTGGCAATTGCAATTTCCGTGGCAATGAAAGGAAAAGCAGGAATTTACGTAGGTCTTTTGACTTTGTTTGCTTTTATTACATCTATTGCAGGGTTTATTGTAGGGATAAACAGCTTTAAAGAAGAGAATAAGTTTATGATGTATACATACATTGGAACCATTGCCAATGCAGTTATATGGCTTGGAGTTTTGGGAATGTATTTAATTTATATTTAATGAGGTGCGTGTATGGATATCGTAAGAGAACGTTATGATATGGCAATAAGCAGAATTAATGAAATTGCCGGTGAAAGTCTCATAAAAGAGCCTTATGGAGATTATTTCAGAAGAACTGCAAAGTTTATTTGTCATTTAGACAACATATATCAGAAAATAATCAGCGGTGAAATAAAAAAGTTAGAGCTTAGGGAATTAGAACGCATTAACTATGATTTATATAGTGATGTATATAATGAAAATTATAGTGAAAGCTATGCAAATCCTGAGTTTGCAGTGAAAAAGCTTGGAGATGACTATGGAAAGATGCTGTGTTTTCTGTATGAACAAATAAGGAAAACTATCGGAAATCTTTATAGAAAACAGGAAGAAATCTCAGTATCATGGTTTGAACTTTTTATAGAAATATATGTTGATTTTGAGGCTATGGAGGACATAACCGTAGATGGAGTCAGGGAAACTCTCTGTTCCTTTATGAGAGATAATACTGAGATTTTTACTGAAGCTTCAGTTGATGCCATGATTAATCCTGACAATACCTTTGCAACGGATATTGTTACAAAAAGCGACCTGCAGGACTTGAGATATTTATATTATTACGGAGAACACGTGGGATATAATGAAATAGAAATGGCAAAATATCTTAATTCATTAGATCAGGATAAAATCGACAGTTTAGCCTTTGTATACACGGAAGGGTACAGAAAGGGATTTATTAATACCGGAAAAGATTTATCAATTAAAGAAACTGTTGATATAAGATACAATATTGGATTTGAGCGAATTGTAAAAGCGGCCATTAAAAATTTTGAAAAAATGGGACTTAAGCCGGTTATTTACCCTAGAGGATATGGGTCTACAAATTTTAACAGGCAATACTGGTTTGACCACAAGTTTGACGAAGCATTGTATTTAGATAAGGCTTATGTAAAAAGAAAACTGGAAGTTTCTAAACAGGCTTTTGAAAACAGAAAAGAAATGGCTTCTAAAATGGCAGGTCCTGCTGTAATAGAGGTGTTTGGTGAAAATCCTTTTGAACCGGAAAACAAAAAAGAGGCATATTCCCTTGATGGAAAGCAGCAGAAGCTTAAGGTTGAGTTTACCATGGAGTATCAGCAAATCGTTCAGGAATATATAAAAGGGGACGAAAGAAGTTTTACCATTATAGCATTTCCAATACCGGAATTTGGTGAGAATTTCAGGGAAATGTTTGATGCCACAGTGGAAATTAACACATTAGATGAGGAAAAATATGCAAAGGTTCAGCAATGTTTAATTGATGCCTTAGATAAAGCAGTTTATGTGAAAGTAAAAGGTCAGGGCAGGAACAAAACAGATATTAAGGTTATGATGCATGAACTGGCAAATCCTGAAAAAGAAACTAACTTTGAAAACTGTCTTGCAGACGTAAACATTCCTTTAGGGGAGGTTTTTACATCGCCTAAGCTTAAGGGAACTCAGGGACTATTACATGTAAGTGAAGTTTATTTAGGGAAACTTAAATATAAAAATTTTGAAATGACCTTTGAAGATGGAAAGGTTAAAGATTATAACTGTAGCAACTTTGATAGCGAAGAGGAAAATAAAATATATATAAAAGAAAATGTTTTATATAATCATGAAATTCTTCCTATAGGTGAATTTGCCATTGGTACTAATACAACAGCTTATGCTATGGCAGGAAAGTTTGGGGCAGTGTATAAGCTTCCTATTTTAATTGTGGAAAAAATGGGTCCTCATTTTGCAGTGGGAGATACCTGTTACAGTTATGAGGAAGAAATTAAAACCTATAACCCTGACGGAAAAGAAATCGTGGCCAGGGAAAATGAAATATCGGCTCTTAGAAAAACTGATATTTCAAAGGCATATTTCGGATGTCATACAGATATAACCATTCCTTATGATGAAATAGGTGAAATTACGGCTGTAACTAAGGCAGGAGAAGAGATTACCATTATAAAGAATGGAAAATTTGTACTTAACGGCACGGAAATGTTAAATAAACCGTTATAAGTATGATTTTTTTCTTCATAATTTGTAAGTATTATGATACAATGAAGATTGTTGAAAAAATAACATATTTATCGAAAAGAAAAAGGAGAGCAAAATGTCTAAAGTAGGTATTGTAATGGGCAGTGATTCAGATCTGCCGGTAATGAGCAAAGCAGCAGAATTCCTTGATAAGATGGGAATTGATTATGAGATGACCATTATTTCAGCTCACAGAGAGCCGGATATATTCTTTGAATGGGCAAAAGGTGCAGAAGAAAGAGGAATTAAGGTTATAATAGCAGGAGCAGGAAAGGCAGCTCATCTTCCTGGAATGTGTGCAGCATTATTCCCAATGCCGGTTATTGGTATACCTATGAAGACTTCTGATTTAGGAGGAGTTGATTCACTATATTCTATCGTACAGATGCCATCAGGCATTCCTGTGGCTACAGTTGCCATTAATGGAGGACAGAATGCAGGAATCCTGGCAGCAAAGATTCTTGCCACATCAGATAATGACATTTTAAATAAACTAAAAGATTTCAGCAGGGAGATGAAAGATTCTGTTGTTGAAAAAGACGCCAGGTTAAAAGAAATCGGATACAAGAATTATTAGAGAAAACAAGAAGGAGTTTAATATGGATTACAAGAAGGCAGGAGTAGATATTGAAGCAGGATATAAGTCAGTTGAATTAATGAAAAAGCACATTAAGGAAACAATGAGACCGGAAGTGTTAGGCGGTATTGGTGGTTTTGCCGGTGCATTTGACATGGGCAAAATTAAAGGAATGGAGGAACCTGTTCTTTTATCAGGAACTGACGGATGTGGTACAAAAGTAAAATTAGCTTTTGTTATGGATAAGCATGACACAATAGGAATTGACTGTGTTGCCATGTGTGTTAATGACATTGCATGTTCAGGTGGAGAGCCTTTATTCTTCCTTGATTATATTGCATGTGGAAAGAACTATCCTGAAAAGATTGCTACTATTGTAAGTGGTGTGGCAGAAGGCTGTAAGCAGTCAGGGGCAGCACTTGTAGGTGGCGAGACAGCAGAACATCCGGGACTTATGCCGGTAGATGAATATGATTTGGCAGGATTTGCAGTAGGTGTGGTAGATAAAAAGGATTTAATTACAGGAGAAAACATTAAACCGGGAGACAAGCTTATTGGTATTGCTTCAACAGGTGTTCACAGCAATGGATTTTCCCTTGTAAGAAAAGTCTTTGACATGACAGAGGAAACTCTTAATACATATTATGATGAATTAGGAAAGACATTAGGAGAGGCATTAATTGCTCCTACAAGAATATATGTTAAGGCATTGAGAAATGTTAAGGATGCAGGAGTTAAAATAAAGGGATGCAGCCATATTACAGGTGGCGGATTCTATGAAAATATTCCTAGAATGTTACCTGATGGCGTAAAGGCAGTAGTTAAAAAGGACAGCTACAAGGTTCCTGCACTTTTTGACCTTCTTGCAAAAGAGGGAGATATTGCAGAGGAAATGATGTACAATACTTTCAATATGGGTATTGGCATGGTACTGGCAATTGATGAACCAGATGTAGAAAAGACAATGGAAGCATTAAAGGCAGCAGGCGAAACATGTTATGAATTAGGATATGTTGAAGCCGGAGAAAAAGGTGTTGAATTATGTTAAGAGTTGGAGTTTTAGTTTCCGGTGGAGGAACAAACCTTCAGGCAATAATTGATGCAGTTAAAAGTGGAGACATTACAAATGCTTCAATAGAAGTAGTTATTAGTAATAAAAAAGATGCATATGCCCTTACAAGGGCAAAGGAAAGTGGCATAGCAGCTGAATCAGTATGTATAAAGGATTTTGAAAGCAGGGAAAAGTTTAATGATGCTTTAATAGAAAAGATTGATTCATACAATTTAGACCTTATTGTATTAGCCGGATTTTTAGTTGTGTTGCCGCCTGAACTTATTGCAAAATACAGAAACAGAATTATAAATATTCATCCGTCTTTAATACCATCATTTTGCGGTAACGGATTTTATGGATTACATGTTCATGAAAAAGCGTTAGAAAGAGGTGTTAAGGTTACAGGTGCCACAGTGCATTTTGTAGATGAAGGTACAGATACAGGTCCTATTATTTACCAGAAGGCTGTTGAAGTGTTGCCGGGAGATACACCGGAAATTTTGCAGAAGCGTGTTATGGAGCAGGCTGAATGGAAGATTTTACCAAAGGCCATCAACGACATAGCAAACGGAATTATTTGAGGAGGAAACAAAATGAACGAAGTTCATTTTCTATAAACGTTTCCGACGAATTGCCAACCACCGAAGGTAGGAGGCGTTACATATTTAAGGAGAGACAAAGATGAAAGTTTTAATTGTTGGAAGTGGTGGAAGAGAGCATGCTATTGCAACTTCAGTTGCAAAAAGCAGCAAAGTTGATAAGATTTACTGTGCACCGGGAAATGCAGGAATCGGACAGATAGCTGAATGTGTTAATATTGGTGCAATGGAATTTGATAAGTTAGTTGACTTTGCAAAGGAAAATGAAATTGATCTTACGGTAGTAGGAATGGATGATCCTTTAGTTGGTGGTATAGTTGACAAGTTTGAAGAGGCAGGACTTAGAGTGTTTGGCCCAAGAAAAAATGCTGCAATACTTGAAGGCTCAAAGGCTTTCTCAAAAGATTTAATGAAGAAATATAATATTCCTACAGCAGGATATGAGAACTTTACTTCACCTGAGGCAGCAATGGAATATCTTGAAACCTCCAAGTATCCTATAGTTCTTAAGGCAGACGGGCTGGCTCTTGGTAAAGGGGTGCTTATCTGTCAGACAAAGGAAGAAGCTATGGATGGTGTTAAAGAACTGATGCTTGATAAGAAGTTTGGTAATGCCGGAAATACTATTGTTATAGAAGAATTTATGACAGGACGTGAGGTTTCAGTTCTTTCTTATGTAGATGGAAAAACAATTAAAATTATGACATCAGCACAGGATCATAAACGTGCAAAGGATGGTGATAAGGGACTTAACACCGGAGGAATGGGAACATTCTCACCAAGTCCGTTTTACACACCGGAAGTTGATGAATTTTGTAAGAAATATATATATCAGGCAACTGTTGATGCAATGGCTTCTGAGGGAAGAGAATTTAAGGGAATTATTTTCTTTGGACTTATGCTTACTGAAGATGGACCAAAGGTACTTGAATACAATGCAAGATTCGGTGATCCTGAAGCACAGGTAGTTCTTCCAAGAATGAAAAATGACATTGTTGATGTTTTTGAAGCATGTATTGACGGAACTCTTGATAAGATTGAATTAGAGTTTGAGGATAATGCAGCAGTTTGTGTCGTTTTAGCCAGCGACGGATATCCGGTTTCTTATGAAAAGGGCTTTGAAATCAAAGGATTGGAAAACTTTGAAAACAAAGAAGGATATTATGTTTTCCATGCAGGAACTAAATTATCTGATGGGAAAATAGTTACTAATGGAGGTCGTGTCCTAGGTGTTACAGCTAAGGGAGCTAACCTTAAAGAAGCAAGAGCCAACGCATATGAAGCAACAAAATTAATTGATTTTGAAAATAAATATATGCGTAATGACATAGGAAAGGCTATAGACGAGGCATAATTGTCATATAATTAAGGTTTAAGAATAAATAATAAAAGATACACAAGAATCTTTTGTAAAAGGATGGTAATGATATGATGAAAATTAGAAATCTGTGGGTAACGGTTGTAACTTTATTTGTTTTAGTTATTGGAACTGCTACATGTGTAAGTGCAGACCAGGCAACGGATTTGTCTTCACTAAAGGTATATGCAGTAGATGCAGCAGGAAATAAGACAGAAGTTAAGATGAATTTTAATTCAACTACTTATACTTATAATCTTACAGTGTTGTCTACTACTGAAAAAATTCAGATAGAAGCAGTGCCGGCTGATTCCACATCTAAAGCTGTTGTTGAAAAAGAGTGGGCAAACACAAAGATGGATACAGGAAAAAACTTAACAGAAGTATCTGTAACATCAACAAGTGGAACTGTTCAGAAATATACTTTGAATACAACTAAGCTGACTGCTGATGAAGATGAATCATATAAGGCAGAAAATGGAGATGGTTCAAATACATCTGACACTCCCAAAACAGACAGAAGTTCTAAGGAAACAACGGTAAAAGTAGGAAAGAAACAGATGAAAATATCTTCATCTTTTCCAAAAGCAGATATTCCTGACGGATTTACAAAGTCAAGTGAAAAATACAATGATAAGAAGTATACATGTATCAAAGGCGAAGTAAAGAAAATCACTGCATTTTACCTTTATAATGATGATACAAAGGGATTTTATATATATGACAAGGATAAAGATGTATTTTATCCAATGTATAATATAAAAATCAAAAGCAGAATGTATACCATTGTAAAACCGGAAAAAACAGATGGTATTCTTAAGAATTATGACAAGAAGAAAATAACAATAGTTGATAATGAAGTAAATGCCTGGGCATTAGATGAAGAGCAGGGAATGTATTTAGTTTATGCCATGAACTGGAATGGAGAAACAAATCTTTACTGCTATGATGATAATGAGAAGTGCTTCCAGAGATATTTAGTATCAAATGATGCAAATAATCAGTCAGAGGCAGCAGCTAAAGCCTATAATAACCTTGAAAAAGATTATAACAAGCTTGTGGAAAAATATAATATTTTCTTAAAAGTTATGTGTGGATTGGTTGTTGTTATAATTATTTTGATTTTCCTGTGTATTAACATTGGTTTAAACAAAAAGGAAAAGAGGATTAAGAAAGACAAAGACAACAATTATAAGCCTGATGTAGAGGAAACAAAAGAAGAGAGTCCTAAAAAGAAAAAGAAGAAGTCAAAGAAAGAAAAGAAGGCAGAAGAGGAAGAAGATATAGATAATATTGATTCTGAAGAGCCTTTAGAAGAAATTGAAGAGCCTGTAGAGGAATTTATTCCGGAAGATATACAGGAGAATGTGCAGGAAGACAATGAAGAGGCTCCTACATTTAACCTTGAATCAGATGAGCTTACACTGGAAGAGGAAGATGATTCATCAAAGTTCTTTGGAAGAGATGTTATGACAAGAACTTATGGTGACCAGCCTACTTTTGGTTCGGATTTAGAATCTGATGAAGGATTTTACGGTGGAGAAGATGATGAAGACGGAGAAGTTTTCATTGATATTACAGAGGATGAAACCGTAGAAGAAATTCCTGAAACTGTAGAAGATAATCAGGAGAAAGCACCGGAGACAATTTCAAAAGAAGAAAAAATTGAAAATGATACAAAGGCAGCTCAAAAAGAAACGGAAGAAGATATAAAAGAAACATTAAAGTCCATGCTTGCTGATGATGAAGAAGAGGACGATGATGATTTTGAATTTATTGATATTAATTAATAAGTAGCAGATAATAACAAAGGAGTGATTCTAACAAAAATACAGGTTAGAGTTACTCCTTTCTTAAAAAACAGTTTAAATATTTGACATAAATGATGGTTATACTTTATATCTGACAATAAGATGGAGGAAGAACAGATGGGAAAATATGTTTTTACGCAACAGGCTGATAGGGCATTAGCCTATGCTAATTATATTGCTCACCTTTGTAAAATTAAATATATAGGAACAGAACATATTTTAGCCGGTATGTGCAGAGTGGCAGACAGTGTTACGGCTAAACTGCTTAGTCACTACAAATTCACATATTCAGATGTTATCGGGTTTATGGAAGCAGGTTATGACGTGGATATTAAGGCGAAGGACGTTATACCGGATAAAAGACAGTTAGAATATAATTATAAAGCTAATTTAATATTGGAAAATGCCTATAGTGAAGCCAATATGCAGGGACTTAAGGAAATAGGAACCGAGCATATTTTAATGGCAATGGTTACAGACAGAACATGTGAAGCCGGCAAAATACTTACCAGTTATGATGTTAATACAAAGAAAGTATGCATGGATATATTAAGGCTTTGTGGTCGCAGTCAAAGTGAGGCAAAGAAGTATTTTAAGGATGACAGAAAAGGAAATGGCAGACAAAGCAGAAAAACAGCCTTGGAAAAATACGGAAGAAATCTAACTGAAGAAGCAAGAGAAGGCAAGTTAGACCCGGTTATAGGCAGGGATATTGAAATTCAAAGAGCATTGCAGATACTTAGCAGGAAAACAAAGAACAATCCTTGTTTAATTGGAGAGCCGGGAGTTGGGAAAACAGCTATCGTTGAGGCAATTGCCACAAGAATTGTGGAGGGAAAAGTTCCAAAAAACATGGAGGACAAGGAAATCATAAGTCTTGATTTAACCGGCACCGTGGCAGGGGCTAAGTACAGAGGAGAATTTGAAGACAGATTAAAAAGTATCATAGATGAAGTTGAGGCAGCAGGAAATGTAATAATATTTATTGATGAAATTCATATGATTGTAGGGGCAGGAAGTGCTGAAGGCTCAATGGATGCTTCTAATATATTAAAGCCTTCCCTTACAAAGGGAACTTTGCAGGTAATAGGTGCCACAACTATTAATGAATACAGAAAATATTTTGAAAAGGATGCTGCTTTAGAAAGAAGGTTCCAGCCAATAACAGTAGAAGAACCAACTAAGGAGCATGCAATAGAAATTCTTAAAGGTCTAAGAAAGTCCTATGAGGATTTCCACAAAATAAATATTACTGATGAAGCCATTGAAGCAGCGGTAAAATTGTCAATGAGATATATTAACGACAGAAATCTGCCGGATAAGGCAATTGATTTAATAGATGAAGCCTGCTCAAAGAAACGTATTCATGAGGATCCGAAGCCTAAGGCTATTAGAAATAAAGAGATACAAATAGCTGAACTTAAATTAGAATTGGATATGTATGTTAGAAATGCTGATTTTAGTACAGCAGCAGAAATTAAAAAGAAGCTGGACAAATTAGAAAACAGGGTAAAGATTGAAAATGAAAAGTGGGAATTATCAGAGAAGGAAAACAGACAGAAGATTACTGACAGGGAAATTGAGGATATAGTATCAATGTGGACCGGTATTCCTGTTACTAAATTAGAAAAAAATGAGCAAAAGAGACTTCTTAAACTGGAAGAAGTTTTGCATAAACGAATGGTAGGACAGGATGAGGCAGTAAGTGCCGTGGCAAAAGCCGTAAGAAGAGGTCGTGTAGGACTTAAAAATCCTAACAGACCTATAGGTTCATTTTTGTTTTTAGGGCCTACAGGTGTGGGAAAAACAGAGCTTTCAAAGGCTTTGGCAGAAGCTGTTTTTGGCACCGAGGATTCCATTATCAGAATTGATATGTCTGAATATATGGAAAAACACAGTGTCTCAAAAATGATAGGTTCACCTCCGGGATATGTGGGATATGATGAGGGCGGTCAGCTCAGTGATAAGGTAAGAAGAAATCCTTATTCTGTTATTCTTTTTGATGAAGTGGAAAAAGCCCATCCGGATGTATTTAATGTACTTTTACAGGTGTTAGATGACGGTCATATTACAGACTCAAAGGGTCGGAAAGTAAGCTTTAAGAATACTATTATCATTATGACAAGTAATGTGGGAGCAAACAGAATTGTGGATCCGAAAAATTTAGGCTTTGGTGTTGTAAATGACGAAAAGAAGGACTACGAAAAAATGAAATCTGACGTTATGGAAGAAGTTAAGCTTATGTTTAAGCCTGAGTTTATCAACAGAATTGATGACATAATAGTATTCCATTCTCTTACTGAAAAAGAGGTTAAAAATATCGTAGGCATAATGCTTAAAAATCTGGCAAAACAGGTAAAAGAGCAAATGGCAATAGAACTTAAATTTACGGAGACCTTAAAAAATATGATAGCTAAGGAAAGCTATGATAAAAAATTCGGAGCAAGACCACTTAGAAGGAAAATTCAGTCAAAGGTGGAGGATGCTTTAGCAGAAGAGGTGCTTTCCGGCAATGTAAATAACAATGATAAAGTTACTGTTTCATGTAAAAATGGAAAGGTAACCTTTAAGGTGGACAGGGAAAATAAGCAGGAAAATTAATTGAAAAAAAGTTATAAAAAATTCATACTTTTTTCGCAATTATTTGTAGTTTTATGGTACAATGTTCATATCTAGAGAAAGGTCACCAAAGTGACAGTGAACAGGAGGATGAAATGGCAACAGTCAAGGAATTAATCAAAAAAGAAAGTAACGGATCAATTAGTTTTGGTAACTATGATTTACCGGAAAAGAAGAAACTTGCAGATTTTGAGGTAGCAGGTGACTTGTATAAGGTAAAGACATGGAATGAAATGACAAAATTAGAAAGAAACGGAACTTTTGTGTATGAATCAATTCCGGGAACAGCAGTAAATGTTTTTAAAGAGACAGCAGATGAGGTTACTTTCTTCGTTGAAGGTACAGGACAGACACAGATCACATTAGAATTAGAATCAAACAAGGAATACAGTGTGTTTGTGGATGACAAGGATTTAGGCGTTTCTAAAACTGATGTTGGAGGAAAGATTACATTTGACGTTGACTTGCAAAAAGGCAGCATGACCGTGGTTAAAGTTGTAGCTGCATAAACAGGTACGAAATTAACGAAGCTGTTGTATTAATGTGAATATAATTTTGCATTAGTACAGCAGCATTGTTTTTTATATAATAAACTAATTGGGAAAAGGAAAAATATGGCAAAATCAGGAAAAACAGTATTCTTCTGTAAAGAGTGCGGATATGAATCCTCAAAGTGGATGGGAGTGTGTCCGGGGTGCAGGGAAGTAGGCACTTTTGTGGAAGAATTGGTTAAAAATAACGGTAAGCAGACAAAAAGAAGTCTGTTAAACAGCAAGCCTGTGGCTATTAATGAAGTTACGGCTAATGATGAAGAAAGAATAACTACGGGATTTACTGAATTAGACAGGGTTTTAGGTGGCGGAATAGTTCCCGGAGCACTTATTTTGGTAGGGGGAGATCCGGGAATAGGAAAGTCCACACTTTTACTTCAGGTATGTAGAAATATGTCAGGGGCAGGAAAAAACATACTTTATATATCAGGAGAAGAGTCCTTAAAACAAATAAAACTTAGAGCTAACAGAATGGGAAAGTTTAGTGACAATCTTAAGCTGCTTGCAGAAACCAGTCTTGACTCCATTGAAAGTGTGATAACAGAGGTAAAGCCTGATGCAGTGGTAATAGATTCCATTCAAACCATTTTTAGGGAAGACATTAGTTCGGCTCCGGGAAGTGTAAGTCAGGTAAGGGAGTCAACTAATACTCTTATGCAAATAGCGAAGGGAAATACCATTCCCGTTTTTATAGTAGGTCATGTAACAAAAGAAGGCGTAGTGGCAGGTCCAAGAGTCCTTGAACACATGGTAGATACTGTACTTTATTTTGAGGGGGACAGACATGCTGCATATAGAATTATCAGAGGCGTAAAAAACAGATTCGGTTCCACAAATGAAATAGGTGTTTTTGAAATGAGAGAGGATGGGCTAAAGCAGGTGCTTAATCCTTCTGAATTTATGCTTTCAGGAAGACCGGAGGATGCATCAGGTTCTGTGGTGGCATGCCTTATGGAGGGAACAAGACCTATATTAGTAGAGGTTCAGGCACTTATATCCCATACTAACTTTGGAATGCCAAGAAGAACATCTGTAGGTACTGATTACAACAAGGTTAATCTTCTTATGGCAGTTATTGAGAAAAAAATGGGAATACAAATGGGAGATTATGATGCCTATGTTAATATTGCAGGAGGAATGAAAATAACAGAGCCGGCTCTTGATTTAGCTTTGGTTATGGCATTAATCAGTAGCTACAAAAACCGTCCCTTAGATTCTAAGACCATTGTTTTTGGGGAAGTAGGCTTAGCAGGAGAAGTAAGAGCGGTGTCTCAGGCACAGCAAAGAGTAATGGAAGCAAAAAAACTGGGATTTAAAAGATGTATTATGCCTGAAGTATCTGTGGGAAATTTGAAAAATACGGAAGGAATTGAATTAGTTGGTGTAAGAAATATAAATGAGGCAGCTAATGTAATATAAGCTACCTAAAAAGAAAAAGTTCTGAATACCTTTAAAAAGGACTCAGAACTCTTTAAATAGCAGGGGTGGTAGGAATCGAACCCACCTCTGGAGTTTTGGAGACTCTTATTCTACCGATGAACTACACCCCTATTTGCAATTTTGCACAACAAAGATATTTATACCATAATTAGATTTCACTGTCAAGAAAAATATGTCATATTTTTGTGAAGTTATGTCATATTTCTTTTAGGGATATCATATTTTAGGTTTAATTGTTTGGAAAAATTAAATGTGTTATGTTGAATATATATAAAAAGTAGGAGGTATACATTTATGAAAAAAAGATTAATGATATTGTGTCTTGCTGTTGCATTGATTATAACATCATTGCCGGGACAAAACGGTTTAAAAAATGTGAAGGCGGAAGATGAAGGAGCAATTAATGACGGAGTATATGTTATTCAATCGGTCTATAACCAAAAAGCAATAACCCAGACAGATGTATCAAATTATTATGCTGATTGCGTTGTATGGAATACTGATGCCCTAAGTGACTTAGCGAGATTTAATGTAAAGAAAGAAGGAGAATATTATACATTTACAAATACTGTTACGGACAAAACTATGAAAATAACAGGAAAAAGTAATGGTGATAAGCTGGATTTTAATGGAAATGATGGTACGGATATTTACAAATGGAAACTGGTTCCTATAACAGAAGGCAAATATGAAGGTTGTTATTATATTGTGTCTGCTGTAAAAAACGACAACGGTGAGGAGGAATGTGCGGAAATTATCAGTGATGATGACAAAAGGGATAAAGATGGTGCTCAGGTTCGTTTGTGGACTAAAGCAAAAAGTATAGATTATGAACCGAGACAAATATGGAAGTTAAAAAAGACCAGTGTGGAATATAATGGATTTACAGAGGAAATGAATGACACCATGGTAAATGCGTTTAAAGATTACTATTATAAATACTATGAAAAAACAGGGTATATGACATTTCATAGTAGTGATGATGGTTTTTGGGGAGAGGCAGAAATAATGGAAGCACTTCTTGATGGCTATGAAACAACAGGTAAAGCAATATATAAAGATATGTTTGTTACAACTTATAAAGATTTTATAGCAACCAACGGAGAAGATTGGGCATGGAAGGATTGGAATGACGATTTGGCATGGGCAGTCTTGGCATCGGTTAGAGCATATATTTTGTTTGGTGATGAACAATACTTAACATATGGTAAACATAATTATGATTTAATGTACGAAAGAGCAAATAAGAGAAGCGACGGAATGCTTATATGGAAAATGAATCATGAGAATGATGATACAACATCCTGTATTAATGGACCTGCAACAGTGGGGGCATGCTATCTGGCTGAAGCAACGGGGGATATGTCTTATTATGAAAAAGCAAAAAAACTGTATTCAGCCTGGAGAAACAGTTCTATGTATGTACGAGAAGGAGAGGAAATAGGGCATGTCTGGGATACAATGCATGAATACTGGTGCTCAACATATAATCAGGGGACATTTATTGGGGCGGCAACAATGCTTTATGAACACTTTGGAGATAATAGTTATTATGAAGATGCCTGCAATGCTGTAAATCATACAATGAAAGCTTTGTGTTATAACAATATATTAATTAAGGAAGATGCATATATCACAGACAACTCAAAAATGCGTGGAATTTTAATGAGATATTTAAGAAAGTTCATAGTGGATTTCAACAGACCGGAATATTTATCATTCTTCCGGGACAATGCAAAAATAGCATGGATGAATAAAAACTCAAAGAATTTGCAATGGTGTGTATGGAATAAGAAAACATCAGAAGATGTAACATGGGAATGCTACACAGCGTATAATGCCATATCTCTTATGGCAAATATGCCTACATATTCTGACAGACTTGAAAGAGATGCATATTCACTTATAGAAGCAGAGGATATGGACTATACTAAAGGTTTGATTTCTGAAAACAGTGATAACAGCAGTGGAGGAAGAAGTCTGGGTGGAATTAATAGTGGAGATTACACTGCATACTATAACGTTGATTTTGGAAAAACAGGATGTTCAAAAGTTAAACTTAGATATTCGAGAAAAACAGAAGATGCAGAAAAAAAGGGGAGAATAGAAATAAGGCTTGGTTCTACTAATGGAACCATAATTGCAAGTGTTCCATTAGATAATACAGGTAACTGGAGTGATTGGAGAGAAATTTCTGTTGATACAGCAAGAGTAAAGGGTGTACAAAATTTATATGTCATTTTTAAGTCAGATACTGAACATGTATGTAATTTGGACTATATACAGTTTGAAAAGGCAACAGACAATTCCCAGGGATATATGTTTCTTTATTCAGAGTCTAATGATAAATATGCCCAGTTGAAAAATGGAACAAAAGATACAACTATTTTAGCAAGAAGTACCAGTAGAGGAGATTGGGAGCAAATAGGTATAGTTAATAATTCTGATGGTACAGTTTCATTTAAGTCTTTAGTTACTGAAAAATATATAAGGGCAGCATATGGCTCAAATGGATATTATATTACTGCAAATGCAGATACCATTGATGATGAGTCAAAATTTATAGTTGAAAACTTAAACGAAGAATCAGATGATACATCGGTGGCAATAAAATCTGTTAAGACAGGTAAATACCTGTTAGTTGACCCTGAAGATGAAGAAATGTATATTCTGGCTAATGCAGATAAAGTGACAGGAAATCAAGAAAAATTCAGGTTTTTAACAGCAGATGGAAGCAAAATTTTGCCTAAAGGTGCAATATATAATATTGTAACAAGCCCTGAACTAAAAATAGAGGGATACCAGATAAGTACAATATTAGGAGGAATAAGAACTATTGCGTCTGTTGAACTAAAAATAAATGAAGGACAAGTTGTAAAGTGGGGATTTATTTATGGTGTGTCAGAAGTAGACGGTATAAAAACCAATATTAAGGAATCAGAGATGGTCGTTAATAGTAGTAATAAATATATTGCAAGCTTTGAATCTACCGCTAATGGAACTGCTGCACAAAAATTTGGAGAATCCGATACGGCAACATACTATGTAAGAACAATAAAGTTCGGAGCATTTTCCACTAAGGAATTTACATCAAAGTATATGGTCAGGGCATATGCCGTACTGGATGATGGTACCTATGTATATGGAGACAATATTTCACAATATTCTATTTACGATGTTGCAAAAAATCTTTATGAAAATGTAAAGATGAATACAAAGGAAGCTCATGCCTATCTTTTTAATAAAATAGTTAAAGTTGTTAATAAGGATGCAAAAGAAATAGATTATGATTGGGGAAATACAATAGTCACTCCGTAGTCATAAAAGGAATAAAAAAAGGACTTTTACGCATAATTGTTTTAGGAAATAATTCATAAAAACAATTATGTAAAATAGTAATAAAAGCATACAAAATACGAAATAGTAAAAATATACAACAACTGTTATAAAATGATACTTGTATATAATTATTCTATGATATATCATACTTGATAAGAAATGAAATTATAAAGACAATGTGGATAGAAAGGAGGAGCCTGTATTGATTAAAGAAACCGTGGATGCAATTAGAATTGCAGAGTCAGATGCTGAAAAAACGGTAATGACGGCAAAGGATAATGCAATGAACATGAAAAATGACATTAAGATAAGGGCACAATCATATAGGGAAGAGGAAACAGATAAAGTGAAAGATAAAGCCCGCAGGGATATGGAAGAAACCATTAAAAGTTGCAGCGAGGCAGACAGAGAATTTAATGCAGAAATTGACAGGCAGGTAATAAAACTAAAGGAAGAGGCAGCAGAAAGGCAGCCAGAGGCAGTAAAAGCTGTAATTGATGCATTGTTTTAGGAGGTTTTTATGGCAGTTTTGCAAATGCAAAAAATTAATATATGCGCAATGAAAGCAAACCGGAAGAAAATTCTTGAGCTACTACAAAAACGTGGTTGTCTGGAGATAATTGAAAAGGATAAGGAAGATGAGGTTTTTACTAAAACCAATACGGCTACCCAGATTTCAATTTTTGAAAGGAATGTTTCTTTAGCTGAAAATGCCTTGGAAATTTTAGATATGTATGCACCTGAAAAGAAGTCAATGTTATCTTCTCTAGAGGGGAAGAAACAGATATCTGATTCGGAATATTTAAAGACAATTAGCGACCAACAGGAAATAATGTCTTTAGTGAACAGGATTATTCAGCAAAAGAAAAATCTTGATGAAAAGGAAAGTCAGATTGCAAAGTATCAGGATGAAATTAAGGCATTAAGCATATGGAAAAATCTTGATGTTCCAATGAATTATCAGGGAACAAAGGATACGGTGTTTATGTTAGGAAGTATCTTAGGAAGTTACACTCAGGAGATTTTAATTTCAGAAATTGAAAAAATAGAAGAGTTTCCAAAGGAAGTATATATTCAGGTAGTAGCTGCTGATAAATTCCAGACATACATTACCTGTATATGTATTAAGGACAAGACGGAAGAAACGGAGAAAGCGTTAAGGCAGCTGGGATTTACCAGGCCTCAGGTGGTGGCACATCACACGCCGGCTGTTTCAATTAAAAACAGAGGGAAGCGCATTGAAAATTTATACAGCGACATAGCTGAAATTAAGGCTGAACTTGCCCGGGAGGCATTAAGCAGACAGTCAATAGAAAGTGTTTCAGACTATTACACTGTAAGGGCTGATAAATACCGGGTTGTAGGAACCATTCTTCAGTCAAAGCACACGTTTTTTGTTAGTGGATTTATTCCGGTGAAAAAATCGGGAAAGTTAATTGAGGAGCTGGAAAAAAAGTTTGTTGTGGCTATTGATACGGAAGAGGTAGGGGAAGATGAAGATGTTCCCGTACTTCTTGAAAATAATAAGACTGCTGCGGCAGTGGAGGATGTGGTAACATCCTTCGGATATCCGGGCAAAAACGAAATCGACCCCACAGCCATTACGGCATTTTTCTATTATGTACTATTCGGTATTATGCTAAGTGATGCAGCCTATGGTTTAATAATATTTCTAGGTTGTCTGTTTGCACTAAAAAAATATCCGGGAATGTCACCAACCATGGAAAAGACTCTTAGAATGTTTAAAAACTGTGGAATTTCCACATTGGTATGGGGCATATTATTTGGCGGATATTTTGGAGATGCAATACAGGTTATTGCCAAAACATTTTTTGACACCACAATAACCATTCCGGCATTATGGTTTGAACCTATAGAAAAGCCAATGGAAATGTTAATATACTGTATGATTTTCGGGATTATACATTTATTTACAGGACTGGCAATAAAGGGATACCAGCTGCTTAAGCAAAAGGATGTAATGGCATTTGTGTGTGACGTGGTTTTATGGTACGTGTTCTTAATAGGACTGATATTGCTATTAGTTCCAACATCATTATTTGCATCCCTTTCAGGAACAACAATAGTTTTTCCGGCAGGTATAAATATGCTGGCAAAGGTAATGGCATTAGGTGGAATGTTGGGAATACTTTTAATGGCAGGAAGAAGGGCAAAAAATCCTATAAAGAGACTGTTATTAGGAGCCTACAGCCTTTATGACACAACCAGCTGGCTCAGTGATTTGTTGTCATATTCAAGACTATTGGCATTAGGACTTGCCACAGGAGTAATTGCAAAGGTTATTAACACCATGGCAGCCATGGGAGGAAAAAGTATAGGCGGAGTTATACTTTTTATAGTGGTATTTGTATTTGGCCACACATTTAACCTGGCAATTAATCTTTTAGGTTCCTATGTTCACACCAACAGATTACAGTACGTTGAATTTTTTGGAAAGTTTTATGAAGGCGGAAGCAGAGAGTTTAAGCCTTTTAAGGAAAATACAAAATACATTAATGTAAAGGAGAATTAATTATGACATTTGGAGATTTTTTTGAAAATTTAGGATTATTTTATGCATTATTAGGTGCAGCTTTAGCAGTGTTAATGGCAGGTGCAGGTTCAGCCATTGGTGTAGGTATAGCAGGAAGAGCGGCGGCAGGAGTTATGACTGAAGACCCGTCAAAGTTTGCTAAGGTATTAGTTATGCAGTTACTTCCGGGTACTCAGGGACTTTACGGATTATTAATCGGTTTCGTTACATTATCAAAAATCGGAATCATTGGAGGAACTTCCGTACAGGTATCATCTCTTCAGGGACTTGAAATACTCGCAGCATGTCTTCCAATTGCAATTGTAGGTCTTATTTCTGCAAAGGCACAGGGAAAAACAGCAGCAGCAGGTATCGGAATTGTTGCAAGAAGACCTGAACAGTTTGCAAAGGCAATGTTATTCCCTGCAATGGTTGAAACGTATGCTATTTTAGCACTTCTTATTTCATTCCTGGCAATTAACGGAATTTCATTGTAGGAGATGGTATTAAAGGAGATACGTTGAAAAGGAGACGTGTATGAGTGGATTAGACAACATTGTGCAGGAAATTCATTCTCAGGCACAGAAGGAAGCAAACCGGATTTTAAATGAAGCTGAAGAATATTGCAACGAGTATATGGATGGTGTAAAAGCTGACGTAGCAGTACAGGTAGAACAAATCAATAAAAAATCTTTAGCTGACAGAAAGTTATATGAGAAAAAAACAAAATCCGGTGGTGAATTTAGAAAAAGAAAAACCATACTTATGGCAAAACAGAGCTGCATTAATGAAGTAATTGAAAAAGCAGAAAAGACTTTTTTAGAACTTGAAAGTGAAGAATACTTTAAACTAATGCTTGAATTATTTAAGGCTAATGTAACATGTGAAAAGGGGAAAATCCTGTTTAATGAAAAGGATTTAAGCCGGATGCCTCAATGGTTTAAGGATGAAATTAATCAGGCAGCAAAGGAAAAAGGCGGAGAAATTAAAATAAATGAAAAGCCTGAAAACATTGATGGAGGATTTATTTTAACTTACGGTGATATTGAAGAAAACTGCACGGTAAAATCTCTGTTTATGGCAAATTCAGATAAGCTTAAAGATGTTGCCAATAAAGTATTATTTGGTACCGGAAATTAGGAGGTAATGCCATGGAAAAGGATTATACTTACGGTGTTGCCAGAATAAGGGCATTAGAGGGAAAGCTATTTTCTGATGATGATATGACGGCACTGTTGCAGTGTAGTGATTACAGTCAGTGCATTGCATTTCTAAAGTCCAAGGGCTGGGGAAATGGTGCAGATTCTTTAGAGAAAATGATTTCCATAGAAAAAAAGAATACATCTAAACTTATAAAAGAATTATCAGATGACAGTAATGAAATGGATATTCTTATGATAGGTGACGAGTATCATAACCTAAAGGCGGCAATTAAGCAGGTTTGTACAGACAGTAATAATGACAATATTTTCTATGAAGGAACTAAATTGTCTCCGGAGATTATTATGGAATCCATAAGGCAGGGAAAGTATCAGAAACTACCTGAAAATATGGAAAAGCCGGCTAAGGAAGCAGCAGATACATTGATTCAGACAGGAAGCGGACAGATATGCGATGTAATAATTGATAAGGCAGCTCTTGAGAAAATAAAGGAAATGGGAGAAAATTCCGAAAGTAAGTTAATTAGAAAATATGCCGATACGACAGTTACCATTGCTAATATAAAAATTGCAGTAAGATGTGCCGCCACAGGCAAAAACAGTGATTTTGTAAAAAAATGCGTTGTTAGCTGTGACGGAATAAGCATAAGGGATTTAGCAGCATCAGTAGATGGAGGCATGGAAGGTGTGTGTACTTATCTGGAAAGCACAGGGTTTAAAGATGGGGTAGATGCACTAAAGAAATCCATGTCAGTGTTTGAATGCTGGTGTGATAACAAAATTGTCCAATGTATTAAATCCGAAAAATACAATTCCTTTACTGTAGGCCCAATTATAGCCTATGCCATAGCAAAGGAAATGGAAATTAAGACCATAAGGATAATTTTAACATGTAAGTTAAATGGATTTGATAACGGGTTTATCAGAGAAAGAATGAGGGAAATGTATGTATAAGGTAGCAGTAATGGGTGATTATGACAGCATATACGGATTTAGTGCCTTAGGAGTTGATATATTTCCTTTAGATGACAAGGTTTTGGCAATAAAGGAACTTAGAAGGTTAGCTGATAATGAATATGCAATTATTTATATAACTGAATCATTAGCGGCAGAAATTTCCGAAGAAATAGACAGATACAGGGAAAGAGTAACCCCGGCAATTATTTTGATTCCCGGTGTACTTGGTAACACCGGAGAAGGTGTTTCAGGAGTCAAGAAATCAGTGGAACAGGCAATAGGCTCTGACATTGTATTTGGAAATAATTAGAAAATGTTGACAGGTAACCTGATGACAGGAAAGGAAGAAGCATGGAACATAGCAAGGGAATTATTAGAAAAGTAGCAGGACCTTTGGTAATTGCTGACGGAATGCGTGATGCTAACATGTTTGACGTGGTAAGGGTCAGCGATAAAAAATTAATAGGTGAAATAATAGAGATGCATGATGACCGGGCATCTATTCAGGTATATGAGGAAACGTCAGGACTTGGACCAGGAGAAGAGGTTGTATCCACCGGTGCACCAATGTCTGTTGAGTTAGGTCCGGGATTAATAGGCAGCATATATGATGGTATACAAAGACCTCTTGATGACATTATGAAGGTTTCCGGAAATCTTTTAAAGAGGGGAGTTCAGGTTCCGTCACTTAAAAGAGAATTAAAATGGGAATTTGTTCCTACGGCAAAGGTAGGAGATATGGTTGAGGCAGGAGATATTATTGGAACCGTACAGGAAACTGCCGTAGTTACACAGAAAATAATGGTCCCATATGGAATTAAGGGTGAAATCGTAAAAATAAACGGAGGAACCTACGATGTAACTGAAACCGTTGCAGTAATAAAAACTTCAGATGGTGAAAAGGAACTTACATTAATGCAGAAATGGCCGGTAAGAAAAGGCAGACCTTACAAGAGAAAGAAGGCACCTAATAAACCTCTTATTACAGGTCAGAGAGTTGTTGACACACTGTTTCCTATTGCAAGAGGTGGTGTGGCAGCAGTTCCGGGACCATTTGGAAGCGGAAAAACAGTTATACAGCATCAGCTTGCTAAGTGGGCTGAGGCAGATATTGTAGTATATATCGGCTGTGGCGAGCGTGGAAATGAAATGACGGATGTTTTAAATGAATTTCCGGAGTTAAAGGATCCTAAAACAGGACATTCCCTTATGGAAAGAACAGTTCTTATTGCCAACACATCAGATATGCCTGTAGCAGCCAGAGAGGCTTCCATATATACAGGTATAACCATTGCGGAATATTTCCGTGATATGGGATATTCAGTAGCCCTTATGGCTGATTCCACTTCAAGATGGGCAGAAGCCCTTCGTGAAATGTCCGGACGATTGGAAGAAATGCCTGGTGAAGAAGGATATCCGGCATATTTAGGTAGCCGTCTTGCCCAGTTTTATGAAAGGGCAGGGGATGTGGTTACCCTGGGAAAAGAAGGAAGAGACGGGGCATTATCAGTTATCGGTGCCGTATCACCTCCGGGAGGAGATATTTCAGAGCCGGTATCCCAGGCAACCCTTCGTATTGTAAAAGTATTCTGGGGTCTGGATTCTAATCTGGCATATAAGCGTCACTTCCCGGCAATAAACTGGCTTACAAGCTATTCCCTTTATGTAGACAGCATAGGTGGATGGTTTACGGAAAATGTTAATAAGAACTGGCTTACTTTAAGACAAAAGTTAATGAGTCTTTTACATGATGAGTCAGAACTGGACGAAATAGTAAAAATGGTAGGTATGGATGCATTATCTGCACCGGACAGACTAAAAATGGAAGCTGCCCGTTCTATTAGAGAGGATTATCTTCATCAAAATTCCTTCCACGAAGTAGACACATATACGTCTCTTAAGAAACAGGAGATGATGATGGAATTAGTAATTGGATTTTATGAGAAATCTAAGGAGGCATTGGACAATGGAGCAGATGTGGAAGCTCTGATAAAAATGCCTGTCCGTGAGGCAATCGGACGTTTTAAATATACTCATGAAGATGAGCTTGATAAAGAATTTGCAGAAATAAACGACAGACTGGATATTGAGATTGCCAATACTTTAAAGAAGGAGGAGTTCTAATATGCCAAAAGAGTACAGAACCATACAGGAAGTTGCCGGACCTCTTATGTTGGTAAGGGACGTTTCAGGAGTAACTTATGATGAATTAGGTGAAATAGAACTGGCAAATGGAGAGGTAAGACGATGCAAGGTTTTAGAGGTAAACGGAAGCAATGCATTAGTTCAGCTTTTTGAAGATTCAACAGGTATTAACCTTTCAAACAGTAAGGTAAGATTTTTAGGACGAAGCATGGAACTTGGAGTGTCAATGGACATGTTAGGAAGAGTATTTGATGGTCTTGGAAATCCCATAGATGACGGTCCGGATATTTTACCTGATGAAAGAAAGGATATTAATGGTATTGCCATGAATCCGGCAGCAAGAAATTATCCTTCAGAATTTATTCAGACAGGAATATCTGCCATTGACGGCTTAAATACATTAGTAAGGGGACAGAAGCTTCCTATATTTTCCGCATCAGGTCTTCCTCATGCCAATTTGGCAGCTCAGATTGCAAAACAGGCAAAGGTAGTAGGAACAGATGAGCCTTTTGCAGTAGTTTTTGCAGCAGTGGGAATTACCTTTGAGGAATCAGACTTTTTTGTCAACAGCTTTAAGGAAACAGGAGCCATTGACAGAACTGTAATGTTTATGAACCTTGCCAATGACCCGGCAGTTGAACGTATTGCCACCCCTAGAATGGCACTTACAGCAGCAGAATATCTTGCCTTTGAAAAGGGAATGCATGTACTGGTAATTATTACTGATATTACTAACTATGCAGATGCCCTTCGTGAGGTATCTGCAGCAAGAAAGGAAGTCCCTGGAAGAAGAGGTTATCCGGGATACATGTACACTGACCTTGCCACACTTTATGAGCGTGCAGGCCGTCAGAGAGGAAAAGACGGAAGTATAACCATGATTCCTATTCTTACAATGCCTGAGGATGACAAAACCCATCCTATTCCTGACCTTACAGGATATATAACGGAAGGACAGATTATTTTAAGCCGTGAACTATATAGAAAGGGAATTACACCACCTATTGATGTATTGCCTTCACTTTCACGATTAAAGGATAAAGGTATAGGTGAAGGAAAAACAAGAGCTGACCACAGTAATGTAATGAATCAGCTGTTTTCTGCCTATGCAAGAGGTAAGGATGCCAAGGAACTTATGACAATTTTAGGTGAGGCAGCATTGTCTGATATTGACCTTATTTATGCTAAGTTTGCAGATGAATTTGAGAAGGAATATGTTTCCCAGGGATATGATACAGACAGATCCATAGAGGAGACAATGAATGTAGGCTGGAAACTTTTGTCAATGCTTCCAAAATCAGAATTAAAGCGTATTGACGAAAAATACCTTGATAAATACTATATTAGCAAGTAGGACATATAACGGATTTGTTAACGAAAGGTGGGAAGTTTTATGGCATCTACACGTGTAAATCCAACGAGAATGGAGCTTACAAGGCAAAAAAAGAAGCTTATGTCTGCCACAAGAGGACATAAACTGTTAAAGGATAAACGTGACGAGTTAGTAAGACAGTTTATGGATATGATAAAGGAAAATATGAGGCTCAGACTTAAAGTTGAAGAGGGACTTAAAAGGGCAAACAGGGAGTTTGCCGTGGCCAGGGCAGGAATGAGTGAAGAGGTTTTAAACACAGCCCTTATGGCTAATAATAAGTCGTTGGAAATAAAGCAGGATTACAAAAATATAATGAGTGTTGACATTCCACAATTTTGTGCTAAAACTGAAATTGGCGGAAGGGATATATATTCTTATGGATATGCTTTCACTGCCGGGGATTTAGATGATGCAGTATACTCATTGTCTAATGTTTTTTCTGATATGATAAAGCTTGCTGAAATAGAAAAATCATGTCAGCTTATGGCATCGGAAATAGAAAAAACAAGACGAAGGGTAAATGCATTAGAACATGTAATAATTCCTCAGGCTTTGGACAATATAAAATATATAACCATGAAATTAGATGAAAATGAGAGAAGTACCCAGATTCGTTTAATGAAGGTTAAGGATATGATGTTAGAAGAAGCAGTGGAAGCCAGACGGAAAGAGGATATGTAAGTATCTATATGAATATTATGTAACAATTAATGGCGGAGCTTTTGCTTCGCTATTTTGTGCTTTTCTGATATCTATAAAACTTCCATATGGTATGTTATGTTTTAAAAGGAGGTAATAAATACATGAAAATTTTATTTTATGACACAAAAAAATATGACAGGGAATCCTTTGATAAAATAATCCCTGAATATAAGGACATTCAAATAGAGTATGCGGAGGAAGATATAAGTGAAAGAACTGCAAAATATGCAAAAGGATATGATGCCATATGTGCTTTTGTAAGTTCTGATGTAAGTGAAAAAGTATTAAAAATATTGAAAGAATGTGGCGTAAAGTTAGTTCTTATGCGTTGCGCGGGATATAATAACGTGGATGTAGGGGCTGCAAAAAAATATGGAATTACGGTGTTAAGAGTTCCGGGATATTCACCGGAAGCTGTGGCAGAGCATGCCATGGCATTAGCCCTTGCCAGTAACAGACATATTCACAAGGCATATATTAAGGTCAGGGAAAATAATTTCAGCCTTGTGGGACTTACGGGAATTAATTTTTATGGAAAAATAGCAGGAATAATTGGAACAGGAAAAATCGGAGCGGCAATGTGTCGTATTTGCAGAGGATTTGGAATGAAGGTTATGGCATATGATATTTACAAAAATCCGGATTTGAATTTTGTGGAATATACGGATTTAGATACAGTATTAGAAAAAAGCGACTTAATTTCCCTACATTGTCCACTGACAGATGATTCTTATCATATGATAAATAAAAAGACTATTAAAAAAATGAAGGACAACGTGGTCTTAGTAAATACATCAAGGGGAGCTTTAATTGATACTCAGGATTTGATACAGGGAATAAGGGAGCACAAATTTCACAGTGTAGGTCTTGATGTATATGAAGAGGAAACTAAGAATGTTTTTGAAAACAGGGAAGATGATATATTAGAGACATCCATAACATCAAGACTTTTGTCGTTTCCAAATGTAATAGTTACTTCTCATCAGGCATTTTTAACAGAAGAGGCACTAGAGGCAATAAGCTACACAACTTTAGAGAATGCCAAATCTTTTGAAATGGGAAATCTTATTGAAAACAATGTGGTGAAGTAATGTTAAGCTGTTTAGGAATTAGAGAAATTGGCTGGCAATGAAGTAATCCGGATATCAGAGGTGGCAAAATTTTGTTCTGCTTACATCATAAACGAACACAGACACCGGTGCCATAAAAGGTGTAAAAATTTTATAATTGGTTAGCATATTTTAGACACTGTTGAGAATAAAAACGTTATTGTGTAATATGAAAGTGAACATAAAAAGGTTTTCATTTATTATACAATGGAGGTTTAACATATGAGAAAGGCATTAGCAGTTATAGCTACAATGGTGGGAATTTTGGCAGCAAGCACCGGTGTAAGTGCTTCATATAATCAGGACACACTTACTATTGATCCAAGTGACATGAAGTTAATATGGTCGGATGAGTTTGAAGGAGATGCACTTAATACAAACAACTGGACTTATGAAATTGGAAATGGAAACTGGGGTTGGGGAAACAACGAACAGGAATATTATACAAGTTCCACAGATAATGTATATGTAAACAACGGAACTTTAAAAATATCTGCAAGAAAGCAGTCTGTAGGTGGAAAAAATTACACCTCGGGACGTATTAAAACAGCAGGAAAAGTGGAAGTGGGAAACGGCTACGTTGTAGCAAAAATCAAACTTCCTTCAGCAAAAGGTATATGGCCGGCATTCTGGATGTTAGGAACTAACGGACAGACATGGCCTATGTGTGGTGAAATTGACATAATGGAATCCATAAATACCAACCAGTTCCCATATGCAACAATGCATTGGACAACAGTGGCAGCACCTACAAAGGATCATTATGAAAGTAAGTTCCCGACAGCATACGGTTTCCCGAATTTTGATAAAACCCAGTGGCATACATACGGCGTTTACAGAACTGACGACAAAATAAGAGTATTCTATGATAATCAATTAATAGGTTCTTATACATATGTAGCCGGAATGGAAGAATTAAAAGATAATTACTATATGTTATTAAATGTGGCAGTAGGAGGAAATTTAACTTCTAATCAATTGCCTGCAACATCAGCACTTCCGGCAACAATGGAAGTAGACTATGTAAGATATTACAGAGACAAGACAGCTCAGGATATTGCTGACGAAAAAGAGCAGGCAGCTAAGGAAGAAGCAGCAAAGAAGGCTGCTGCAGCTAAAGCAGAGGCGGAAAAGAAAGCAAAGGCGAAACCGGCAAGGGCTACAGTTAAATCCATGAAAAATGTAAAGGGAAGAAAAGTAAGCCTTACCATTAAGAAGATAAAAGATGCCAAGGGATATCAAATCAGATATTGCGACAATAAAAGATTTCAGGGCTATATACAAAAAAATACTACAAAAACAAAGTATACGTTAAAGAGACTTGAAAAGAAAAGTACCTGCTATGTTAAGGTAAGAGCATATAAGGTATATAAAGGCAAAAAGATATATGGAAGCTGGTCAAAGGTTAAGCATGTAAAAATTAAAAAATAAATTATTTTAAAATCTCATACAAATTTTTATACACCCTAAGTGTTGGAGCAGATATCAACATTTGGGGTGTATTATTTTGTCAAATGTGATACAATAACCATTGATACTATAATCTTAAAAATATTATTATTGGAGACTAATATGGAAGAAAAGATGAATGAAAATATTATAGAAGATACTGCAAATCAGCAGGAAAATAGTGCGGAAGCTTTAAGTAATTCAGAAAACATAAATAATTCGGAAACGAACGACAATAAAGTTTCACAGTCTGAAGGCTTAAAGCGTTATGAAAAAATATTAGATTTAAAAGAGAATTTATGGACATACGGAAGTCCTGTTTTGTTTGAAACAGGAGAGCTTGAGCGTGATACCGTAAGCAATAAGAACAGACTTACCCTTAAGTTTACCAATATTTATGAAAAGACAATCAGGGATTTAAATATAACTGTATATGCCAGTGATAATGAGGGCAATGCAGAAGAAATTCAGCATAAGTATGGAGCTTTAGGACTTAAGTATTTAGAATCAAAGGGCAAAGCTGCAAAGATAACTGTTTCAAATGAAGCAGCAGAGAAATTTGTAATAAAAATAGACAGTGTTGTTTTTGAAGACGGAACAGTATGGAATAAAAAAGAGGCAATATGTGAATCGGTAGGGGTACTTGATGATGTGGAAGTGTTTGCAAAGGCAAAGCTTAAGGACTATGAAGACAGCTATATTTCAGCAACGGAGGATGTTGAAAAGGACGATTCAGCAAGCATTGCCAATGGAATAGAGATATTTAAGAGAATTTACTGGTATATGAATACAGCAGAGTTGCTTAATGATGCCAAAAGAAAATATGCCATAGTAAAGCAGAATGAGGAAAGAAAGCAAAACAGTGAAAGCAGACGTGTAAACAGAAAAAAGGCGGTTCGTAAGAGATATATTACGGCAGCAATTATAATTGTGATTATAGCAGGATTAGCAGCAGTGGCTGTTATGACTTACTTTATTCCTAATAAGAAATATACGGCAGCTAAAAAGTTAATTAACAATAAGAATTATGAAGAGGCTATAAATTCCTTTAATGAACTTAACGGTTTCTTAAAAAGTGAGGAATATTTAGCCCAAGCATATTATAATCTGGGATTAAATCAGTTAGATAGTGAAGATGAAAATAAGGCAACTGAGTATTTCAAAAAAGGGTATAATTCTGACAAAAACAGCAGATATGGAAAAATGTGCGGAGCATTTTTAGATTATTATGCAGGTGCCACGGCATTGCAAAGTGAAGAATATGATAAGGCAATGGATTTATTTAAGTCAAGCAGCAATGCGGCAGCAGATATGAATCTGGTTAATAGGGCAAGTGCCGGGATGGCAGAAATTTATTACCTCAAAAAAGATTATGAAACAGCATGGAACACAATTAAAAATGTGTATGCAAAGGATAAATCTTACGAAACAGAGTACGGGACATATGGATATGGCTATGCTAAAGCTTTAGTAGATAAGGGCGATACAAAAAACGGCATGGAAATATACAATAGTGTATCTAAGTATACCAAGTCAGAGAACCTTAATGAAAGTGTTTATAAGCAGGCTGTAAAATTAGGAGAACAGGGAAAAATTTCTGAGGCAATGAAACTCCTTGAAACAATTAAGAAGAGCTACAAAAAAGCAGGAACACTTTATAGTAAAATGAGCAGCTTTAACAGTAAGGTTAAATACTGGGTAGGCACATGGAAACATACGGGAAAAGTTAATGGAGAAAAGAAGATATATAAGATATATATTTCACAGGTTCTCTACAAGGACGAAATGTGTCTTAGAATTATAGATAAGAATAATGACTATCTGGGATTTGATACAGTTATAAGTACCAAAAATAAGGTAGATTCAATATTAATTGGAACTTATCAGCTGAAATTCAGATTAAGAGCTAATCATAATCAGAGGTTCACATATACTTTAAAGGGCGGAAAGAAGATGGTAAGACAGCTTAAATATAACGGAGAAAAATTTAGTACCCGTTATGGAAAAATAAAATAACAGGAGTTTAAATGAAAATAAAAATTAAAAGAATAATATGTCTTATTATTGCTACTGTCATGTTATGTTCTCCAATGGAGAATGTAACATGGTGTAACAATAATGTTTATGCTGACACAATTAGCAGGAATGCGATTGATGAGATTTCCACTATGAAAACAAGGGGAAAATTAATCCTTGTTGAAAGAAGAGAAAGACTGTATTCAGGAAACAGGAAAACCTCTGCATATAAGTCAGTTGCTGAAGCAGCTACAGGTTATAGAAAACAGCTGTTAAATCATCAGTATGAAGTAAACGCATATGTTAAATCAACGAATGCTGTTCCGGCAGAAGTGTTTGATGAACTGGAGAGTCAGGCATTTAAAGTCACATCAAAGGGTGACGAAGGGGATTACATGTATTGGGATATAGACAGGGAATATCCTTCCTATACACGTTATACAAGAAAAGAAAAAAAGAAAATCTACTATTATTATCACTTCAGGACTGAAGTATGGTATCTCACTACTTTAGAGCAAAAAAAGCAGGTAGATGCCAAGGTGAAAGAAATTATAAGCCAATTGGAAATTACAGAAGAAACTACAGAATATGAAGTAATTAAAATGGTATATGATTATGTGTGTGAACACGTAAAATATTCTGATAGCACAGTTGATGAAATCGTATATACATCGTGGTCAGCCTTGTTTAGGGGAAATGCAGTATGTCAGGGATATGCCCAGCTGATGTACAGGATACTTAAGGAATTGGGAATATCTGTAAGAGTTATTGCAGGTTTTGGAAGTCGTAATGTGCGCCATGGCTGGAATATTGTAAAGCTTGGAGATTACTATTACAATCTTGATTCAACCTGGGACGCTGAACTAATACAAAATGGAATAAAATATCGTTACTTTTTAAAAGGAGATAATTTTAATAAACATACCCGCTTAGAAGAGTACAAGACTATGGAGTTTTACAATGTTTATCCCATGGCTCAAAATGAGTATAATGTTGAACCTTTGGGATATTCACTTAAAACCCGGTCGGCCTTTTTTGCCGTCAAAAAAGCAAAATTTAAGAAAGTGGCAAGGAAAAAGGTTACTTTTGTTGCAGTTACCGGGGCTAAGGGATACCAGATTCAGTATGCAACAGATAAGAAATTCAAAAAAGGAAAAAAAACAGCAGTAACGTCGAAAGTATATTTTAAGCCGAAAAATTTAAAAAAGAAAAAGAAATATTATGTACGTTTTAGGGCATATAAGATAATTAATGAAAATAAGGTTTACACCAACTGGTCATCAGTGAAGGAGGTAAAGAGATACGTATGTCGATGATACTAGTGGAAAGACCGGGAAGAAATATAGTTGGATTTGCAAAAATGGTTAAAAAAATATGTTTATTTTATGATAAAATAGATTTAAAGGTTCTATAGGAGTTTGTTTGATACTCGGCTATTATACTTTCAGATAACTAAAAAAATATAAAAATGATACTTTTATAAAAAAAAACACCTAATCGGTTTTTATTTAATATGCTAAAATGGAAATAGGGTGATTGAACGAAAAAAAGGAGGAACATCATCTGAAAA
>NZ_HF991838.1:0-22350 GCF_000432355.1 Eubacterium sp. CAG:161
CTGATTTTCAACATCATATGTATACTTTGTGTTCGTCTTTGACTTTCCGTCTGTTACTTCTATCTGATTTCCTCTCGCGTCATATTTGTATGAACCTGTATAAGTCTTCGTTGTTGTTCCATCTGTTATGACTTCTGTCTTTCCAGACAACTGATTCAACCTGTTGTAGGAATAGTAATTATATGTTGCCTCATCAAAAGTTTTGTCCGTTGCTACCGTATCTTTTTTGATGATTTTTTCATAAGTTCTATTTCCCACACTGTCATATGAATATGAATACGTTATTGTTTTGTATGTCAGTTTATTATTTTTTACCGTTTCTACCAGCTGATTTAATTTGTTATAAGTATAAGTCACATCCTCATCTTTTAGATTGTTGCTGTAATTATACTTTTCGTGCTTATACGTGATGTTCGAATTCTTATCATATTCATAATCATACTGTTCAAGAATTAAATCTTTATTGGTACTATTATAGTACTTCATTGAAAGCACTCTGTCAAATACATCATAACTATAATCACGTTCCACATAATCTGAATCCTTGTTTAAGAAATTTTGAAAATCCTTAATACAAGATATTTTTCCATCACTATAATATTCATATTTTCTTATAGCTGCCGCATCGTCACCTGATAACAGTCCATCAATTTCTGTTATCCATTTATCCTTATTATACTTAAAAGCTATTCCCTTAAGTTCATCCCCTGTTGTATTCGGATAATATATTTTTGCTATATTATCATCTATGTTATACACATATTTGAGCTTTGCATTTTCAACTTCACTGTCAGATGGTTTACTTGTTGCATTGATTTCCGCAACAGATATATTACGCCCATAAGCATCGTACTCATTAAACGTATATCTATACGGTGTACCGTTTTTATTACCTATTGCCTCGATTATGTTACCGTCCCCATCATAAACATATTCTGTTGAATCAGATATATTGCGCCCGTAAGCATCATACTCATAAAACGTATATCTATACGGTATACCGTTTTTATTATCTATTGCCTCAATTATATTTCCTTCTCCATCATAGATATATTCTGTTGAATTTATCTCATTTCCGTTTGCATCAAATGCAGATTTCTTAACATTGTTTCCATAAACATCATATGTAAATGTCAGATATGAACCGTCACTATAAGCTTCCTTTATTTTCTGTCCGTTAACGTCATATTCATATGTTGTTTCAATACTTCCACTACTAGTTTCATCCTTTATGGATAATACCTGTTCTGTACCGTTTGTTGTCGTTTTTGAAACACTTCCCAGCGCATCTGTTACCGTATCAACAACTGATTTTATATTTCCTTTTGAATCTTTTTCTATATTATCATAGCTGTATTGATTACTTGTTCCGACAGCAGTCGTCACTTTAGTAACCCTTCCCTGCTCATCATACTCATAACATGTACTGTTTCCATTAGCATCAGTCGATTTTATCAGCATTCCCGCTGCATCATATTCATTTGATGTAACAATTGAATTTTCTCCCACTTTGAATGTATCACCTGCTACCTCCGGATTAATAATTGTGTCCGTCTGATTGCCATATGCATCATAAGTATTGACAGATAATTTTCCTTCTGCAATTTCATTCGCATCTGTTTCATTCATTCCACCCGTATAAGTAGTAAAAATTCTTCCATCGTTATCATAAGTGTAATCCACATACAAACCATTGTTTAATTCTCTAACGGTTCTTCCCAAACTGTCTGTATATGTCTTACCTACAACTTCATCACTTGTATTGGTAATAGTAGTTACAGTAGCATTCTTTACAGTCATCATGCCTTTACCTGTATTGATAGAAACACTTCCATAACTGTATGCCGTTCTTGTTACTTTTTCATCACTTCCTACAATTAATTTTGTCTCAATAACACGATTCATTGAATCATATGTATATTCAGTTATTCGTCCCTCTTCATCAACCGACTTTATCTTGCTTCCATTTTTATCATAACCATTTTCTGTATTTTTTGTAGTTTTCTTACCATTTACCTGAGCTGTTTCAGTTGTTTTTATAACTCTGAGAAATTCATCGTATTTATAAGAAGTAGTAATATTATTTGTTTTGTCTGTCTCTGTTATGACATTTCCTACTTCATCATAAGTATAGATGTTTTCCTCATTAACAGTTCCTTCAGAGGATGACTCGGACAGTTCATCACCATCAGCATTGTACTGTGTATCATCGCTATATGCTTCAAGACCATATTTTTCGGCATTATCTGACTCTACGTCTTCCACAATAATCTCATTGCTTGTATCAACCGTTCCATCTGCATTATATCTATAATTTGTTATTGTATTGGTAACCTTATCAATTAATTTTACCGTATTTCCCTGATCATCATATTGATACACTTCATGAGAGCTGATAATTCCATTTGCATTTTTTTCAATCATCTCTGTTGGAAGATTAATTACACTATCAGCTCTTCCTTTACTGTAATCATATGAATATTTTGTAATGCTTCCATCTGCATCCACCTGCTCTGTTACATTTCCATGGGAATCATATACAGTTTTATCAGATTTACCTGATGTTTTTTTGACAACAGTATCCCCTTCAAGTGCATAGTAAGAAGTCCTATCTGTCGATTCGGTGAGCAGTGTCTTATTGTTTTTATCATCATACTTATATTCTGATTTATTTCCTGATGCATCTGTTTTAACAGTAATTTTTCCCTGTTCATCGAAAACATAGCTTTCACTATACAACTCAGTTTCCACCTGTTTCTTTTTCACTGTAGTTGTTACACTTTTATTTGCTTTATCTTCAATGCGGTTGAATTCCATATTATCTCCATTTGGATAAACAAATTTATCCATGGAGTCACCAACGTATTCAACACAATAATTGTTTCCCTCAGCATCACTTATAACACTTACGTTTCCATTTTTATATGAATAATTGTAATCTATCTTTCCACCCTTTGTTCCTACAAAAGTTGCTCTCACCAAATAACCGTTTTCGTAACTGTATTGATAATCATATTCGCTATCTGTTCCTTTCGCAGCTGTTATATTGCTTATAAATCCTTCCTTATTGTAGGAATACTCTGCCTTCTGACCACTGCTTGTTACTACTTCCGCAATTTTTCCATTTTTCTCATTATACCTGATATACACAAACGTATCATTATTTTCTTCGATTAATATCAATCTTCCACAGTCATCAAATCTATAAACTTCACCTTCTTTTTCTGTGATTTTATAATAAACATCTAATTCTAAGTTTGTATTGCTTATAACATTTCCATTTGTGTCTTTCTTTTCTATGGTTTTATACAAGATATCATCGTCTGTCTCTAAACTTAATTCTGAATTCTCAACACATTTATATGTATCTCCTTCTTTCACAAATGTGTATATTGATTTTGTATCGTCTGAATAGTAGATTTTATCATCTGTTTCAGATACATACATATCATATGCATCACTCCAACCATAACCAAATGAAGAAACTACCTGAGCTTTCGAATTATACACTCTGGAGATATTAATTGGTATTTGTGGTGCCGGAAGTGTAATGTCATTTTGCTCATATATAAAATTTCCTTTTGAAAGTTCCACATATCCCGTACCGTTTGGAGTTGAAACTGATTCATATTCGTATAGACTATTATTTCCCAATCTATCTGAAATTGTCTTTGCGGATAAAGTTGTTGAACTAATTTCTTCCGAAAAAGCACTATTCTGTGTCTGCTTTTCTTTTATTGCCCTGATTTTATAGTAATATATTGTATTTTCATTTCCAGATACCTTAATTGCTCCCTTTGAGGATACTGTTTTTATCAGGGTATCATCATCCGGTATAAAAAGGGGAGTTGTTCCTCTATATACCTGATACTTAATACTATCATTAAATTTACCACTTTTTGTAGAAAATCTTAAAACGGTATTTCCACCAATCTGCTCTACAGCATAAACATCAGTTGGAGCATAATCCTCCAATGCCTGTTCTGTTTTTTCATAATAGTAATTATATGAAACATCGTCAGACACATTTCCTGCTTTATCAATAGCACGTACTTTTATATTATACTTGCCATCATTATTAAAATCTTTTTCTTGTAGTCTCGCCTCACCATTTGCCTCGTAACCTAATGTCTGATATTTTCCATCATCAATTTTAACCTGAATTTCTGATAAATTGTCATCTTCAAAATCACTCCATTTAATCACTGGCAAATCACTGCTTGAATTGAAAAATCCTGTTTTGGGAGTTATTTTCACAGTTCCCTTTGTAGGGTTTGTTATATCTCTATAATATAAGCACTCTTCTTCTGTGTCATTACCTGCTTTATCAGTTGCTGATATTGCAATGGAATTTCCCCCTTCTTCAATATTCTCTATTGTTACTGTTCCTTTATTTTCCAATAACGTCTGACTCTTGCCATTAACGGTGAGTCTATAATCCTTTAATGTTCCATCGTTAATGCTATATTCTAATTGTGGCATATCGGGACTGTTATCATATTTATCTTCATCCGTATCCGGAATCACCTTCATATCTATTTCAGGAGCGTCATCATCATAATAATATGTAAACTTCTTTTCACTGCTTACATTTCCTGCTCTATCTGTTGCTCTTACAGCTATTGTATTAACCTTTTCTGATTCTAAATCACCAATTGTAGCATTGCCTGTATTGCTATCTGCTAATGCCGCATAGTTTCCATTATTAACCTTTACCTGAATTGCCAAAAGATTCTTTTCAGTAACATTCCATGTTATCTTAGGCAATTTATTACTATATGAAGAAGCAGACGTAGATGGTGTTATCGTTACCGAATTCAGTACAGGTGCCGTTCTATCGATTACAAAACCTATTGCTTTTTCCGGCGATTTTATTCCTCCTTTATCTACCCCTCTTACATAGAGATAATAATGCCCCTCTTTCCAACCTGAACTTGCATCTATTGTCTTTGTTCCGCTTGAAGTTGTACCTAATTTTGTTGAATCTGAATATGCAATATAATCTGTTGTTGCTGAATGTGTAGATTCATCATAGTTTTTAACTTTGTACTGAACATAATCCAGCGCCTTTGATGTTATGCCACTCCATGAAACCTGCAGCTTTTCTCCTGACTTTATGTGCACTTTTGTGAGGCTAACGTTTTCCGGCTTTGTTGGTCCGTCATAATATACTACTTCCATTTTTGGCATTTTTGATGTTGAAGCAGTTCTTGAGCCATAGAATTTTACATATGAGGAAGCTGATTCTTTTTCTGCTTTAAATACCAGTCCATAATTTTTATTTCCACTTCCTGAACCCTTTGCAACATTTCTTGCCCATGTTGTCATATTTAAAGTTTTCTTTGCATCAGCAGTTCCACTGGATGTAAATGTTGCCAGTGAATCACCTGTACCCCCCGGCTGATTATTCCATGTAATATTTCTGCACGCAAATTCATTCTTTACCGGTTCAACATTAATTTTTACGCCCTTTGTGTTTGCTCCATTCTCATACAATATCAGTTTTGCACTTTCCACATATTTTCCGCGTACAGTGCTTTTTAAATCAAGTGCTCTCATGTATGTTCTAAACAATCCCTGACTTCCTTTTCCAACAGAGAAAGCTTTAACACCACTTGCATAATAATTAACATCAGGATTTGCCTTTAAAATATAAGCCTCACCTAATTCACCGGTTCCTTCCCATGTGACTGACGGATCAATTGTAACAGGATACTTTCTGTCAGTTGAAGTCAAATAGTCATTATCTACAACTATTTTTAATATATATGCATTTATTCCCTTTGTTTCAGAGACGGACTTCTCTAATTCATAATGTACATCTTCACTGTATGCTTTTCCCGTACTATCATTCATTGACGGTGCCGGAATTCCCGCAACAATGCTGTCTTTTTCCTTGTCAATAAATGAAATCCCACCACCTACAGCATCAAGACGTACCTCAAGATTTTCAGTACATATTTTATATAAAAATTCATTATTATCAGGAATTTCATTAAGTATAATGTCTTCTTTCATTCCATGCTCTAACGAATGATATGCTATTTTTGTATCATTCCCGGTGTTTTCATATACTGCCTTTATGCTTTTTTCTTCCTTCTTTCCAGTTACGGCATCCTCAATTTTTTCAGTTTCTAATGATACCTTATCGGTTTTAGTTTCTACATAATCATCCGAATTCTCCCCGGCATCCAACGGTACAAATGATATTCTGTAGTCATCCTGTGTAAGAAGAACCGGGCTTTCCTCCCCGATTGTTTCCGGCAAATATTGTTTTGTATCTCCGGACTTATTTACATATTTGTATTTTTTTGAATTTTTTACGGAAATATTTTTTGCAAAAGATATGATTTTCTTATCCTGTGATTCAGCGGCAACCAACTCTGAATTATATTTTTTTAATTTTCCATCCTCTTCAAAGCGTATGTTGTCTGAATAATATACTGTTTTTTTCATTCCGTTGCTCATAAGGTACGTGTTTGAATTTTCATCTCTCATACTCTTTATTTCCTTAATTACAACAGGCTTTTCTCTACCTTCATCATCAATGCTCTTGTCATCATTTTCAATTATTTCCTGTTTATCTGACATTAAAGCATTTTTCTTTGTGATTTCCGACTCTAATTGCACTGCTGAAACATTAACGCTCGTTACGCACAATGCCATTGCCATTACTGCCGAAATCATTTTACCATAAATGTTCCTTATCATAACTTATCCTCCACTTTTGTTCACTACTTCAATTTCTCCCTATAATTGAAGTTTCATTAACGGTAACCATTTTCCCACCCAACCTATTTACGTTAAAAGGCATAGACTCCGCAATGCTTTGCGTTCCATGCCTTTTTGAATTAATGAAAAAGGGGAGACCTTGTCTGTTTGACATGGGTTTCATTTAAAAGAATGGGGTTCTTAGATGTGACATTCATAACTGATTATAATTAATATAATCATAACCCGAATCCCCCTTTTTCATCTGTTCTTCACCATACATTTGTCCCCCAAATGAAAATATAATTTGTATAAAATTTTCATCTACATTTTATTATTGGGATTTTAATATTTCAATAGGACTTGCGCAAACGTACCCGTTTTTTGCGCAAGTGTAGCTTTTTTGTGATTTTATTCGCTATTTTTTTCATAAATTTGTGTCTCTTATTGTCGTTATTTCAGTTTTTTATCAGATTTTATTACCAATCCATGCAAATAAAAAAGGCAGGTAAAAACCTACCTGACACATACCTATTATTAATTTTTAAGATTTTCCGCTGGATTTTTAACATTTTAATCTACTTTCGAAATTATTTTTTTACCTATTTACAGGATATATTCCTTTTTCTTTCCAAATATTTTCTCTTCATTTCAGCATAACGTCTGCTACTTACATAGGCTGTGGTTCCATCTGTGAATTCAGCTTCACTACTGCTAAATCTTTTTACTTTATCCATATTAACCAAGTAGCATTTGTGACTTCTAAAAAATCCTACATTTTCTAACTCTTCCTCATATTGTGATATTTTTCCACTACATTTTAATTCACCGTTAAATGTATGTACAATCAGTTTTCTTGCTTCTGTTTCTATGTAGAAAATATCACATATCCTGATATTTATGTTTCCTTTACCCAGTTCATTAAATGATAGAGTTTTATTTGTTTCAAGTCTGACATCAGCTGAAGTTAAGGCTTCCTTTAATTCAGCTTCCATATTATCTTTGTTAATATATCTAAATGCATCAACAAAATATCCCTTGTTGCTGATTTCCATATGAGTTGTAAAAATTATTGTAATAAATTCCTGTTTAATGCCTTTGTATTCTTTGATTGTTTCAAATCCATCTTTTCCCGGCATTTCAATATCCACCAGCACAAAGTCGAAATTACCTTTTCGTTCCAGAAAACTATCTCCAGATTCAAACTCTTCAATGTTTATGTCCACACCTGCATAATGATTTTGAACTAACTTGTGTGCCATATTTCTCCATAACTTTTCATCATCTATAATTGCTATGTTCATAAACCAATCTCCTCGGAAATATTCTTTAATAATATTGTTACACTAAATATGTTTCCTTTCGCATCAATATCCATTATTCCATCATATTTATCAACGCTGTCCCTTACATTTTGTAATCCCCAGCCATGCCAATCCTTATCTGCCTTGCTTGTTGAAATCTGACCATTTTTAATTTCAACCTTGCCACTAAAACAATTGCTAACTTTTACAATTATATCTTCTTTGTCGTAGGAAATTTCTATATCCACTTGCTTCTTAGATTCTTTTTTAGCTGCATCAAATGCATTGCTTAACAGGTTCGAAAACACCGTACACAAATCATATGCATCTATGTTACAATTATTGGGCATATGACCACATATATTAAAATCAATGTTTAACTCTACAGCATCACTGTAAAACCTGTTAAGCACTGCATCGACTATACTATTATTAACAGATACATTACTTCTAAGTTCATCCACTTTTGACAGTATTGCATCGCAATACTCCTTATATTTTTGACTATCAGTTTCCGACAATCTCTCCAAAACACATATATGATTTTTTAAATCATGCCGAAATTTTTTCGTTTTCTCCTCACGTTTTTCTAAATACTCATAATGTGCATTTTGTTCATTAAGATATTTATGTACTATTTCTTCCTTTTGCCTATATATGTCCCTTGATACCATTAATAAAATTACTGCCCCCAACTGAATCAGTATTCCTAATGCTACTAAAGTAAAAGTTACACCATAAAGTACTTTGTTTTTATACGCCATCTTATCCAGTGTAACTGTAGCCATTATCATTAATGCGAATGCATCTACAAAAGTTAAAATTGTATATAACACCAAAAATCCCAAATGAATCTTCTTTATCCCATCAATATTTTTTCGTTTAAGTAAAATTGCTACAACATATATAAACACAAACACAATACCTGATTGTATTATATACGTAAGCATTCCCTCTTTATAATTTAATAACGTGCATATAATATTAATTACAACTTCTACTATTGATGATATAAGCGAAACAATTAAAAATAACCACACTGATATAAAAATAATATTAATTATTTTTTCTTTGAAACATAATGCTACAGCACATGCAATGGTTATTAATATTACTCCCCCTTCAAAAAAGACATTAGATTCTATGCATTTACACACTGAACAAACTGCCACCAATGCAGTTGCCAGTATATATTTATATGTATTATCCCTCTTATTAAGAGCTAGATAATAATCACAAATTAAAACAATACAAAAAACGAATAGCCAGTCTGTGACTATTGAAACCAGAAGTTGCATCTCTTATCCTCCACATAAATATCAATATATATAATATACCAGATATTTATACTTTGGACTATACCTTAAAACCAATAAGATACGAATCTTCTGAAATAATCGAACACCCTTCTGTCCTTTCCGTATATACTAATTGTATTGTCCGGACAAGTACTAAATTACACCCTTTTTTTCACATTTCAATAGGTCTTGCGCAACCGTACCCGTTTTTTGCGCAAGTGCAGCTTTTTGGGGGTCAAATATTTCATTTTTTCATGTTTTTTCTTTTCTTTAATTCTTCCTTTTTCTAATTTTTGAGTTTAAAATGACATCAAAAAAAGAACCTCCGGCAACATATTCTTGTGCCACTAAAGGTTCTTTTTCTAATTATTAATATTTTTTATGATTATTATTTATTCAGATATTTCATCCGGTTTGTCATTCAAGGTTACATCTTGGTTGTCATCCGAAGCTCCATCCGGCTCATCACACTTACGGTAAATTTCCATAAATTCCTTACCTGTGATTGTTTCCTTATTATAGAGATATTCAGCTATCTTATCCAGCTTGTCTCTGTTATCCCTAAGAAGCTGCTTTGCCTCCTCATATTTTTCCTTAAGAAGTATCTTAACCTCTTCCTCTATTTCAGTTGCCGTCTTATCACTGCAGTTTAACTGTGCACGTCTTCCCAGATATGGGTCTTCCACACGCTCTAAACTCATCAGTCCAAATTTCTCTGACATACCGTACTGTGCAACCATGGAACGGGCAATGTTAGTTGCCTTTTCCATATCATTTGAAGCCCCTGTAGTAACTGAATCAAATACTATCTCCTCTGAAGCTCTTCCTGCTAATAAGGTAACAAGTTCTGCATTTAATTCATCCTGTGACATAAGGTATTTTTCCTTTTCAGGTGCCTGAATAACATATCCCAACGAGCCCATGGTTCTTGGAACAATAGTAATTTTCTGTACCGGCTCTGCATCCTTTTGAATAGCTGCCACAAGAGCATGTCCTACCTCATGGTATGCAACAATCTTCTTTTCTTCCTTGCTTAAGATTCTGTCCTTCTTTTCTTTTCCGGCAATAACCACTTCCACGGCTTCCATTAAATCTGCCTGGGAAATAGCCTTTCTGCCACATTTTACTGCATTAATGGCAGCTTCATTTACCATATTGGCAAGGTCTGAACCTACAGCACCACTGGTTATATTGGCAATAGCTTCCAAATCAACTGTTTCATCCAATTTAACATCCTTTGAATGAACCTTTAATGTCTCAACCCTGCCTTTGAAATCCGGTGCGTCCACTATAACACGTCTGTCAAAACGTCCCGGTCTTAACAATGCCGGATCAAGAACTTCCGGTCTGTTAGTTGCCGCTAAAATCAATATTCCCTTTGATGTGTCAAATCCATCCATTTCCGCTAAAAGTGCGTTTAAGGTCTGTTCTCTTTCGTCATTGCCTCCGCCGTATCTTGAATCACGGCTCTTACCTATAGAATCAATTTCATCAATAAATACGATACATGGTGCGTTTTCTTCTGCCTGCTTAAACAAATCTCTTACTCTTGAGGCACCTACACCTACAAACATTTCCACGAAATCTGAACCTGATAATGAGAAGAATGGCACATTTGCCTCTCCTGCCACTGCCTTTGCCAGAAGGGTTTTACCTGTTCCCGGAGGGCCTACTAAAAGTGCTCCCTTAGGAAGTTTCGCACCTATTGCCGTATATTTTCCCGGATTATGAAGGAAATCAACCAATTCCACAACTGATTCCTTTGCTTCTTCCTGTCCTGCCACATCCTTAAATGTGACACCTGTTTTCTTTTGAATATATACCTTGGCATTTGACTTTCCTACACCGAACACACCGCCCGGTCCGCCTTTTCCACCGGATACCCTTCGCATAACAAACATCAGTAATGCCCAGAATAATATCAGTGGAACAACATATTCCAGTAATATAATGATAATACCATTGCTTGCACTGGTACTTTCCGCTTTGAATTCTACATCGGTATATTTATTTTTCAGTTCACTTATTAAATCCGGATCATTAACTGCTGTAGTCCAGAAAGTTTTCTTTATGAGTCCATTTTGCAGATTTTTGGTTTCAATGTAAATCTTTCCAGATTCAAAAAGAACGCTTTCAACCTTGTCATTATCCAACAATTTAACAAACTGGCTATAGGTTATTTCTTCCTTTGATGCCGAACTTAAAACTGATGAAAACAACGATGTTAAAAGCAATGCACCTATTACGGCAACCACAACGCTGATAATCATACTTTTTTTCTGATTGTTATCATCGTTCCTGTTTGGATTATTTCTGTTAGTATTTCTATTTTGATTATTATCCATTGTTTTTCCTTTCATTTAGATTCCTTATAGTAAAATACTATATCACATTGTTAAAAAATAATGTGAAATTTTATTGAATATTTCATTAAAATTTTAGAATATTGATATTTTTTTTAATTTTTTCTAGAAATAAAATATTTATTGTAGTACACTAGTAAGGTGTTTTTAAAATATGTTTAGTATACTCAGGGAGGAAAATCACATGGCAGTGAAATATGTATTCGTAACAGGCGGTGTTGTTTCCGGTCTTGGAAAAGGTATTACAGCCGCTTCATTGGGAAGACTTCTGAAAGCTCGTGGCTATAAGGTTACAATGCAGAAGTTTGACCCATATATTAACATTGATCCCGGTACCATGAATCCGATACAGCACGGCGAGGTTTTTGTAACAGACGATGGTGCTGAAACAGATTTGGACCTTGGACATTATGAAAGATTTATTGATGAAAGTTTAACAAAAAATTCTAACGTAACTACCGGTAAAGTTTATTGGTCAGTTCTCGAAAAAGAGAGACGTGGTGACTTTGGCGGAGGAACAGTTCAGGTTATCCCCCACATTACCAATGAAATTAAAAGTCGTTTCCACAGAAGTCTCAGCGAAGAAACTGAAATAGCTATTATTGAAGTAGGCGGAACCGTAGGCGATATTGAGTCTCAGCCATATATTGAGGCTATCAGACAGTTCCAGCATGATGTAGGACATGAGAATTGTATCCTTATTCATGTTGCTCTTATGGTTTATCTTCCTGCTTCTGAAGAAATGAAGACCAAACCTATTCAGATGAGCGTTAAGGAATTACAGAGACTTGGTATTCAGCCTGACATAGTTGTATGCCGTACTGAATATGAAATTGATGATAATTTAAAGGATAAAATCAGTTTGTTCTGTAACGTTCCTGCCAGCCATGTTGTTCAAAACCTTACACTGGATTTGCTTTATGAAGCACCTCTTGCCATGGAAAAAGAACATTTGGCAGAAATCGTTTGTCAGAGTCTTAACTTAGATTGCCCTGAACCTGACCTTGAAGATTGGAAGGCAATGGTTGAGGCTGCTAAAAATCCTACACAGGAAGTTACTGTTGCTCTTGTTGGAAAATATATTGCTTTGCATGATGCCTACATCAGCGTAGTTGAATCTTTAAAGCATGCAGGCTACAACAGCAGAACTACCGTAAATATCAAATGGGTGGATTCTGAAGAGGTTACTAATGAAAATGCCCCTGAAATCTTTAGTGATGTTTCAGGTATTCTTGTTCCCGGTGGTTTTGGCAGTCGTGGAATTGATGGTAAAATCGCAGCTATTAAGTATGCAAGGGAAAACAATATTCCATTCCTTGGTCTTTGTCTTGGAATGCAGTTATCTATAGTTGAATTTGCCCGTGATGTAGTTGGTTTCCGTGATGCCCATAGTATTGAGCTTGACCCATCCACTACTCATCCTGTTATCAGCCTTATGCCTGACCAGGAAGGGGTTACAGATATTGGTGGTACATTAAGACTTGGTTCTTATCCTTGTGTCCTTGACAAAGAAAGTAAAGCTTATAAGCTTTATGGCACTGAGTTAATTAATGAACGTCACCGTCACCGTTATGAAGTAAATAATGATTACAGAAGAAATCTTACTGAAAACGGCATGAAACTTTCAGGTATCTCACCTGACGGCAGAATTATAGAGATGATTGAAATTCCTTCACATCCGTTCTTCATTGCCACTCAGGCACATCCTGAATTAAAGAGTCGTCCTAACAGACCACATCCTTTGTTTGTTGGATTTGTTGACGCAGCCATTAAAGCTAAGAAATAAAAAATTCATATATTTTAATACTACAAAAGCGGGTATCAAAACCCGCTTTTTTCTAACTAAAATATTTCATTTTCCGTTGTTGTTTCCTCTGCCGCATCATCGTCACTATAATTGTACAATTCATCGTCAAGGATATCTTCACTATCATCTAATAAATCATTCCCCTTCGCCTGAGCGTTCATTGCCGTAATTAACAATGTAGTTATATCTGCTGCATTTTTCGGAATCATATCATCCACAGATGTTTTTCCTTCCTTGATTTTCATATCAACACTTACGTTAATATCTTCATTATCAATTTTCATATCACCTGTTGAAACATTAAATATTCCACTTCTGCTTCCGGCTTTTCCTGTAACTCTTGCCTTTGCTACCAAATTGGCATTTGACTTCTTTATGGTGTCAACAAAATCTGATTTGTTTTCTTTAATTTTATCTGCCATATCTGATGTGGAACCCACACTATCCTGTAACTCCTTGTATGAAGATGCAACTTTGCTGTCCTCACCATACACCTTTGTTACCAAATCAGTACATGTTTTCAATGTATCCTGTAAATCGTTTTTCACAAAATTAATTAACATATCCACCGCTTTATCTGCGTTGTCACCATTTACCGTCAGTGTGTAATTATCACCATCTTTTCCCTGAAGGTCTTTAAAATTATTTTCTATTTTAGTCCATACAGACTGTATTTCCTTAAGGGAATCCTTATCTAATGTTTTAGTATCCGGTAATTCCTGACCTGATGCCTCTGCTAACTGCTTATAATCCAATGAAATGCTTTGTGTAACTCCTATCTGTGACAAAACTGATTCCAGACTTGTAGCTTTTTCTTCGTTAATTGTCTTTATAAACTCTAAAAGTGGTGCTGTTTCTAAATATAACTTTGTTCCATCTACGGCAAAAGTTGTAAGCTTCTGATAATCAGTATCTTTTCCTGCCTTAACATCAAATCTCACTGCCATTTTATCCTTAGCTTCAGCCTTTACATACATCTTAAGTGCCATGGAAAACTTACCATTATCATCTAAAACCCTGTCTAAATCTTCGGTATCTTCTAATTTTCCTGTGGCTTTAATTTCCACCGTAGCCTCGCCTTTTGTAATCTGTGAGATTTCCTTTACTTCCTTAAAAAATGTGCTGTCATCCTTTCCACATCCCGTTAATAATGACATAACCATAACTAATGACAGTACAACTGATAATAATTTTTTACTCATAATCCTCTCCTATTTTTCATCACTTTATTATGTTTTTTGTTACTTATAAGATAATAATATAGCCGTGCAACGACAATTGCACGGCTATATTATTTACTCATCGGTGCGACAGGATTCGAACCTGCGACCTCTGCGTCCCGAACGCAGCGCTCTACCAAGCTGAGCCACGCACCGCTTCGTATATAATATCATACTTTTTAGAAAATGTCACAACTTTTTAAAAATTTATGGATTACCAAAATTATGGATTACAGACTTTTTAAGAAATTATGAATTGCAGACTCTATTGCAAACTCTGCCGAAAACGCAATACATCCCAGATACATCTCTTATTCCTGCTTGTCTTCTCCACTCCAAAAGTCCACCGGTTCATAATCTCTTAAAGCAACCAGATATCCCTGCTTTTGAAGTTCCTCCTGAATTTCATCAAGGGTTTCCTTTGAATCAGCGGTAACCGTATGATAATGATACTCAGAGGTTATCTGCTCTAAAGGTACAGACACGCCTCCTTTTATTTCTTCTACATATTTTTTTGCATCCCTTCTTGATTTAATGTGCATTTCTACTTTTACCACACCGTAAACCTTATGATACACAAAAACATCTTCAACTTTTCCACCACAATCCACTATAAGATTAAGTTCATCCAGTATCTTGTCTGCACTGTGCTTTACCTTAAAAACCCTTTGCTTCCGACCTTTTTCCTCCTGTAAAACATAACCCTTGTGAGTAGAAATAATATTATATTTTTTTGCCCTTAAAAGTGCTATATCCTGAACCACCACCTGACGGCTTATCTGAAATTTTTCAGCCAGTTTGGTGCCTGATACCGGTTTGTCACTGTCCTGCAATATTCTTAAAATATTTTCCCTTCTCTTTTCTCCTTCCATTTTTCCTCCCAAAAAACTATATACGATGTAGATTTTTAAGTGAAATATCCATAATTGGTGCTGAGTGCGTTAATGCTCCACTGGAAATATAGTCAACCCCTAAGTCAGTAAGTTTTGCAATATTTTCTCTTGTAACATTTCCTGAAATTTCTATTTCAGCCTTTCCATCAATAATATCTATAGCCTCTTTCATTACATCGTGGCTCATATTATCAAGCATAATAATATCTGCTCCTGCTTCAACGGCTTCCTTCACCATATCAATATTTTCCACTTCAACTTCAATTTTTCTTACAAATGGTGCGTATTCCTTTGCCATATTTATAGCCTTTGTAACACTTCCTGCTGCACCAATATGATTATCCTTTAAAAGAACTCCGTCTGTTAAATTATATCTGTGATTATTTCCTCCGCCAACACGAACTGCGTATTTTTCAAAAATTCTATTGTTTGGTGAAGTTTTTCTTGTATCAAGAAGTTTGGTTTTGCTTCCCTCAAGAAGTTTCGCAATGGATTTAGTGTATGTGGCAATACCGCTCATTCTCTGAAGATAATTAAGACCTGTTCTCTCTCCTACAAGTAAAACCCTTATATCTCCTGTTACTTTTCCCATAAGCTGACCTGCTTTAACTTCATCGCCATCTTCCACAAATAATTCAACCTTGGTGCTTTCATCTAAAAGCTGGAAAGCTCTGGCAAAAACCTGTAATCCGCAAATAATGCCATCTTCCTTGCAAATCAAATCCACTTCACCTAATGTTCCCTTAGGCATAACTGAATTGGTAGTTACATCTTCACTTGTTACATCTTCCTTTAATGCACTTAATATTAATGGGTCTACTGACAATTTTAAAGTTACCTGATCAAACATTTTATTCTCCTTTATCTATCGCTTCTAATAAAATTTCCTTGTTTTCTTTATTCCACTTTTTCAAATCACTATAAGGTGATAAATCCATATTTTCAGTGTTCCTGTACTCTGTAGAATCAAATTCCGCTGTCATTTCTCCGGCTGCACGCTTTGCAAAAACCATACTTTCAAGAAGGGAATTACTTGCAAGACGGTTTTTTCCATGTACACCGTTACACGCTGTTTCCCCTACCGCATAAAGCTGGTTCATGGATGTTTTACTTTGAAGATTTACCTTAATTCCACCCATAAAGTAATGCTGTGCCGGGACAACCGGTATCATTTCTTCAGGAACATTATATCCATGTTCCTTGCAGTGTCCGATTATATTTGGAAAATGATGCTCTAACTGCTCCTTTTCAATAGGACGCATCGACAACCAAACGTGTTTTGTTCCGTCTTTTTTCATTTGAGCCTTTATATTCTCCGTAACAATATCTCTTGGAAGTAATTCATTGGTAAATCTCTTGTAATTTTTATCATAGAGAAGGGCACCCTCCCCTCTCACTGACTCAGAAATCAAAAAGCTTCTGTCCTCTTCTCTTTCGGAATAAAAAGTTGTTGGATGTATCTGAACATAATCCACATGTTCAACTTTTACGCCGTGTCTTATGGCAACGGCAACTCCATCACCTGTTAAATGTCTGTAGTTAGTAGAATGTCTGTAAATTCCTCCGATTCCACCGCTTGCTAAAACTGTATAATTAGCATTTATTACCGTAAGGTTTTCATCATCCTTTTTAACTACAGCTCCATAACATTTATCCTCTTGACATATTATGTCAACCATAGTCCAATGTTCCTTTATAGTTATATTATCACGTTTTTTTGCTTCTTCATATAGGTGACTTGTTATTTCTTTTCCCGTAATATCCTCATGGAATAAAATTCTGTTTTGAGAATGGGCTCCCTCTCTGGTAAACAAAAGATTTCCCTCTTCATCTTTAGCAAAATCCACACCAAATCCAATTAAATCCTTAACTAAGTCCTGTGAAGAATTAATCATTGTTGCTACGGCATCAGGGTTATTCTCATAATGACCTGCTTTCATGGTGTCATTAAAATAACTTTCAAAGTCACTTTCATCTTTGAGCATACACATACCGCCCTGTGCCAGGTACGAATCGCTATGCTCCACAATGTCCTTTGTGATAATTAATATGTTCTTATCCTTTGGAAGATTCAGTGCACAGTAAAGACCTGCACATCCACTTCCCACTATTAAAACGTCTACTTTCATATTTCTCTCATTTCTAAACTTTATGTAATGGTTTATTAATAACATCGCCCGATAAACAGTTTTGACATTATTGTATGGCATTATAACACATCATTTTACATCTGACAAGACAGTTGTAAATACAACTATTAACTTTTACTCATATAAAAAAGAACTCACACGAGTTCCTTTTTGTACATAAACCGCTTCATTATATTTGACAATGAATTAATTTACCTCAATATACACTTTTTCAATTTCACTATTTTTCAAACAATCCATGCAAATATTCTACAAGTTCACCGTCGCTTTTAACCTTAATATCAGCCCCAAATGCTGAAATATCTCCGTCTATTTTGCTTTTTTTATTAGTTTTATCTACATAATAAACCTTGAAAAAATCCGTTGATGATATCATTATGCTGTACACATCCTCTTCACTGCTTACTACAGAATCATCATATGTAATACCCTTATAACTTAAATGCTCTTTCAACATTTCTGCCATTTTATCTGCATCATCATTTTCTAATTGGATTTCTTTTCCTGTGGAATACTGCTTTATGGATATCTCTGATTTCTGCGGAATGTCAAGTGCTTTGGTGTAATCTCTGTGTGATGAAACTCCCACAAACACCCCAACTAAAACAACTATACAAAATGCTACAACACATATAATTATTTTTCTTTTTTTCATATTTTGTCCTTTCCATATGTACTCTGCCCATTAGTATACCTGTTTGTAGTGGCTTTTTCAACCTTGTGCCCTAATCAATATTGGTATTTTGCTATATTTTTTCATTTTCATTAAATCACATTATTCCAATACCTACCCCAAAAGGTACATGAGATAATCATTCCCAAATCACTCTTCCCTTCCCCTTAGTTATGTATCAGATTGTCCTCCCTGTATATCTTAAGAAGTTCCTCCAAATCGTATATCTGCTCTAATATTTTCTTCCCAATATCAGTATCCCTAACCTTAAGTCGATTTTTCTTTGTTTCAAATTTATTTCTGTCAGATTTAATATCCATTTTGTATTCAGGGTGACGCATAATAATCTGTCCCTCTAATTTAAATAAAATCACGGAAATAGCCTTTAGTGCCGCCTTCATTGGACCAATATTTTTGTAGGTTTTCTCGGCAAACAAAGTAAGGGTTCTCAGACTTATTCCATAACCGCTTTCTAACATTCTGATATTATCATATTTAAGATTATTCCTGATCCTTGTCATGAATTTCTCCGGAGCAATTATTCATAATATGCACAAATGCCTCATACTCACCGTGAATATCACTCATAAAATGCTCCGTGCCCTTTGGCAGATTAAGTATTGCATTAAGATTAAATATCTCCGTACATACCGACTAGGTAGTAGGGTATTTTTCAGATAACAATTCTAAGTATTTTTTATAATTTTCTTCCATAGCAAAACTCTCTCTATTTTAACATTTCCAGTATTTTTACCAGTAGCTCCCATGTTCTTTTTGTTGAAGAAATGCTTAATTTCTCATCTGTTGTGTGAATATCCTTCATATCCGGTCCAAAGGATATGGCATCCAAATCATCTATTTTGGAGGCAAAAAGTCCACACTCAAGACCTGCGTGTATTCCCTCTACCACCGGCTCTTTTCCACCATAAACTTCCCTGTACGCCTTTACAGCTGTGTCCCTTAGCACTGAATCAGCCCTGTACTCCCAGCCGGGATAAACACCTTCACACTGAAGACTTCCGCCAAATATTTCCGTAAGGCTTTTAAGTTTCTGTATAAGATAATTTTTCTCACTATCCTTAGAACTTCTTACGGAATAGGACATTCTTACTTCTTTATCCGTAGTTCTTAAAATTCCAAGATTAAGGGAAGTCTGAACCATATCCTTAATTTCAGGATTCATTCTTTCAACTCCGTTTGGAAGGTTTGCCAAAAGAATAACTGTTGCCAATGTGGATGGCCCTGACATTGTCTCCACTAACTGACTATCCATAACATTAAGGGTAATTTTCATAGCCGGGTCAGTTACCTTGTATTCATCTTTTACTTCATCAAATACCTTATTAATAATTTCCTTAGCCCTGTCTACACATTCCGGTAAAACTGCAATTGCCGCCTCGCTTAAATTGGCAATGGCATTATCCTTTTCGCCACCGTTTACCCCAATAATACGCATATCAATATTCTCAAACACATTTAAAAGAATCCTTCCTAAAACACAGTTGGAATTAGCTCTTTCCTTGTGTATCTCGGCTCCTGAATGTCCTCCCGTAAAGCCATCTAATCTCATTTCTATAATTTTGGCATTTATCATATCCTTATTATACGGGAGAATACATGTAGCAGTAGCTCCACCTGCACAACTTACTGTAAATATTCCTTCATCCTCCGAATCCACATTTAAAAGAAGTTTTCCCTTTAAATCAGAAACATCAATAGCTGCCGCACCTAACATTCCACCCTCTTCATCTACCGTAAATACAGCTTCAATAGGGGGATGTGCTATTTCACTACTATCTAAAATAGCAAGGGCATAGGCTACGGCAATGCCATCATCTCCTCCAAGGGAGGTTTTATCTGCCGTTATCCAGTCACCTTCAATTTCAAGGTCCAGACCCTCTTTTTCCATGTCCTTATTACTGTCAGCAGTTTTTACCGCCACCATATCCATATGTCCCTGAATTATTACAGGCTTAGAGTTTTCATATCCCTTTGATGCCTCCTTCCACACAATAATATTGTGCATATCATCCTGTCTGTATTTCAAATCATGGCTTTTGGCAAAGTCTGCAATGTAATTGCTTATTGCCTCCACATTTCCCGAACCATGGGGAATCCTTGTAATATCCTCAAAATATTCAAATACCTTCTTTGGCTCTAAATTCTCTAAAACTCTCATTTGTCTTCCTCCATAAATACTATAAATTTCTTCTTTTCCAGTATATTAAAAAACATGCTTAACCTTTCATATAACATTTCTCCGGCTTTGCTATGTTCTTTCTTTAACCTTGCGCCAATTTCATATATATTTCTTTTTCCGTCTATTTGCCGCCACACATAACTTCCATAGGAATCTAATTGAACGTAACTAAATCTGGGCTTTTTTAACAGCCTCCGGGCTACTACATTGTAAAATCCCTTATTCTCCACAATTATCTCCACCAGATTATCCTTTGTTATCTTCCATTGTATATTTATTCCGGGTATAAAATCAACATAATTTAATTTTTGTTTTTTCACCATTTATATTCTCCCCCTGTGAAAATTCTATTTTTCCTTTATTCCGTCTTATCCCTGCCTTTCACACAAAAGCCTATAATTGAAATAATAAAAAATGTAAAAACAATCAATGCCACACATTTTCCCACAGAATAAAATCCTCCACCATAAATACCTGATAAATCAATTGCTTTATCTATTCCAAAAACCGCTAAAACTGCCAGAAATATTCCTACAAGTCCTTCTCCTGCAATCATTCCCGCAGAATATAACACTCCCTTATCCACGGAATCCTTCTGCTGCTTTTCACTATTATATTTAAATTTATTCTCCACAATCCATCTGGTAATTCCACCTATCATAATAGGAGTGCTAAGATAAATAGGCAGATACAGACCTATGGCAAATGCCAGCACCGGTATATTAAGAATTTCAGCCACCACTGCAACAAAAACACCTACGAAAATAAGAGTCCAGGGAAGGGTTCCCCCCATAACTCCCTCAATAACCATTTTCATTAAAGATGCCTGTGGTGCTGCTAACTGCTCCGAGCCAAACCCACCCCAGGAATTGCTTAAAAGATACATTACTCCTCCAATTGACAATGCAGAAACCAGAGTTCCTATCATTTCACCGATTTGCTGTTTTTTAGGAGTTGCCCCTACTATATATCCTGTTTTCAAATCCTGGGAAGTATCTCCTGCCATTGCCGCCACAATACATATTACCGTTCCTATGGATATGGCTGCTATCATCCCCTTTGCTCCTGTAGTTCCTGTGGATTTAAGCACAAAGGTTGTAATAATAAGGGTTGCAATAGCCATTCCCGATACAGGATTATTGCTGCTTCCCACTAATCCTACCATTCTGGAAGATACAGTGGCAAAGAAAAATCCAAATATAATAATTAATATGGCACCTAGAGGGTTTATGGTAATTCCCGGAATAAAGCACATGGCAACTGCTATAACGAAAATCCCTGTTAAAATAAACCACATTGGTAAATCCCTTGTCGTTCTATCTCCCCCGGATACATTTTTGCCAAAACCTTTTATGGCATGTCTGAAGGTTTTTACCATGGTGGGAAATGTTTTAATCAGACTTATAATGCCTCCTGCTGCCACTGCTCCGGCTCCTATATACCTTACATAGCCTCCCCAGATATTTCCCACAATGTCTGAGGCATTTGCCCCGGTAATCACACTGTCTCCTCCGAAAAATGCAATGGCAGGAATAAGCACCAGATATGACAGCACTCCTCCTGCAAACATATATCTGGCGATTTTTATACCACATATATATCCTACACCTGCTAATGCCGGTAACACATCAACACCTATTCCACAGGTATAGTTTTTACTAAAAGAATACTCCACCTGACTGGGAAAAAGCCTGAGTCCGTCTGCCACAAATTTGTATATGGCAGAAATTC
>NZ_HF991838.1:22378-24356 GCF_000432355.1 Eubacterium sp. CAG:161
TGAAAAAACCACCTTTGACTTACTTCCTCCTTCTTCTCCTGCCAACAGCACCTCAGAACATGCCATTCCTTCAGGATATGGCAATCTTTCGTGTTCTTCCACTATTAAAGCAGTTCTAAGAGGAACCATAAAAAATACCCCCAACAAACCTCCGCAAAGGGCAATTACTGCAATAAGCCAGAAGGAAGGCTTTTCACACAAACCCTCATTTGCCCACATAAAAATTGCCGGCATGGTAAAAATAGCCCCTGCGGCTAATGATTCACCTGCCGACCCAATTGTCTGCACCATATTATTTTCTAAAATGGAATCTTTTTTAAGAATTACACGGAGAACTCCCATGGATATTACTGCTGCCGGAATAGAGGCAGAAACAGTCATTCCCACACGAAGTCCTAAATAAGCATTTGCAGCGCCAAAAATAACCGCCATAAGAATGCCTAAAACTACTGATGCCACAGTAAATTCAGGCATAACCTTATTTGCGGGAATAAATGGCTTAAACTCTTTTTTACTCATGTCTTTCACCTCATTGAATACGTCCTGTTTATTTTTTATCCCTTAAACTATTTATCTCCATTTTGATTTTATTTCTTCTAAACAAAACAGCCTTTATCAATCTGTGTACCCAGCAAAACGGCAACAGCCATCCATGTTTCTTAAGAGACGGATATATATTTTCCATCCTTTCCCTTTCCATAAACATTCTTCGGAAAAACAAGCCTTTTTTAGTTTTTATGCCTTGTTTTCTATACTGTTCAAAACGCCACTTCTGGTATTGCTCAAAGGTACCAAAGGCACCACTGTTTATTATGTACTCAGCTGACTGTTCTAATTCATCATTTAATAAACCATCTTCAAACCATGCCTTTGCAAGATTTTTACACATAGCCTCAAATTCAACATAATTCATTTTAACAAGAAGCTTATTAATGTAATCAAAATCCATGGTAGCACCATAATTTTTCATTAGGTAATACTGGTCTATAATGGATCTTATACCGCTTCCACCCATGGAATAATGCTTCTCAAAATGAAGAAGATGAAACAAATAAAAATCCTCCGGTGTCATATGCATAAGATGGGGATTATCTTCATCTTTTACAAGCCTGTCCCATATATCATCAGTATGCCAGTGATTTTCCTCAGTAGTTGGAAGAAGTCTTCTGTGAACCTCCACCTCCATATAAGGTGGCTTAATATACACGTCGTGGCTGGCTTCAAGGCCTACCCCTTCACCATCTTCATATCCTAATTCATGTAACAGTTTTCCCATTTCCTTCATGGTACTTTCATCAGATAAAACCAGATAATCCAAATCACCCATCTGCCTAAATTCCGGATTTGGATATATGTTTTTAAGCACAGACCCCTTAAGAGGTAAAATATCTATCCCCCTTGCAGATGCCTCATTTATAATGGTTTCTCCTTCTCCTGTCTGTACCATATTTACAATCTGATTTTTTTCATGCTGCTTTTCCCACTTTAAAGCCTCCCTGCCTTCAGGCTTTCCCGTAAGTTTTGATATGGCATGAAAAGCCATTTCATCCACCTTGTGAAACAGGGCGAGACTGTATATGTCATCCCAGTCTACACCCTCCGGTTTCTCTTTAGGTGAATCTTCATTTATTACAGACCTTAATAATTCAATTAAATAATCACTTGTTTTTTTATTAAATCTCATTCTATTTTCCTAAATAATTATTCTCCTGCATTATCCTGATTATCGTCAGGTGCCGCTGTAACAGGCTCTGTAGGTGCCTCCGTAACAGGTTCTGCCTCAGTAGGAGCTTCTGTAGTTTGTACCGCCGGCTTAGTTGGTCTTGGTTTCTTAGTTACCACAGGTGGCTCTGTTGCAGGTTCTGTTTCCGGCTCTGTTTCCGGCTCTGTTTCATTCTGCTGTGGCTCCTGAGTTGCCTCTGCTGTTTCTTCCGTAACTGATTCCTCTACAGTTGTAGCTGTTTCCTTAGCACTTGTA
>NZ_HF991838.1:24377-28059 GCF_000432355.1 Eubacterium sp. CAG:161
CACTTGTAGTTTCCTTTTTATCGTTGTTTTTGCCACCTAATGTAAGGGAAAGTGCAACAGCTACAATTACTATTACCAGTATAATTGACGCTGAAACAGCAATGGCTATAATATTCATCTTTTTATTTTTGTTGGCAATTGCCTCATTTTCTTTGGCAACATCTCCATAATAGCCGTCCTCATCATCCTCATATTCTAACTCCCCATCATCTTCATCATCTTCGGCAAACTCAAATTCATCATCACCTAAATCTTCCGGAAAATCAAATTGGTCATCTTCCACATATTCAACTTCCTTTGGAATATCCTCTGATATATCATCAAGGCTTTTTCCCTGACTGTTTAATTCATCCTGAATATTTGGGATAACTTTCGTTTCATCTGTATTGCTTGCAAAATCAGCTTTTTCAACCTCTGCTCCACAGTAAGGGCAGAAATTTTCATTAGGCTGAACATATTTTCCACATTTCTTACAAAACATATTTTCTCCTCCACACATAATATGTATTGCCCCTTGGGGCTTTTCTATAGTTGGTATTATAATTCATCTACAATATTCTTGGCAAGTAAAATCGAGTAAGATTACTCCTACTCGATTCTAATGTAAATTATTCACTTATAATATGCTTACGCTACATCAATGTGTTCTCTTATGTATTCCTCTACCTGATTTCTGTCTATACCAAGGGCAATTGAAAACTCATCATGAAGATTTCTCTTTGCTTCCTTTAAGTATCGGTCATCTACATAGGTTATACGCTTTCCCTGTGCCATTCTCTTGGAATTTCTGGCATGTAATGTTTTTATTATACAAATAAGCTTCTCACAGTCACAGGAACTGATTGCCTCTTTGTATTTTTCCTCACGCTGCCTGTCATTTTCAATCCACATGGGCTCAATGTCTTTTATCTCGGAAACAATATTCTCTGCCTCCTGTCTGGTTAATACCGGGCGCATAACTATTTTATTTCCATCCACAGGATAAAAAATTCTGCTATCTTCTGACTTCATTGGAATTAAAGTATAATATAGCTGGTTTTTATCTGCTCCGGAAATATCAATATGGGTAATATCAACCACCTTGCACACTCCGTTTCTTCCGTGAACAACATAGTCACCAATTTTAAACACTCTAAACACCTCTTTTACTTATCTCTTAGTTTTATTTATACCCAATCTAACATTTTCTAATCAATTTTTTCCCTAATATAAGTATACTACTTTTTATAGTTAAATGTCATAGGCAGAATAAACAAGAATATTTTGGTGTTTATTGTTGAAACCGTCAATTTTATGTGACATATCCTTAGAAGTCTTCTTCCTCCTGATCTTCCTCGCCACTGTCACGCTTTTCCTTTTCTACTAAATGTCTGATGTAAGCATCTTCTGCAGCCTTTTCATGGTCTTCCATTATGCCGTTTTTATTAGCATCAAACTCTTTATCATATGGACCATGCTTCTCTCCTGTGGCAATAAACAAAACTCCCAATGTTCCCGGTCCGCAGTGGCTGGATATTACACCTCCTGCATTAGTAACATATATATTTTTGAAATGATGAAGGTCTTTTAAATACTTCTTTACAATGTTTACAACTTCATCATCACATCCTGAATGGGTAATAAATACCCTGTCCTTTTTAGCATGAAGTAAGGCATTTTCCAAATCCTTTACATACTGAACAATTACCTTATCAATTTTTCCACGGTATTTTTTGTCAGCTAACATTTTTCCGTTTTCAACTACAATTCTTGGCTTTAACTTAAGAACTCCTCCAACTAACGTTGCTGTAGAAGAACAACGTCCTCCTCTGTGAAGATATTTAAGCGTATCTACCACAAAGCTTGCCCTTACATAAGGCTTATAGGCTTCAATTATTTCCACAATATCCTGAGGACTTTTGTCTTTTTGTGCCATAACTGCTGCCTCAATAACTAAAAGACCAATTCCCGTGGAAAGGCTTTCTGAATTAATAACATACACATGGTCACTGTAATCTAAATTATCTGCCGCCATTCTCATAACATTAGCTGATGTTGACATATCTTCTGATATGGCAAACATAATAATGTCATCACCCTGCTTCTGATATTTTTCAATTATATTCATGGCATCCTCAATAGAAGGTGCCGCTGTCTTTGGTGTAGTGCGGTTTTCATCAGACCATCTGTATATCTCCTGAGGAGTTATTTCAAGCTTGTCCTTATATTCCTTATCTCCCATGTGAATATACAATGGAAGAATATCTATATCATATTTTTTTATTAATTCATCTGATAAATCGCAGGTGCTGTCTGCTATAATTTTAATCATAATATTTCTCCCTATTCGTTTTCTACATCATTAATATCATACGGCGTAGTCTGGTATACGTAGTAGTTAATCCAGTTAGTCCACAACAACTGACCTGCTGAGCGCCAGTTTACCACCGGTTCCTTTGTAGGATCATCATCCGGGAAGTAATTTACCGGAAGCTGAGGGTTCATGCCTTTTTCAGTATCTCTCTCATATTCAAGCTTAAGAGTGTCTGCATCATATTCCGTATGACATAAAACATAAAACTGTCTGCTGTCTTTTGATTTGACTATTGCCACCCCTGCCTCATCTGACTCTGCCATTAATTCCAGTGCCGGCTCCGCCAAAATCTGCTCTCTTGTAACTTCTGTTGCCCTGGAATGAGGTGCATAAAACTCATCGTCAAAGCCTCTGAACAAAGGAGATTTCTTCTTTAAAATTTTATGTTTATAAATTCCTGAAAGCTTTGGAACACGGTCTCTTTTTCTTATGCCATAGTGATAATAAAGTCCTGCAAAAGCACCCCAGCATAAATAGAAAGTACAATGTACATGCTTTTTGGACCACTCCATAATTTCACATATTTCATCCCAGTATTCCACATCCTCATAATCCACAAAATCAAGAGGTGCTCCTGTTATTATTAATCCGTCAAAATACTTGTTTGAAACCTCGTCAAAGGTCTTATAAAATTCATCTAAATGGCTTTTGTCTGTATGCTTTGAACGGTATGTTGCCGTCTGTAGAAATTCTACCTCTATCTGAAGAGGTGTATTAGATAATTTTCTTAAAATCTGTGTCTCAGTAACGATTTTGGTAGGCATCAGATTTAAAACAAGAACTTTAAGAGGTCTGATATCCTGGGTCATGGCTCTTGTTTCCGTCATTACAAATATATTCTCTTTCTCTAAAATATCCCTTGCCGGGAGACTCTGTTTTACTTTAATTGGCATATCTTAATCCCACCTTCCATTAATCATCGTAAAGAAAATTTTAACACATAACCTTTATTTCTTCAATTCATTTATCAGCACATCCATTACATGCTCCACACTCATATCCCTGACTATATTTCGTCCCCTGTCAGGAAATACTACCGTTTCCGTCCAAAGTCTTCCCTCCATAAAATATCCAAAGCATACCGTACCTACAGGCTTTTCCTTTGTCCCCCCTGTAGGGCCTGCTATTCCGGATATTCCTACGGCAACCTGTGCTCCATTTGCCTTAGCTGTGCCCTTAGCCATTTCTCCTGCGGTTTCTTCACTTACTGCACCGTATTTTTCAAGGGTTTCCGGCAAAACCCCGGCATATTTTATTTTCGCCTCATTTGCATAGGTTACAAAACTTGCATTTAAAACTTTTGACGCATCAGCCACATCCACGATTGCT
>NZ_HF991838.1:28109-28226 GCF_000432355.1 Eubacterium sp. CAG:161
TGTACAGCTTTCCGCAAAAGATATTGTATATTTTTTATTAATTAACAACTTTACCAGTTCTTCTTTTTTGTCCATAATTCCTCCTTATAATTGTAGTGCCCCCTCCCTTCGGTCGGC
>NZ_HF991839.1:0-11300 GCF_000432355.1 Eubacterium sp. CAG:161
CAAATCTGAACAATGACGGAACGGCAGGAGCAGAAAAGGACGGTGTTGATGGAAAAATAAAGGATAATATATATTATCACGAAGAGACCACAGGTGGATATTATGGAGGCTGGACAACAAGGGAGGATGATCCACATCCATATACACATTGGAATTATTATGCTCTTACTTTCTATGCTACATCCTATATGTATGGAATGTTGACACAGAATTTAACATACCGTGCATATGCAGTTGTAGAGGGAACGGCAGATAATTATGATTATCAGGAAAATGGAAACTACTATAAGTATGAGTATGGCAATGACATATATACAATTAATATGTACGAAATTGCCCGTAACCTTTATGAAAATCAGAAAATGAGTACACAGACTGCTCATAACTATCTGTACAATAACGTTCTTAACATAGTAAATATGGACAAAAACAGATTACAAATTGCCAATGCCATGATGGTTAAACTTAATATTAAATCTAAAGATCATAATTATAATCTTGTAAATGCATGCTACAAAAGTATGTATGATTATGTACATTGTCTTGGAGGATATAAGTATAGTCAGAGGAAAAGTTCAGTGCCAAATAAAGATTTTGCCATGAAGAAGTACAATACAGAAGGAAGTATTGGTGATTATAATAAAGAGCTTCTTGAAAGGTTAAATACGGCTTCAGGCACAAAATATGATACTCTGTCCCAGTGGATTTACTACGAAGTTGAAAAAACAGAGGTAAACAAATCACCGGGCAAATACTATACAGGATACTACAGAATGTCACAGTATTCCTGGAACAACGGAATAATAACAGATTATGATGTGGATGAAGAGTAATCAGATACGGAGGTAGTAAAAATGAGAAAATTATACGAAACACCTGAAATCCTGGTTACCAAGTTTGATGTTAATAAAAGGGTTATGTTGGAATTAGAAACAGGAAACGAAAAGCCGGGAGACAAATGGAATGCCGGAGTGGATATAATAAGTGGTAATTACGATAATCCGGACTTAGATTTGCTTGGTTAGTGTGGTTTTTAGCATATAAGACGTATAGGAAAGTGAGATAAATATGAAAGTAATATATAAAAAAATAATTGCATTTATCTGTGTGCTATCAATGATTGTATCAACTTTTGCAATGAATCCCGGTACTGTAAGTGCAGGTACTGATGAAGACGGATTCACTCAGCTTTCAACAACAGAAAACGTTGATCAGGCATTGGGAAAATGGTCAAAGATATATAAGGCAAGTACATGGGCACAGCCTACAGATGTATCAATAAAAGGAAAAGGAACTTCTTTTGATGATTTAGCAATCAAAATTAACTCCTCCAATGGGGCTACAACAGGTGATGCAAGGTGGGCAATACAGGCACACTATCCTGTGTCAGGGCTTGATGCATCAAAAACATATAAATGTACCATAAAGTACACATCAACAAAGGCAGGAAAAATGTTATATAAACCTGACGGAATAGCAGGTAGGAATGACAAGATTTATCCGGCAGTTGAAGGTGAAAATACTATAACAGATACAATTACGGGAGTGACAGGTTTTACGGCGGTGTTTGCATTATGTGGTATGCCGAATGGATGTATAGTGGATTTTACATCAATTTCAGTTGTAGAGGAAAGTGAAGAAACAACTACAACTTCGGAACCTGTTACAACGCTGGAAATTATAGACGGAACAGAGTTACTTAAGGACACGGAATTTGAGGAAGGTAAGGTTACTCATTGGGATGAATATGGTGGAAATAAATACACTAATCAGGGCAATGGAAAGTTAAAAGTTGAAATTCCGGCTTATGAAAGTGGTGATAACTGGGCAACACAGTTAGTTCAGAAGAATATTCAGTTGTATGAAGGTAAATGGTATGTGGCGCAGTTTAAAATCACTTCTGATGTGGATAAGTCATTTCAGCTTTTGATTCAGAGTGATGGAAACAGTGGTGGTGACTGGACAGTATTTGCTAAGGAGGATGTTGATGTTTCGGCAGGGGAAACTAAAACAGTTCAGATACAGTTTCAGGCAAATCAGAGCACAGCAGCTAATGTATTGTACGGAATAATGATGGGTTACATTAATGGTGCCAGTAAAGCAGCCAATGTTACAATTGAGAATGTAAGCCTTAAGGTGTATAACGATGAACAGCAAATTAGCGGAACACAAACTGTTTTACTTACCAGTAATGATGTTTCAGTATCAGGCTTCCAGATGAAAACCAACTGGTCTGAGGAAGATGAAAATCAGGGATTAGTGGGATTTAGAACAGTATGTAAGGCACCAAACGTTGGCGGTAAGGTTACAGTTGGAAAGGTTTCCTACACAGTTGCTAAATTCGGAACTCTTTATACAATAGAGCCGGACAAGGGTATTCCTGATGGAACATCATTTACAGCTTCAGGAACATTATTAAAAAGTTACAATTTAAATGATGAAACAGCAGAAACTGTTAATCCTTTTACTCTTGCAGCTACAGCTACGGAAAATGCCATTAAGGAGAAGGACGATACATATTCATCATATGTACAGACAATGCAGGATACAATTGATAACCTTCACCCGGGAAATAAAATACATGTAAGAGCTTTTGTGGTAACAACAGGTGGAACAATAATTTACAGTACAAAATCTGTTTCTACATGTATTGCAAGGGTGGCATCATACATGTATCAAAAGAGCCTGGCATCTAATTACAGAGGCCATGAATATCTTTATAAAAGTATTCTAAACGTACCACGGTTTGTTCCGGCAGAAAAGTATACGGGATATTTTACAACTAAAAATAATCCATATTACAGAGATTCTAAGGTTGTGTATGGATGGAATGACAATCTGTATACACCGGATGGTGACGATTATATGAATATAAAACCGGATGTATTTTTAGGAAAAGACTATCTAAGTGCAACTACAGGCTATAGTGGTGATCCGGCTAGTGTAAATAAAAATACCAGAGGTGGGGTTATAAGCATTTCCGGTGTTAAATATGATAATGGTATTTCCACAAATGCCAATGGTTACTTTGAATATAGCGTTCCTAAGAATGCAAAATACTTTATGGGAATTGCAGGTATAGATGATAGTGTGGTAAGTGATGCTAACTATGTCAAGGCATCAGTTAAATGTGAAGTATCTTTTGACGGTTTTACTGCAATAACTACAGGTGTATTAACCTACGGAAAGTCACAATACATTAAAGTGGAAGTTCCACAGGGTGCCACTAAGGTGACAATTAAATTTAATGATGCAGGAGATGGAATCCTCTGCGACAGAGCTTCCATGGGAAATGCCGGATGGTTGGTTGATAAAAACTATTAGGAGGAAACTACTAAATATACTAATTGGGTAAATACTCTTACAAATTTTGAAACAGCACTGAAAAATACATCTTCAGATGACGCTCTTAAATATATTGATACAGATTCCTTTGTGGATATGTATATAGTTAATGAGTTGTTTAAAACCGTGGATTTTGGCTATAGTTCAGTTAAATTCTATACGAAATAGGATTCATCAGGAAATGAATGGATATGTTCTCAGTGAAATATAAACTAAAAAGTTAAAAAGAAAGCGCATTGGACTTTTACGAGGCCAGTGCGTTTTTTTTGATTTAAAAAGCCAAAAACTAAAAATGTTTTCTTAATTTAAAAAAATATAAACTTAAACAAATAAATAAATATAAAAAATATACAAGTTAAACGATAAACTACGACAAAAAAAACAATACAAACTATAAAAAATAAGAAAAAATATGTTGAAACAAATAAAAGCATACAATCAGCCTACAAATAGGGAATATTGACATTAAGAATATGAAAGTGATAGTATACAAATGAAGTGTTTTAGAAAGTTTGGACATCAGGGTAGGCATGAAAAATAAAGGAGGTTTTTATGAAAGGAAAAGGAGCAAAGACTATCAAAAAAGTGGTGTCAATAATTTTGGCACTGGCTATGGTGGTAACAGGTGTTAATTATACACCGGTGTCAGTTAATGCTGCAGATAGGATTTCAATACAGTTAAATGGCAAAACATATACTGTTGAAAAAACGTCATCATCAATTGTCGGTTATGTTATGGGAATGGCAGACAATAAAGATGATGTGAATGCCAGATTTGTATTCCAGTGGGATGCGTCAACCGGACCGCGTCAAGTTACGGCTGTAGTTAAACAGGGAGAGGAAACAAAGGAAACATTAGAAAATCAAACTAATGGTTTTGGAATATATATTAAAAATATTCAAAACTACGAAGATGGCGATTATGTTATTACAATAACTGATAACAATGCCGGATCTACTCAGCAGGCTACAGTTAAATTGACAGTTAGTACATATGCATCAGACAAAGCACCGGATTATTCAGGTGTAACAGTAGCAGATAATGACTGGACAGAATTAGGAACAGGTGCAGAGGGAGAAAAGTGGTACATATCTAATTCTTATTTTACAGCATTAAAAGGCTCAGGATTCAGACAGATGGTTTCAAAAGGAAGCGAACTTACTTACATTGATAAGGATAATATTACGGTCACAGGTCCTGCAATAGGATTTGGTATACCTTCTCAGGAAAATTTTGAATCTGCATGGGTTAATGACACAAAGCTTGCCATAGGTGATAAGTTCTTTAAAAGTAAGACAAATGTTCCGGATGTGTTAGCATTATCACAGGACTTATTTAAGGATGGCGAGATTTCATATATTACAGTAAGATACAAAGATGGTACAGACAAAATCATTCCTGTGAAAAGGGACAAGATTTCACTTAAACCGGATTTAGTAACTTATATTGATATAATGGGTGAAAACCGTACAGTGGGAAGTACCATTAATTTCAAAGTTACGGTTAAGAATGAAGGAGAAGGGGATGCTGTATTAACTACAAGAAATGATACAGAAACTAACCTTGTTCTTAAGTGGACAAATAACAAGACGGAAAAGGACTGGTATGTAACACCTATTTCCATGTATAAGTCAAAAAATAGTAGTCCTGTTCTTGAACCGGGAGATGAAATATCACACACCTTTGAGGTAACACTTACAGCGGAAATGCTTACAGGAAGCTATATGGTAGGTGGCATAGTAAAACTTGAAGGTGGATTAGACGCAACAATAAATGAATCTAATACAGCAAATAACCAAAGTGAGGAAAAGGTTATTACGGTATTACCGGAAGTTACCCTTGCCAACAACGATGGAACAATAACAGCCGAAGCAGATGTGAAAAGTGGCGTTACTAATTATAAGCTTACATATGTTTCAGGTGGAAATACAGTTACGGTAGAAAGTAATGAACTTACCATTGAAGAGGGAAAGGTTAAGTACACATTCACTAAAAATACGGCTCCTGATAATAATACAGAGGTTACTGTTTTAAATAGTGATACAGGTGATAAGATAGCGGTGGCAAAAGCATTTGCTGATTTGGTTATAACAGGTGTTGAAACAGATGGAGTTGCTACTGTCGGCAACGTTACAGGATTAAAGATAAATGTAAAAAATATCGGTGTTGCACCTGCAACATCAACGGAAAATAACAGAGTTTACTATTTAGTGGAGGCATTAAGCGATTATGCCGACGACGTTGAAATAACTAAGGCATATGTTGATGTGGCTGACGGTCTTGCACCAAATGAAACAACAACTGTAGAGGGAATTGAAATTAAACCAAAAGCTGCAAAAGAAATAAAAATGTATGCTTACGCAGATGAACATAATGCAGTAGCAGAAAGTGACAATGGAGTTTCTGATAAAAACAGATACGAGTTTTCAATTAATCCTACATTGTCAGGAACACTTAAAGTGGAAAATGTTGGCGGAGTGGTTACTGCAACATGGGCTAAGAATGAGGCATCAGATGAACCATTAGGCTATGTTTTATCATATTATTCCAATGGTGTTTTAAAAACTATTGAAACAGGTAGCACAATCACAACATCTGTTATAAGTGAAAAGATTGATTACAAATCAACAATAACCATTGCTTCTAAGTATTCATATGGAAATACAGTGTTTGCACAGCAGGTAGCATTACCTGACCTTAAAATTAAATCAGTTCAGTTAAGTGGTGGAGTAAGTGAAAATCAATCTGAAATTTATAAAGGAAAAATGTTTAGTGTCAAGGTAACATTTGAAAACGTGGGAATTACTGAAGTTCCTAAGTCCAGTGGATATGTTAATCCGGATACGGGAGAAATGCCTGATTACGGAAAGCGGATAATGGTTTCATTAGACGGAACTACTAACGTGGCAGGTTATGATGATGTAGGAAAAACACAGTTTGTTAGCGAAGGTGTATGGCAAGGCGTTAATATAAATAGTGAGCATTCAGTTACATTTGACAGACTTGTTTCACCATTAGAAGGTGCTACGGAATTTACGGTTAAAGTAGATTCACCATCCTTTACAGGAACTGAAGCTGAAGGCTTTATATCAGAATCAGACGAAACAAATAACAGCCTTACAGTTACTAAGAATACAGTTAAACCAGTTGAAGGTAAGGAAATGGACTGGACTAAGTTTAAATCAACTGATGTTAATAACTTAGACGAAAATGGAAATCCATATATTATTATTAATAATGGAAGTGATAAAAGATATTTAGAGTACAAAGTTTTAGATGCATCAATTACTGATGTTGATTATGCAGATATTATGACCGATGTTAGTGCATATAGTGGACAATTTATAAGGTTTTTGATTAATAATGGATTACCTATGGTAAAATCAACAGGCGGTACAATTACATCAAAGATGTATTTTGCCCAGGTTTCTTCATATACTGCTGAAAATTATACAAAGGATATGGACGCAGATATAAACTATGGAACTGAAAGAAAAGTAAACGACGGTGTTTTACAGACATGGGATGGAAATGGATATCAGTTATATACCCGTTCCTTTGCAGCAGGAAAATATTACATTGTAAAGGTTGTAAATAATGATGGGACATATCTTACATTAGGTCTTAGAATACCTGGAGATATGGGAAACTGGGTTAAAGCAAAGGCAAGTGATAACTCTGATCCTGATAAAGTACCTGTAGTATATCATGATAAGAATCATTTAATAGAAGGAACAATATATTATGATGGTTCAGATTTAGGACTTGCAGGAATGGCAGTATATAATAGCGACCATCTTGCCCTTACTATAGATGGAACTAAAAAAATTAATACTAACGGTAATAGTAATAATTGGAAAATGACTATTGCATATGCAAGTGTTGACGATAAAGGAAAGTTTATTGAGCAGATTGCAAATGATACTTTAGCTCATATAGGAACAGATCCGGGAACAGTTGAGCTGTTGCCAAGGGAGGAATTGTATTCAACTCAGGGAGAAAATACAATACTTATAAAACTTCCTGAGCTTATGCAGGAGCTTCCAATTCACAGTGAGTTAGGTGGAGAAAAAGGTTCAGAATATTATATTTTGAAGGTTTATTATGATACGGAAAATCATCCTGATGAGTATGTACCGGTACCTCTTAGAATTGTTGGAAATATTCCTGAAATAGAGGGTGTAAACGGTTTGACAGCAGGTAAGAAGGGGGATGCATTAACGGTATCATGGACAAACTCCATTACTCAGGAAGCAGACGGATATTTATATGATGTATTGATTTATACATGCGATAAAGATGGAATAAATGAAAAATTAGTTAAAACTGAAGAAGGTGTACAGGCAGGAAGTCATACTTACGAAAATCTTGTACCTTCAAGAGAAATTGATAATACAAACTTTAAGGTTAAAGTAGTTGCACATTGGTGTGAACAGGTTACTGATGCAGAGGATGCAGTGGTAACGGTAATAGCAAATCTGCCGAATCCATTGCCGGGAGAAGATCCTGACAGAAGAGAAGATAAATGGGTTCTTATTGACGGTGAATATTACCTTCCGATTAATGATGGAAAGGGTAATGAAACAATGGCAGAAGTGTGGTATTACACTGATGAAAACATGGATGCTGTTATAGGTTACAATGATAAATACATTACTTTAAATGGTAATGAAAAGTATTTTGTAGGTTCAAATACCCAGTTGTTTGTACAAAATGATGATGAGACAGGCAGGAAATTTGTTGCTAAAACTATTTACGATACAGTATACAAAGGTCAGCTTCAAATGGATGCCTACAGGATGTTTTCAGTATATGAAGGTGGTCCTGCATCAGATGGATTTTACTATTACACCGTAAAGGTAAGAGATGGAGAAAACACCGATAACACATATAACTTCTATTTCAGGGTTAAAGTTACAGATAATCCTACAAAGAGGGATAATAGCGAGGAATGGAAGCTTGTAAAAGGAACCGGTACATTACCTGTTAAGTTTAATTATTCTTACGAAAAACAGTCTAAGGATAATGATGGAAACAATGTAATGGAAACAGTTAATAAGAGTTTGGAGATAAATGGAACAATAGAGTTTTATGATGCTCCTGATAAGACTAATACATATGCTGTTACAGGATATAACAGCTATTATATGTCATTAATTGGAAAGAATGATGTGTATGCCGGTACAAACAAGGGAACAAATAGTGTTTCCATGGAAATTGTTAATACGGGAACTGAGGACAACAGTTCGTTAATAAATACTGACAGTAAAGGAAATATTCCGGCAGCAGAACTTACATATGCACAATCTGAAGTTTATGACAGTTTGTATCCCGGTGAAACACAGATTAATGCACCTACAGTATTTACTGTTACAAATCCTACAACATATTTTATGTTAAAGATTACGGGAATGGCAGAAGACGGAACGGTAACTACTAAGTATCTTCCAATAAGAATTACCGTAAATACAGGAAATGTTAAGCTTGAAGGATACCAGATTAACACTAATACCGCAAAGGGCGCTGTATCAGAATTTAATCCTTCATACAGAGTAATGTCCAGTGCCGACCAGGTGATTTTGGGAAGTGATAATAAGCTTCATGGAGTAAAGGGATTTGGAACAATTTACGGATTAAAGAGCAGAGTGGCAAGTGCTTCTGATATGACAGTAGACAGTGCAAACAAGAATGTTTACACATATGAGGCAACGTCAATGGGTATTTACGAAACGGGACTTTTCGGTATGTCAAACATTAAGACAGAGGATACAAAACGTACATACTGGGCACTTACCTTTAAGCATTTGAATTATTCATATGCTGCCCTTGTTTCAAATTACGTTCTTAGAGCGTATGCAATACTTGATAACGGCGAAATAGTATATGACAATGATTCTTTCGGCTTTGGAGAATCAGATGTAAACATTTACAATATTGCAACTAATTTATATGAAGGAAAGAAGATGCCAAATAAGGCAGCTCACGAGTTTTTATTTAACAATGTAATCAGCATTGTAGATATTAACAATCATATATCACAAATTGGTATGGCAATGCTTACAAATGCCGGAAATGAAAATTACACAACAGTTAATAACGTATATCATGACCTGTTTGATTATGCAAGAGGACAGGAAGCATATAGCGGAGCGGATGAGTACACTAACAGACAGACTACAGGTTTTGTAGCCAGAAGGGAAGTGGGAAGCGAATCGTCCCTGCTTCAAATCCTGAACACAAAAACAGGAACAATTTATAGCAATCTCTTTGATTGGATTGCCGGTGAAACTACAGGTTTAATTCATAAAAAAGTTGTATTCACAAATAACACTGTGATGAACTAATGAATGTATAATGCAGGAGGAAACTAAATGAACGAAGTTCATTTCTAAAATGTTTCCGACGAGTTGCCGCTGACCGAAGGGAGGGGGCGGTACATAGTATGATAGGAGAATGATATTATGAAACGTAATAAATATGAAACACCGGAAATTGTTGTCAATAGATTTGATGTTAATACAAGAACCATGGTAGATATAATTGATGGTGATGTTGTTACAAAATCAGATCAGGATTTGTCAATTCCGGAAGTTACCACATTACCTAACTTACCACATTCAGGTGGAGGAATGTAATAAACTAAAATATTTTAGTGATATATAATATATAACAGGCAATTAGATTACGCATCGATGTTTTTATTAATGTCGGTGCGCAATTTGTAAAAACAGGATTTATGAAAGGATAAAGTATGTTAAAGAAAGCGGGAAATATTTTTATTATATTAGCATTTATTGCTTTAGGTGGAATTATGGGAAATTGTGTAAAGGCAGAGGAAACCCTTATAAGCTCTAAAGTAGGAATAACCGGTTTTCAAATAAGAATGTCTAACAATACAGATGAGTTAAACATTGCTTTCAGGGTAGTGGGAAATGCACCGAACAAGGGAAGTATTATAACTTTAAATGGTGTGGATTACAAAGTAAAGGAATATGGAACCATATACACACTTGACCCTAATACAACAGGCTACGAAAGTAAAGATAAGTTAAATAATACATATACATTACTTGACCCTACGGATTATTCATCCCTTAATATGGGCTTTAGGTACAGAGGAATAAAAAAATATAATTTTAATGGAAATAATTTAAGTCCTACATTTGGGTATATGGAGGAAAAAGGAATAGCCATAAACTGGAATATTGATGATAAAGAAAATACATATTATGTGCGTACAATGGAAATGATGAATGATTTTGTGGCTAACAGTATTCATATAAGAACCTTTGTTACGGCAGAATATAATACCGATGGCGAAGCTAAAACAGCTATTATATACAGCGAAAACGTACGTTCCATATCAGTGGCACAAATAGCAAATTATTTCTATTTAAATAACATGGCAAATAATCAAAATCAGCATAATTACATATACAATAACATACTTCATAATACAGAAGTTTTAAGCAGGAAAAATCCTTATTATTTAAAGCAACCTGTGGAATATGGCTGGAATGGGGGAGTTGTAAATCCTTAAGGGGAAATAATAAGGAACTTGACATAGAATGAAATCTGGTATAATATTATTATACGCAATGCGTGCAGCGAGGAAGTATTATGAATATAGAGATAGAGCTGTTAGAGCTAAGAAAAAATATGGGAATGAATCGCAGACAGTTTGCAGAGTACTTTGGAATACCATATCGGACAGTGCAGGATTGGGAATTAGGAAATAGAAAAATGCCAGAGTATTTATTAAGATTAATAGAATACAAAGCTAAAGTAGAAAAGATGCTATAACATCAAGGTATTAGTAGCAATCATGTATATGTGAAAACATGGTTGTTAATTGACTCAGTACTGTATCTTGATATATAATAAACATGGATAGGTCACGTTACCTATCTTATGGATAATTCCATAAAAAGAGGTGAGTCCTACCGATAAGTGG
>NZ_HF991840.1:0-21066 GCF_000432355.1 Eubacterium sp. CAG:161
AAATCGAACTGCACGTCTTTGAGAGACGTGCAGATAAGCTAAAAACAAATCGAAGGAGAATAAATATGAGCAACAGAAATTATAAATTTGAAACATTACAGTTACACGTAGGACAGGAACAGCCTGATCCGGCAACAGATGCAAGAGCAGTTCCAATTTACCAGACAACATCATATGTGTTTAGAAATTCAGAGCATGCAGCAGCAAGATTTGGATTAGCTGACGCAGGAAACATTTACGGAAGATTAACAAACTCAACTCAGGGTGTGTTTGAAGACAGAATCGCTAAGCTTGAGGGTGGTGTTGCAGGTTTAGCTGTAGCATCAGGAGCAGCAGCAATTACATACACAATTCAGGCATTAGCAGGTGCCGGAGAACACATTGTTGCCCAGAAGACAATTTACGGTGGAACATCAAACCTTTTAGCTCACACATTACCAAACTATGGCATTACAGCTACATTTGTAGATGCTCATAATTTAGAAGAAGTTGAAGGTGCAATTCAGGACAATACAAAGGCAATTTACCTTGAAACATTAGGAAATCCTAACAGTGATATTCCTGACATTGATGCCATTGCAGAAATCGCACATAAGCACGGACTTCCTGTAGTAGTGGATAACACATTTGGTACACCATACCTTATCCGTCCAATTGAGCATGGTGCAGACATTGTTGTTCATTCAGCAACTAAGTTTATTGGTGGACATGGTACATCACTTGGTGGCGTAATCGTTGATGGCGGTACATTTGACTGGGCTGCAAGTGGCAGATATCCTGGAATTTCAGAGCCAAACCCAAGCTATCATGGAGTTAAGTTTACAGAGGCAGCAGGTCCTGCAGCATTTGCAACATATATCAGAGCAATTTTACTTAGAGATACAGGTGCAACAATTTCACCATTTAATGCTTTCTTATTACTTCAGGGAACAGAAACATTATCTCTTAGAATTGAGCGTCATAATGAAAATACAAAGAAGGTAGTTGAATATTTATCAAATCATCCGTTAGTTGAAAAGGTAAATCATCCATCATTACCTGATCATCCTGACCATGCACTTTACGAAAGATATTTCCCAAATGGCGGTGCAAGTATCTTTACATTTGACATCAAAGGCGGACAGGAAGAAGCTCATAAGTTTATTGATAATTTACAGCTGTTCTCATTACTTGCAAACGTTGCAGATGTTAAGTCATTAGTTATTCATCCTGCAACAACAACACATAGCCAGTGCACAGCTGAAGAGTTAGCAGAACAGAACATTAATCCAAATACCATCAGACTTTCAATTGGTACAGAAAACATTGATGATATTATTGAAGATTTAGATGAAGCATTTAAGGCCGTAGAAGGAAAATAATATAATTATCATAATAAAAAAACAACAGTGGCAAATGTCGCTGTTGTTTTTTCTATGGAAAAATGTATTTTAATTATTCACTAAAGGCATTATAATGGTACAGATAGCATTAAAAAACAAAAAAGGTGATTTAAGTGGTTAAAGGGATTTTTATTGTACTTATTTTAATAATATTAAGTATCATTTATTCTGTTTTCAGGCAAAAAAGAAAGAAAAAGAAATTCAAGGTAAGAAGGGTTATAAGAACCTTTGCAGTGGTATTTCTTTTGTTTATTGTGTATTTGGTAATTGGTGGCATTGCTCCGTTCTTAATCCATAATAATATAACTAAAGATACTGAAAAAAAGGTGGAAAATACTAATTTTTACAGTGATAAGAAGGGTGTTGACAGGGCAGTAATTATTGAGGACAACGAAGAAGCCCTGAAAATGCGTTTGAAGCTTATTAAGGATGCAAAAAATAACATTGTTATGTCAACCTTTGATTTTAGAAGTGATGAGGCAGGAAAAGATATGCTGTCAGCTCTTCTTGATGCGGCAAACAGAGGAGTTAAGGTGGAAATTTTTGCTGACGGCTTTAACTCAGAACTTAGAATGGAGAGAAATAATTATTTCTATGCTTTAAGCTGTAACCCTAACATCAAAATCATTATTTACAACAAAATAAATCTTTTGACTCCATGGAAGGGATTGGGGAGAATGCACGATAAATACCTGATTTCTGACAATAAGGCGTATATGCTTGGAGGTCGGAACACATTTGGGTATTTTCTTGGAGACTATAAGGGACACAAAAATTACGACAGGGATGTTTTAGTATATAATACTGAATACAAGAAGGAAAAAAGTGACAGCTCCATATATCAGATAAAGAAATATTATAAGGATATTACTTCATTAAAATGCTGCAGTGTATTTCACAATAGCACTAAAATAGCAAAAAAGAAAAAGGTGAAGGAAGCAGGAGATTACTTAAAGGAGCGTTATACAAGGCTCTCTGAAAAATATGATAAGTTTTTAAGCAGTGAGTATAATTATGAAAAAAATACTTATGAAACTAATAAAATAACCCTTATAAGTAATCCAACCACAATATATTCAAAGGAGCCGGTGGTATTTTACACTTTAATGAAATTAGCTGAAAATGCAAAATCTGAAGTTAAAATACATACTCCTTACATTATATGTGATGACTATATGTATGAAGGTTTGTCTAAAATAGGGGATAAAACCACAATAATGTTTAATTCTGCTGAAAATAACGGAAATCTTTTTGGTGCCATAGATTACATGAGCAACAAAGAAAAAATAATAGACACTAAAATGACCATAAAGGAATATGAGGGAGGAATTTCCTATCACGGAAAAAGCATGACAATAGATGATGATATGGCAATAGTAGGCTCCTTTAACATGGATATGAGAAGTGCTTATATTGACACTGAATTAATGCTTGCCATTAACAGCAGGGAAGTTACAAAGCAGTTAAAAAATAATATGCTTTTATACGAAGAAAAGGCAGCTACAGTAAAAAATCTTAGTGAGTACAAGGATTTGCCTAAGGGAATGAAAATGAAGGAAATATCAGGGGAAAAAGAAAACCTGCATAAATATCTAGGCTGGATATTTAACGCATTAAGATTTCTCTTCTAGAAAAAAATAGGTATAATGGGAAAATATAAAGGAGATGGTACTATGTTATACAACAGAAAAATAGTGATTATCGGTGCAGGTCACGTAGGAACCCACTGTGCAGCGGCACTGTCCTTTCAAAACATTTGTGATGAAATAGTTTTTATAGATAAGGATGAAGTCAAGGCTAAAAGTCAGGCAATGGATTTAGCAGACAGTGTATGCTTTTTGTCATCGGCTCCGATTATCAGAACGGGAGATTACAGGGACTGCGAAGATGCAGATATTATTGTTATCAGTGCAGGGGTGCCAAGGCTTCCGGGACAAACCAGGCTTGATACATTAGGGGCATCAATTGAATGTATAAAGGATGTTGTGGATAATTTAAATAAAACAGACATAAAGGGAATAATTATCACAATAACAAATCCTGCGGATATAATTGCCTACTATGTAAGAAAGCATACAGGACTTCCTAAAAACAGGGTGTTTGGCACGGGAACGTCACTAGATACTGCCAGAACAAGGCGGACAGTGGCAGATTTGTGCAAGGTGGACCCCCACAGTGTAATTGGATTTGCAATGGGAGAACATGGGGACTCCTCTATGGTACCTTTTTCACACCTTACAATTAACGGAGATGCTTATGACAAATTCGTTAAAGAACATGGTGACCGGTGCATAGATTTTAGTGAAGAGAAGGTTACTGAATGCACCCATATGAGAGGCATGGACATTATTAACGGAAAAGGTTCCACGGAATTTGGAATAGGAGCAGCCTTAGCAGATATGGCAAAGGCGGTGCTAACTAACGAACACAGAGTCCTTCCGGCATCAGTATTGTTAGAGGGAGAATATGGTCAAAATAATGTAAATGCCGGTGTTCCCTGTATTATAGGACGGAACGGAATTGAAGAAATAATTGAGTTAAAATTGACAGAAGAGGAAAATAAGCTGTTCGCTTCTTCATGTGATGTTATAAGAGAACATATAAAATTAGAGGAGAAAACCAAATGAACGAAGTTCATTTATAAGGACGTTTTCGACGAAATGCCGCTGACCGAAGGGAGGGGGCAATACACAATCAAGGAGAAAACCAAATGGAAAATTACAGCATACATCTTCCAAGTTATTCTATTGGAAAGGACGTTTATAAAGAAATACCTGAGATATGTGGTAAATATGGAAATAAAATAGTTGCAATAGGAGGACATAAAGCCTTAGCTGCCGCTAAAGACAAAATATTAGAAGCCATAAAAGATTCTTCCATGGAAATAATTGATTTTTTATGGTATGGAGGAGAGGCAACATACGAGAATGTAGAAAAGCTAATGGAAAATCCGGCAGTTATAAAGGCAGATATGATTTTTGCCATTGGAGGAGGAAAATCCACGGATACAGGAAAGTGCCTTGGAGTAAAAATTAACAAGCCGGTATTTTCTTTTCCAACTATTGCTTCTAACTGCTCTGCCTGCACCAGCGTATCCATAATGTATTATCCTGACGGACGTTTTAAGGAGCCTTTCTTTTATCCTGCACCGCCGGTACATGCATTTATTAACACGGAAATAACCGTTAATTCTCCGGAAAAATATTTATGGGCAGGCATGGGAGATACCTATGCCAAATATTTTGAGGCAGTTATGTCTTCGAAGGGAGAAGTACTTCCTCATTATTTTGCCATGGGGGTAAATAACAGCAAAATGTGTTACGAGCCTATTATGGAGTACGGAAAAGAGGCAATGGAATCAAACCGTAATAATCAGCTGTCAAAAGCCTACGAGCAGGTAGTTTTGGCAATAATTGTATCAACTGCATTGGCATCTATTTATCTTACTGCAGAGCATACGGTACATTACAATTCAGGATTGGCACATGCAATATTTTATTCCATGACATCATATCCTCATATTGAAAAAAAACATCTTCATGGGGAGGTGGTAAGTTACGGAGTGCTAAATCTTTTACTGGTAGACCAAAACACGGAAGATTTTGAAAGAGTATATAATTTCAATAAATCCGTTGGACTTCCTACATGTTTAGAGGACTTGGAATTTGAAAAAAGTCAGATAGATGATTTGGCAAAAGGAGCAGTTGTAATGAAGGACATTGAGCATAATCCATATGTTATTACTGGGGAAATGCTGTCAGAAGCCATGAGAAAGCTTGAAGCATTAAAATAAAACTACACTAAAGAGGATTTTATGGATAAAAAGATTATTTTTTTAGATTTAGATGGAACATTAACTAACGATGAAAAGAAGGTTACGCCCCTTACTCAAAAGGCACTTTTAGAAATGCAAAAGGCAGGGCATATAGTTGTTTTGGCATCGGGAAGACCAACTCCCGGAATTTTGCCTGTGGCAAAAGCTGTGGAACTGGAAAAATTCGGAGGCTATATTATGGCATTTAACGGTGGAAAAATTATAAATGCGAAAACCAACGAGGTTGTGTTTGAACAGGTGTTAGACAGAAAGTATATAAGTCCATTGTTAAAATATGCCAAAGAAAATGATATAGGGCTTATAACCTACGATGATAAACGGATTATTGTTGGAACAAGAATGGACAAATACATTGAAACGGAATCCTTTATAAATAAAATACCTGTTTATGAAACGGATATGGAGGAATATGTAACATATAATCCCAATAAGCTGTTAATGACTGCACCACCGGAAATTGCCGCAAAACATGAACAGATTTTAGCTCAAAAGTACAAAAATCAATTAAGCATCAGCCGTTCGGCAGATTATTTTATTGAAATTATGCCTAAAGGAATTGATAAGGCGGCATCCATAGAGGTTCTTGTAAATAAACTTAAAATAAGGAAGGAGAATACCATAGCCTGTGGTGACGGTTATAATGATATTTCCATGGTTAAATATGCCGGCATAGGTGTGGCAATGGAAAATGCCGTAGATGAAGTAAAACAGGTGGCAGATTATGTGACAGATTCAAATAATGAAGATGGAATTGCCAAAGTGGTAGAAAAGTTTGTATTTTAGGTTTATAAATTTAAGTTTATTATAAAACTATAAAATTTTATATTGACGATAAATATTATGTGAGATATAATTGCCACATAATTAAAGATGACCATTGAAACCGTTGATGCGGAGATAAAAGTAAATCGTGCACTTACAGAGAGCAGGGAGGCTGAGAACCTGCAGAACGCAGCTTACTAAATGGACCGCAGAGGGCATAGAACAAAGCATTTATGTTAGTATTTTGTGACGTGAAGGCATACGTTAGTTGCACAGGGTATGTTAGTACCCGTTGAGAGCGCATTTTTTATTGCGAATCAAGGTGGCACCGCGGAATATGATTTTATGAATATCCGTCCTTGATAGTAGAGTAATCCTACTGTCAGGGACTTTTTTATTGTATAAAATTCCTTAAGCTTATATGGCATAGGTGGTTATCTGTTAATAAATATTTTTTTATAAGGAGATAAGAACATGAGAAAAGGAAGAGTATTAAGTATTTTATTAACAACCGCTATGGCAGCAACAATTTTTACAGGCTGCGGAAGCAATGACAAATCAGCTGATGCCTCACAAAAGGCAGACAAGAAAAAAATCGGTATCGTAACCATGGTGGAAAATGGTGCCTTTACTGATATGAAAGAGGGAATCATAGAAGAGTTAGCAAGCAAGGGATACACAAGTGATACAGCTACAATTGATTATCAGTGTGCATCAGGTGATGCTACAACCCTTTCAACTATTGCCAATAACATGACAGACGGAACATATGACATGGTATTTACCATTGCAACACCACCTACCCAGGCATTTGTTAATTTAGAATCAGACACACCGGTTTTCTTCTGTGCAGTTTCAGCACCGGTTGCAGCAGGAGTTTTATCTGATATGGATAGTCCTGATAAAAACGCCACAGGTACATCAAATGCCATTCCGGTATCAGACATTATTGATTTAGCACAAAGTACAACACCGGCTAAAAAATACGGACTTATTTACAGTGGCAATGAAGACAATGCAACAAACACAATTAAGCAGGTTGAGGAATATTTAAAATCAAAGAACATTGAATATGTTGAAAAAACAGCACCTACATCAAGTGATATTGAAACAGCAACCAATGCTCTTATAAATGAAGGTGTAGATGCCATTTTCGTACCAAATGATTCAATTATTCAGGACGGAGTTGCAAAGTTAGCAGAAATTTGCAATGAAAAGAAAATCCCAACATATTGTTCATCGGCTACAACAGTTGCCTCAGGATGTTTTGCAACCCTTGCCATTGACGATAAGGGAATTGGTAAAAAAACAGTAGATATGGCAATGGATTACTTTGACGGAAAGAAAGTTAAAGATATTCCTTCACAGGTAGTTGGAATTGATTATTGCTCAGTAAACACCAATGCCATGAAAGCTCTTGGTATTACAAAAGACCAGATTAAAACAAAGTATGATATTAACGAAATTCAGTAATGGATGAGGAGATTTAGTAATGATAGAATTACAGTATTATTTAACCAATCTGCCGGATTGCTTTATATATGGATTGCTGGCAATGGGTATATATATTTCACTTAGAATATTGGATATTCCGGATTTAACAACTGAAGGAAGCTTCGGCTTTGGAGCAGTTATATCGGTGCTGGTGTCTTTAAACGGACACCCGGCACTGGCACTTTTAGCAGGAATAGTTGCCGGTACATTGGCAGGATTTATTACGGGATGTTTACAGACAAAGCTTAGTGTTCATCCGGTATTAGCAGGAATAATAACCATGAGTGCATTATATTCCATTAATCTTGTATGCTATTCATTAACAGACAAGGGAGCCACAACTAACTTAAGTTACGGCAAAATAACAATATTTGATAAAATAAAGGAATTGCTTGGAATAACAGGTCAGTTTAACACAAGTATGTTAAAAGCTGTGGTAAGTTTTATTATTGTTGTGTTGGTTATAGCTGTAATTATCTGGTTCTTTAAAACCCATATGGGACTTTGCATAAGAGCCACAGGAGATAATCCTGATATGGTAAGAGCATCATCAATAAATGTTGACAGAACCAAAATCATAGGTCTTATGATTGCCAATGCATTAATTGGTTTATCAGGAGCCATGGCATCACAAAGCGTTGGATATTCAGACATAAATACTGCTAACGGTACTCTTATTTATGGATTAGCAGCAGTAATTATTGGTGAGGCAATATTTGGAAAAAGAGGCGCTGCCATAGGAGTTATTTCAGCAGTTACAGGTTCTGTTATATACAAGCTTATAGTGGCATTTGTTATAAGACAGAATTTATTTGGTGATAAAAGCGCAAATCTTATGAAGCTTACATGTGCACTTATTGTTGCCATTACTCTTGCAATTCCTGCAATAAAGGAAAAAATTGCGGAAAAGAGAAGCAGAAAGGCGGAGATGTAATGTTAGAAGTAAAGAATATTTCAAAGGTTTTTGCCAAAGGAACAGTTAATGAACACGTTGCCATAAAAAATATGTCCCTTTCATTGGAGGATGGGGAATTTGTTACAGTTGTAGGCTCAAACGGAGCAGGAAAAAGTACACTTTTTAATGCAATTTGCGGTAGCTTCCTCGTGGATTCAGGACATATATTTTTGGATAATGAAGAAATTACATATAAAAGTGAGCATGCCAGGGCAAAAATGATAGGTCGTGTTTTTCAGGACCCCATGAGAGGAACGGCACCTAACATGACTATTGAAGAAAATCTCGCGTTAGCTTATACAAGATCGCAAAAACATTCATCACCTTTTTCAAGAGCATTAACAAAGAAAAAGGCTGAGTTTTTCAGGGAAAATCTGGCAAGATACAATATGGGCATAGAAGACAGAATGAAAACTAAAATCGGGCTTTTGTCAGGTGGTCAGAGACAGGTGGTTACTCTTTTAATGTGTACCCTTTCAATTCCAAAACTTTTGCTTTTAGATGAGCATACCGCAGCCCTTGACCCGGCAACGGCTAAAAGGGTAATGGAAATAACAAAGCAGATTGTGTCAGAAAATAATATTACCACTATGATGATTACCCATAATCTAAATCAGTCATTAAATACAGGCTCAAGAACCATAATGCTTGACTCAGGGGAAATTATACTTGATTTATCCGGTAAAGAGAGAGAAAATATGACCATAGATGATATGATAAAAATGTATTCTGCAAAGAAACAAAAGGAATTTGATAATGACAGAATATTGTTGTCTAGGGACTAAAGGATAAAAGAGAGGGACATATGGATTTTAAGGAGCTTTATGAAAAGTATAACTGGGGACAGGTAACAAAAGAAGAACAGGAATTTGTGGAAAGTGAGTTAAAAAGACGTAAAGAAGCAAAGGAAAACATCCATGAAGGCTATGAATCAGAGAATAAAAATTCTATTGAAGATGATGTTGTTACAATAAATGACAGTCGGGAGGAGCCGGAAAGTAAGAAATCAAATAATGAGAATATAGATGAAACCACAGGGGAACATAAGAAAATTAATGTTCCCTTTGTGGTTTTGTCTTGTATAATGGCAGCTATGATTGTTACGACAATAGCAGTATATGTTATAAAAATTGACCCTATGGTTAAATATGTAAAAAAGGAAAAGGCTCAGGAAAACTATCCTTACAGCAAATGGAATATTGACAGCAAGACCCTGTATTCAGAAAAAACAGATGCCCAGTTAGGATATGAGACTCTTTTTCAGTTTCACAATAAAGGACAGTACATTCCTTATTTTGAAAATTTAGGAGAAATTGATAATAAAAAGGGCCAGTATTATTATCGTATAACGAAAAATATTCAGCCTTATGTGGGGATTACCTTAGAAAAAGCTCTTACAGTTGAAAAACCGGAATTTCGGAGTTATTTAGATGATGGAGAGATTATGTCCATAAACGAGGATGATGAAGATTACGGCAATCTTAAGGCAACCTTGAAGAAAATGAAAAAGAATAAGATTTATAATATTTTTATCTCTCTTAATAAGCTGATAGGGGATACGCAGCTTAAAAAACTTCTTGAAGAAAATTATTATCAGGATAATACATGTATAAAATGGGTGGGGGTTTATCCTTATGAAATTAATGACAAGTACCCACCAATAGGTATATATTTAGGAATTGATCAGTCAAGTATGGGAAGCATAAAGGAAATGACTTTGGGATATACAAATATGTATTCTGTTGACGGATTAACTCTTAAAGGTAACGGATATTTTTACAATGGAAAGAATTTCTTCATATATAGAAGTGCAAATGGCTATGTTTATGATGAAGGTCCTGAATTAGATGTGAAAACCGTAAAGGACAGCTTTTCCGAAAGGTTAGATTTTATGATAAAGCATCCTGAAGTGTTGAATTTTTTGGGACATCCGGAATATGAGGAATTTTATAAAAAAATTAAAAATATGGTGGATAAAGGTGAAACTAAATACTATGCATTAGCCCTTACAGGGGAAAAGGAGGATTTAGAAGATATGTGTAGTGGTTTAAGTGGATATGTAACAAGCATATCTGATGCAGATGAAGACGAAAATCTAATGTACAGCCTTATAAACAGCAACATAGACCCTACCCACAGCGTATATAGCGGTACGGAATATGAGTAATTTACTCAAAACGGTAGCATGCACGCTTACATATTACCTCATAGGATGAACATATTTTGTCGGCAAGGCTTACAATGTAACTTTCCTTATATCTTGGAAGTTTAATATTAAGGGGAAACATGTGCTTTGCTATAATGTCCATTTCAATGTCAGTGAGTTCAAAATCCTTAGAGGCATTTTTCAGGGCTACAGCTGCGTGGTGGAAACCGTGCCATTTGTGTGCAGCATCCTTGTCATGCCAGTCATACAAAAAGTAATCATGTAAAAGAGAACCTCTTAAAAGACTGTTGTAATCACAGCGGATATGGAATTTTCTTGCAATGCAGTAACTTATGTAAGAAACTGCAATACAGTGCTCTAGGGTGCTGGTGTTGCCATGTTGTATATATTTATCCATTCGTTTTAATTTTTCATTTTTTATTATGGGAGTGATTTTCAAGGTGAAATCCTCCCTTAAATTATCTGTACTAATAATATTTGAATTTTGCATTATACTAGTAACATCCTTTCAAAACATCTAAATGTTATTATACCCCTAAAAGTGTTAAATGTATATTAAAAATCTTTAACAAAAATTAACTTGTATATAATTTCATATATTGTTATTATAAGTGTGGTTTGATAGAAATATGGTAGTAGGTAAGTAAAAGGAGAAAATTAGAATGAGAAAGACAAAGATAGTATGTACTCTTGGTCCGTCAACAGACGTTGATGGTGTACTTGAAAAGTTAATTAATGTAGGAATGAATGTGGCAAGATGTAACTTTTCCCATGGTTCTCACGAAGAACATAAGAAAAGAATGGATAAGGTAAAGGAAATCAGAAAGAAATGTGATATGCCTGTTGCCATTTTGTTAGATACAAAGGGACCGGAAATAAGAACAGGAATATTTGAAAATGATTCCATTTTTGTTCATACAGGTCAGAAATTTACCCTTGTGGGAGACAGACAGGTTAAGGGAGATGAAAACCATGTCAATATTACATTTCCTGATTTATATAAAGACGTAAATATAGGCTCAATTATTCTTATTGATGATGGTCTTGTAAAGTTAGAGGTTAAGGAAATTAGTGGAACGGATATTGTCTGTGAAGTAAAAAATGATGGTAAAATTTCTAACAGAAAAGGGGTTAATGTTCCTGATATTCATATTAACATGGAGTACATGAGTAAACAGGATAAAAGTGACATTATATTTGGAATACAGCAGGATGTTGATTATATTGCCGCATCCTTTGTAAGAACAGCTGAAGATGTAAAAGCCGTAAGAAAAATTCTTGATGAAAACGGTGGGGAAAACATCAACATTATAGCAAAAATAGAAAATAGTGAAGGTATTTTAAATGTAGACTCCATTATAGATGAGGCAGATGCCATTATGGTAGCCAGAGGAGACATGGGAGTTGAACTTCCGGAGGAAGAAGTTCCTATTATTCAGAAAATGATTATTAAAAAGGTATATGAGGCAGGAAAACAGGTTATTACTGCAACTCAGATGCTGGATTCCATGATGAATAATCCTCGTCCTACAAGAGCAGAAACCACAGATGTGGCAAATGCAATTTACGATGGAACCAGTGCCATTATGCTTTCAGGAGAGACAGCAGCAGGGAAATATCCGGTGGAAGCCGTTGAAACCATGGCGAAAATCGCTGAACGTACTGAAATGGACATAAACTATAAACAGCGTTTCTTTAATATGAAAAGAAGTGAAGGAAGTGATATTACCCAGGCAGTATGTCATGCTACATGTACTACAGCTTATGACCTTGGGGCAAAGTCAATTCTTACGGTAACTAAATCAGGAAGGTCTGCAAGAATGTTATCAAGATTCAGACCGGACTGTATGATTACCGCGGGAAGCACAAGTGAAAAAGTATGCCGCCAGCTTAATATGTCCTGGGGAGTTACACCAGTGCTTATTAAGGAGAAAGGCGATGTGCTGGAATTGTTTGACTATGCTGTGGAAGTGGCAAAGGAAAAGCATTTAGTGGAAAAGGATGACATTGTGGTTATTACATCAGGAGTGCCTCTTGGAAAGTCAGGAACCACTAATATGATAAAGGTTCACACTGTGGAATAATTTTATATTTCAGTTGAATTTGTCTAAAAAAAATGATAAAGTAAATATATAAATTAATAAGAACTTATGGTTATTTTGGCCATAAGTTTTTATTTCGATTTTTTATAATAAAATGGAAGGAGAACCAGATGGATAGTTGTGACAGTTGTGGGCGAAGTTTGCATAATGAATATACTATAGACGAAACTGATGCACATCATCTGTTTCGTCCTTAAAGTGCATAAATTCATATACAAGCTTCTTACATATACAGTCCGCTATATTTTTATGTAGCGGATTCTTTACTTTCTGTTTATGTGAAAGGAGGTATATGATGGAAGAAAATAAAGAATTTGAAGAAAAAAAGCCACAGGATACAGAAGAGTCAGGCACAGAGAATAATATAGAAACACAGGAATATGAAATTCCTGAAAAAGCTGATTATGAAGCTGAAATTATAGATATAATACGAGGCAACGAACCGGCTTATGTTAAGAAAGAGAAGTTAAACGATTATCATGAAAATGATATAGCATCGGTTTTAGAAGACTTAGATGTAAATGAGCGTAGAAGATTATATGCCCTTTTAGGTCTTGACAGGGTATCTGAAATTTTTGCTTATTTAGATGATCCGGAAGAGTTCATTGAAGAATTAGATAATGAAACAGCGGCAGATATTCTTGAGGCTATGGAGCCGGATGATGCCGTTGATATCTTAGATGAATTAGAGGAAGAAAAAAGTGAGGAGCTTCTCCAGTTAATGGATAAAGAGGCACAAAAGGATATTGATCTTATTCAGTCCTATGACGAAGATGAAATCGGTAGTAAGATGACTACCAATTATGTTAGCTTATCCTTAGACCTTACCATAAAGCAGGCAATGAAACGTTTAGTAGAACAGGCTGCTGACAATGACAACATTTCTACGTTATATGTTAAAAAAGAAGATGGAACCTTTTATGGAGCCATTGATTTAAAAGACTTAATTGTTGCAAGGGAATATGTAGAACTAGAATCATTAGTTATCACTTCATATCCTTTTGTGTATGACCATGAAACAGTAGATGACTGTATTGAAGAATTAAAGGATTACTCAGAGGATTCCATTCCGGTATTGGATAAAGACAATCACATTTTAGGTGTTATTACTTCTCAGGATTTGGTAGAAGTGGTAGATGAAGAAATGGGTGAGGACTATGCTAAGTTAGCAGGTCTTGCTGCAGAGGAGGAATTAGAAGAACCATTATCCCAGAGCCTTAAAAAAAGAGTTCCATGGCTTATCATATTGCTTATGCTTGGCATGATTGTATCTACAGTTATAAGTATGTTTGAAAAGGTTATAGTGGGACTTCCGATTATTGTTACATTCCAGTCAGTTATTCTTGGTATGTCCGGTAATGTTGGAACCCAGTCCCTTGCGGTGACTATCAGGGTTTTAATGGACGAAGAACTGGAATTTAAGCAGATGCTGGGATTTGTATTTAAGGAAATGCGTGTAGGTTTCTTTAATGGACTTATAGTAGGTTCTATTTCCTTTATATTTACAGGGGTATTTATATGGCTTGTCAGAGGACAGCAGTTTATGGATGCCTTTGCTATTTCAGGATGTATCGGCGTTGCACTGGCACTGGCTATGTTAATATCAAGCTTTGTAGGAGCTATTATTCCCATTATTCTTGACAAAATCGGATTTGACCCGGCAGTTGCATCAGGTCCTCTTATTTCTACCGTAAACGATTTAGTTGCTGCGGTAACATATTACGGACTTGCATGGGTTTTCCTTATTAACATATTACATTTATAATAAAAAACAAAGGAAGTACTAATGAATATACTGATATACTTATTTATAGTTTACTCATTTTTAGGATGGGTATTTGAGACAACAATTGCTGCAATAAAAAGAAAAAGGTTTGTTAACAGAGGAATCATTAACGGACCCTTCTGTGTGATTTACGGTATTTCAGCTGTTGCCATTACAGTTATTCTTAGGGACTTAAACGGATTCTGGCTACTATTTGGAAGTATGATAGTAGCCACTCTTATTGAGTGGACCGGCGGACATATTATTGAAAAGATGTACCATGAACGCTGGTGGGACTATTCTAATTTCAAATTTAACTTTGACGGTTATATCTGCCTTGGTGCTTCGGTTATCTGGGCGATAATGGGCTTTGTTGTAAAAACATGGGTCAACGATCTCTTTATTAATATTTATAAAATTATCCCGGTATATATAATGGAAATCATAGTGTGGATTCTTTTGGCAGTTATATTTATTGACGGCCTTGCCACTATGCTTATTTTATCAGGACACCATAAAAGCGAAAAATATTGCAAAAAGGCAGAAGATATATTAGATACTGTAACTAAAAACTTAAGTGACAGAATTTATGGTGTTATTGACAGCCGATTAGGAAAGGCATATACAAGAAGCAAGCCGGGGACAGGGGAACAAAAGGATAAAACAAAGTTTGCCACAGGATGTAGTTTCTATAAGGTGGTTATGTTGTTTTTCATAGGAGCGTTCCTTGGAGACATTGTGGAGACGGTTTTCTGTCGTATAGTTATGGGAAGCTGGATGAGCAGGAGCAGTGTTATTTACGGACAGTTTAGTATTGTGTGGGGGGTAGGAGTAGCTGCCATAACGGTACTGTTATATAAGTACAAAGATAAAAATATCTTGTTTTTATTTTTTACGGGAACTATATTAGGGGGAGCATATGAGTACATATGCAGCGTTTTTACGGAAATAGCCTTTGGCACTGTTTTCTGGGATTACAGCGATATGCCATTTAACCTTGGAGGACGAATTAATTTATTGTACTGTTCTTTTTGGGGAATAGCGGCTATAGTTTGGTTTAAGGTTGCATATCCGCTACTGTCTGCCCTTATTGAAAAAATCCCAAAGAAACCGGGAATAATAGCTACATGGATGTTACTGGCATTTATGTTAGTGAATGTTTCCATATCAAGTATTGCCCTTGCAAGATATCAGGAAAGAAGCAAGGGAAAGAATGCAAATAATAACATAGAAAAATGGATAGACACAAAATACGATGACAATTTAATGAACCGGGTATACCCGAAAGCATTAATTGTAGACTGATTTTATATCTATCCATAAACAATTTTTATTTTGAACGTTTTACACCTAATCGCACAATAGGCCAGATAACACAGGCTAATGCAGTTCCAAACAATGCCGCAATTAACTGGGTTGTGGAATATGTAACTGTTGCAGCCTTGTAGGCTACGTGACTTAATCCCTTTCCAAAGGATGGAAGAACCCATCTGATAATAAGAAGTGTCATTACACCCCATTTGGCAACAGAGCCTGCTATAAGGCTTATTGGCAAAAGATTAAGTTCCAGCTTTTTGCACCTGACAAACCAGGCAAAAAGCACAAGAACCATGTTTCCTATCATAATACACGGAAGAATCATAGGTACAGCGGCAATAACAGGTGACCCGGTTATAATAAAAGATGTAATAGGGGCAACAGCTGAAACTATAATACCGCTAACAATTCCGCAATATAATGTATCAATAATAAGTATCAGGTTAATTAATCCACCAATAACATAAACTGAGTATGCAAAGGTTGGAACTTTAAAAAACTGTACTGCTATGCAAAGTGCAATCATTACTGCTGTAACGGTAATGGTTCTAGTCCTCATTTTCATACAATTCCTCCTTTGTTATTAAATGAAGATATTTTAAGTATTCTGACTGAGACGGTTTTGTTAATTCAGATTTTGATTTGTCCTGTTCAAGAGCAATGCCTGCTTTTCTGACATCAGCCAAAACTCCTGCACCACCAAGACATCCGCCGGGACATGCCATTCCCTCTAACAGATATCCGTCATATTTTCCGGCTTTGGCTAACATAAGCATTTTTTTGCATTCCGCTAATCCCTCCGCCTTAACTGTTTTTACCTCACGGTCAGGGTCAATACTGTTTAAAACATTTACAACGGCATTGGCAACACCGCCACTGGCAGCAAATCCCTTACCATAGGAGCTGGAAGTTTGTCTGAATTCTTCTAGTTCAAGATTATTAAAATCAATTCCCTTAGCATCAAAAATCCCCATCATTTCCTCAAAGGTTAAAACAAAGTCAATATCGCTTCGTACTGAGCGACGGCTTGCTTCAAGCTTTTTCGCAGCACATGGACCAATGAATACTACCTTACAGTCAGGATGGCGTTTCTTAATCATACGTCCTGTTAAAACCATAGGAGTAAGGGTCATGGAAATATGATTAGCATATTCAGGTAAAGTCTTTTTAGCCATAACAGACCATGCAGGACAACATGAAGTACCAAGCCATGACAAATGTTCAGGAACCTCTTTTATGAAATCAGCTGCTTCCTGAATAGCACAAAGGTCGGCACCGATTGCTACCTCTTCCATTTCTTCAAAACCTACAGCTTTAAGGGCAGCCCTTACCATGGCAGGAGTAACCTCGTCACCGAATTGCTTTACAAAGGAAGGGGCAATGGCTGCATATATAGGAGTATCACTTTTCAGTGCCAGCACTGTCTGGAAAATCTGGCTTTTATCCACAATAGCACTAAAAGGACAACTTACAAGACACATACCACAGGACACACACTGGTCATAATCGATGTCAGCTCTGCCGTATTCATCAGATTTAATGGCATTCATGCCACAGGCAGCTGCACAGGGACGTTCCTGTTTAATAATTGCATTGTAAGGGCATGCATTTAAACACTTGCCACATTTTATACATTTATCCTGGTCAATAACGGAATGACCATTTTCCATATGGATAGCTTTCTTTGGACAAACCTCAACGCATGGATGCTCAATACATCCCTGACATCCGTTGGTTACGAAAATCTTTTTTTCAGGGCATGCATGACATGCAAATTTTATAATGTTAATAAGAGGAGGGTCATAATACTTTTCATCAATGGCACTGGCATCTATTCCATCTGAAAGTGGTGCATGCTCAGACACTTTTCTAATAGGAAGTCCAATGGTAGCACGAAGACGTTCTCCTACAATGGCACGTTCAATAAAAATGTTATTGTAATATTTTCCAATTTCACCGGGAATGATTTTGTAAGGCAGTTCTTCAATTCGTGTGAAATCTCCGCCTTCAAACGCCATTCTTGCAACTTCCGTAAATACCTTATGACGTATCTCCGTCTTGTTTGAATAAATTCCTCTCATGTATTTCTCCATTTCATATAATTCAAATAAAAAACAGTCATAAAAACTATTATTAATTATAACATAGCATACAAAATAAGCACAAGTAAAATATAGTTAATTTTTTAACAATATAAAACCTAAATCGGAAGGTGCCGGTGCAAATTATGAAACATTAGGGTATTTTTTTAGAAAAATATTTAATTTCGAATTTGTGGTTGAATTTTCCTTTATAGAGTTGTATTATATGTTGTGGCGATAATGAGAATAGAAGAAAATGAAATTATAAAGGAAAAAAGAAATGACAAATATGAATGAGAAAATTGAAAATCCCTTAGGAACGGAACCAGTGGGGAAGCTGCTTAGAAAATTTGCAGTTCCAAGTATTATATCAATGCTTGTAATGTCTTTGTACAATATAGTAGATCAGATCTTTATAGGACAGTGTGTAGGAGAGTTAGGAAATGCTGCCACTAATGTTGCCTTTCCCTTTACCACCCTATGTATTGCTACGGCACTGGCTTTTGGAATAGGTGGAGCTTCAGGATTTAATTTAAACTTAGGTGCAGGAGAAAAGGAAAAAGCACCATATTTTATAGGTGTAAGTGCTTCAATGATGTTTATTATCGGTGTTGTTCTGTCTGTTGTGGGACTTACGGCATTAAAACCCCTGCTTTTATTCTTTGGTTCAACAGATACGGTATTACCGTATGCCATGGAATATACAAAATATCTGGCATTGGGATTTCCTTTTGCCATTATTTCATCTGGTGGTTCACATTTAGTAAGAGCAGACGGAAGTCCGAAGTTTTCCATGGCCTGTAACCTTGTAGGCGCCATTGTAAATGTAATTTTAGATTACCTTTTTGTCATGGTATTTAACTGGAAAATGGCAGGAGCAGCAATAGCTACTGTAATAGGACAAATTTTAGCTTCAATTATGGTTATATGGTACTTGATTCATTTTAAAACCATTAAGCTTCACGGAAAGCATTTTGTACCACAACTTAAGATAGTAGGAAGAACTGTACATCTTGGAATGGCACAGTGCTTAAATCAGCTGGCAATTATGTTTGTTCAGGTTGTAATGAATAAATCACTGACATATTACGGTGCCCTTAGCCCTTATGGTGCGGACATTCCCCTTGCCTGTACGGGAATTGTAATGAAGGTTAATCAGGTGTATTTCTCCATATGTATAGGTGTGGCACAGGGAATACAGCCTATTGCCAGTTTTAACAGGGGAGCAGGTAAAAATGACAGAGTTAAAAAGACCTATAAGCTTGCCGTTTCCTGCAATACAATTATTTCAACTATTGCATTTATAATATTCCAACTGTTCCCAAGACAGATAATAAGCATATTCGGTTCAGGAAGCCCTGAATATTTTAGGTTTTCCATTAACTTTTTCAGAATATTTTTATTTATGACTTTCTTAGACGGAATACAGCCAATAACATCAACATTTTGTACTGTTATAGGGGAACCAAACAAGGGAACATTTTTGTCTCTTACAAGACAGGTTATATGCTTTATACCACTTATGATTGTGTTACCATATATTTTCCACAACTTTGGCTATTTAGGTATAGATGGTATGATGTATGTTGCACCGATATCCGACTTTTTAGCAGCAGTACTGTCGTTAATTGTAATTAAAAAGGTGTTTAAAAAGTTAGTTTAGAACATTTTGTATGAGGGAAAACTATAATTGGAGATTTTGTAAAAAAAAGAAGAAATATTTCAGAAATGTTGCAATTGCCACTGTACAAAATGGAATATGTTGTGCTATAATGCTTTAAGCATATACAAGATATAGTATTCGAGCTTGAGAGGGAGAAAAGATGGAAGTTTTATTGAGAAAGGTAATTAAACGAAATGGTCAGGAAGTTTCGTTCGACGTTAACAAGATTCTTAATGCTATAAGGAAGGCAAATAACGAGATTGCCCCTATACATAAGTTAAACGAGTATCAGATTGCGGCAGTGGGAAATCTTGTTGTTGACCAGATTGAAAAATCAAACCATGCAGTAGCAGTTGAAGATATTCAGGACATGGTAGAGAGAGGCATCATGGAGATGCGTGGATATGAGGTAGCCCAGAAGTACGTAAGATACAGATATACACGTGAATTAGCCAGAAAAGCCAACACAACAGATGATGGAATTTTGTCTCTTATTGATCAGATTAATGAAGAAGTTAAACAGGAAAATTCCAACAAGAATCCTACAATTAACTCCACCCAGAGAGATTATATGGCAGGTGAAGTCAGCAAGGATTTAACTAAACGTATTTTATTGCCGGAGGATATTGTTCAGGCTCATGAGCAGGGAATTATACATTTCCATGATTCCGACTATTTTGCACAGAAGGAGCACAACTGTGACTTAATTAATTTAGAGGATATGCTTCAAAATGGAACATGCATATCCGAAACTAAAATAGATACACCTCACAGCTTTTATACAGCCTGCAATGTTACTACACAGATTGTGGCACAGGTTGCCAGCAATCAGTACGGCGGTCAGTCATTTTCATTAGGACATTTGGCACCTTTTGTTCAGGTGAGCAGAGAAAAAATTACCAAAGAAGTTTTAGCTGAAAGAAATGAACTCAACTTGAATTACAGTGATGAGCAGGTAAAACAAATTGCCGAGAGAAGATTAAAGGATGAGATAAACCGTGGTATCCAGACTATTCAGTATCAGCTGATTACTCTTATGACATGTAATGGGCAGGCACCTTTTGTAACAATGTTTATGTATCTTGATGAGGTACCGGAAGGTCAGACCAGGGATGATTTGGCTACCCTTATAGAAGAGGTTTTAAAACAGCGTATTCAAGGTGTTAAAAATGAAAAAGGTGTCTGGATTACACCGGCATTTCCTAAAATTATATATGTTTTAGATGAAGATAATGTTACACCGGATTCAAAATACTGGGCACTTACGGAGCTTGCAGCAAAATGTACTGCCAAGAGAATGGTTCCTGATTATATTTCAGCTAAGGTTATGAAAGAAATGAAGCAGGGATGCGTTTATCCATGTATGGGCTGCAGAAGCTTCCTTACAGTTGAGGACAGCCAGAGAAACGCAGACGGAACCCACAAATTCTATGGACGTTTCAATCAGGGTGTTGTAACCATTAACTTAGTTGATGTGGCTTGCTCATCTAACGGTGACATGGAACTGTTCTGGAAAATTTTGGAAGAAAGACTGGAGTTATGC
>NZ_HF991840.1:21100-23117 GCF_000432355.1 Eubacterium sp. CAG:161
GGGCACTTAGATGCAGACATGAGAGACTTCTTGGAACACCTTCAGGTGTGGCACCTATTTTATGGCAAAACGGTGCTTTGGCACGTCTTAAAAAGGGTGAAACTATTGATAAATTATTATTTAACGGATATTCAACCATTTCATTGGGCTATGCAGGTCTTTATGAAATGTGTGTAAGAATGACAGGTAAATCTCACACTACTCCTGAAGGAAAAGAGTTTGCCATTAAGGTTATGCAGAAGTTAAATGATAAATGTGCTGAGTGGAAGGCAGCTGAAAACATCAGCTATTCCGTATATGGAACACCTATGGAATCTACTACCTATAAGTTTGCTAAGTGTCTCCAGAAGAGATTTGGCATTATAAAGGGTGTTACAGATAAAAATTACATTACCAACAGTTATCATGTTCATGTGACAGAAGAAATAGATGCTTTCAGTAAGCTTAAGTTTGAATCAGAATTTCAGAAACTTTCACCGGGTGGTGCCATAAGCTACGTAGAAGTTCCTAATCTTCAGGACAATATCGAAGCAGTAATTGAAGTAATGAAATTTATTTATGACAACATTATGTATGCTGAATTAAATACTAAATCTGATTATTGTGAGTGCTGCGGATACAATGGAGAAATTCAGATTGTATCAGACGAAGAGTCAGGAAAGTTAATTTGGGAATGCCCAAGCTGTGGAAACAGAAATCAGGATAAAATGAGTGTTGCCAGAAGAACATGCGGATACATTGGAACCCAGTTCTGGAATCAGGGAAGAACTCAGGAAATAAAGGATAGGGTACTTCATTTGTAAAAAATAATAGTTATAAAAATAAAGGAGATTGCTGTCGGACAGATGGCAATTTCTTTTTTTTATTTAGTGTGGTATAATAATCACAGTTATGTGCGCGGAATTAAGAGGGAGAGGTATAAAACGATGATAAAAGATCAAATAAGAAATATTATTATTAATGAAGTGGTAAAAAGTCCCGTGGTGGAGAAAATTAAAGAGGGACAGTTATCCTATATGAAATTAATGTCGTATTATAAATGTGCCATTATGGAAATAGAAACAAAGTTCAGGGTTTTAGATGAACAGTTTTCTTTAAGATACGACGATAATCCTATAGAAACCATAAAATCAAGGCTGAAATCCCCTGAAAGCATAATGAAAAAGGTTCAGAAAAAAGGTCTTAAAATGACTACCGATGATATTGAAAAAAATATTACGGATATTGCAGGAATCAGGGTTATCTGTTCCTTTAAGGAGGATATTTATAAACTGGCAAAATGCCTTCTTCAGCAGGATGATATAACATTAATTGAAAAGAAGGATTACATAAAAAATCCTAAGGAAAGCGGTTACAGAAGTCTGCATTTAATTGTGGAAGTACCTATTTTTCTGGAAGATGAAAAAAGAGCAATGAAAGTTGAAGTGCAGTTTAGAACCATAGCCATGGATTTTTGGGCAAGTCTTGAACATAAAATGAGATATAAAAAGGATGTAGATGAGGATTTGTTGACAGTATTATCTGAGAAACTCACGGAATGTGCAGAATTAAGTGCCAGCTTAGACGATAAAATGGAAAGTATCAAGAATTTAACAAAAGCTAAATAAAATAAGAAAGCAGGTGTAAATATGTTGTTTAATTTTGATGACATGGAAGAAACAATTCTTCACAACTTTAATGGTGGAAAGAATGACACAAAGGCAAAAATGTTTATTGATGAAAACGTAAAGATACTTTATGGGACATTGGAGCCGGGTTCATCTATTGGTCTTCACACCCATGAAAAAAACAGCGAGACAGTTTATTGCATATCAGGAGAGGCTACTATTATCATGGATGGAAAGACGGAAATATTAAAGCCGGGAATGTGTCATTATTGCCCTATGGGACATACTCATGGAATGGAAAATAAAGGCGATGAAGATTTAGTGATTTTTGCTGTTGTACCAAATCACGAAAAATAAATTTTGTATGTTTTTTATATGAAAAACACAATAAAAATCTGATTATCCGCTAA
>NZ_HF991841.1:0-10197 GCF_000432355.1 Eubacterium sp. CAG:161
CATTTATTAGATTTATCAGAGAAGAAAAAGTATAAGATTACAGCTACTATTATGGTAATAGCATTCGTAATCGTATATTGTTTGTTTTTGTTTACTAACCATAAAATATATGCGGTTTGTATTGCGGAAAGTGTGGTGCTAACTGCCTGTTTACAAGTTCCTTGTGTGTTGGGAAGAATAAAGTTGGCAGTTAAGCAAGCAAGAAGATAATGCTACATTAAACAAAACAGTGATGAGCATGATAAGAACCTTTGTGAATTGGAAATGAACTTATGCAACAAAGGTTCTTTTCATTTATGAGAGAATATGGAAGTGAAGTATATAAAAAACAACCAAAAATAAGTAAAAAACGTCGTTTGAGGTAAAAGGGATTGTAATATGAAATATCTTAATATACTAAAAATAATTATTTATGTTACCAATAAAGTACGTTAATTATATGATATCAGAGAAAGATACATAAATATTTAAGCTGAAAATAAACACCACTTCATATAGAAAAAGAAAGGGGTAAATATATAGTTAATAGAACAATGAGAGAAATAAAATTTATATATTTTGATGGCGAAAAAAGTTATCTAACCTGGTGTAAATTTGGATATATTGTCGCTGCATTAAAAAAAATTAAAAATACAAGGGTAGAAGTAATAGATATTAATTACTCAAATATAAAAGAAAAATGTACAAATATAAATGCTGGTGGATCTAGTATTATCTTTATGGCGGTTAAATATGGTACATATGCTATAGCGCAAGAAATGTTGGAATTATTAGATAATAGTCATCATATATCATGGTGTCACACATTACCTACTGAGTATCCACAGAAAGTATTGGAAGAAAATAAAAAAATAGATAGTGTAATCGTAGGTGAAGAAGATTATTCTGTTATTGAGTTATGTGAAAGAATAAATAGTAATGAAACATTGGAAGGGTGTAAAGGAGTAGTTTATAAAGAAAATGGAAAAGTTATACATAATGGAAGTAGAGAGTTGATTAAAAACATAGATATACTTCCTTTTCCAGATAGAGCAAGTTTTCCACATGATAAAAGATTTTTTCACGTGTTGGGATCTAGAGGATGTATGGGAAATTGTTCATTCTGTAATATGAATTCAAAATATAAATCAGAAAAGGGACAAAGATTTAGAACAATAGAATCAGTAATGGCGGAAATAGATATTCTAGTAGAAAAATATAATTGCAAGTATATCGGATTTTCAGATTCTACTTTTTGCGCTAGCAAAAAACAAAAATGCGATATTAGTAGATTGACGGAGTTATATACAGCTTTAAAGAAAAGAACGTATAAAATTAAATTCTTTATTAACTTAAGATCAGAACAAATTGATGAAGAATCAATTAAGTGTATAGATAAATTGAATGATGTTGGTTTGTGTAATGTATTTGTTGGGTTAGAAAGTTGGCTGGAAAAAGATCTTCGGTTATATAACAAAATTGCAAAAAAAGAAGATAATGTGAGAGCTGTTAATATTATTAATGATTATTGTAAAAAAAGAAACAAGAAAAACATACTAAATTTTGAATATGGATTTATAAATTTTAACCCATATTCAACCATTGAAGGCGTAAAAGAAAACATAACACTATTGAAGAAATTTGGAATAAATATTACTCCTAAAATTCTTTTAAGCCGAGTTGCGTTATACCATAACACTGGTATTGTTCAAGAAGCATCAAAAACAGGAATTGAATTAGAATCTGTAAATTTATATAAAAAAGAAATTGGATATAAGTTTTGTGATAAGAAAGTAGAACAGTTATATTCAATACTGGAATACCAAGTAAAGATGTTAGAAGTTTTTAATGATGAAAATTTTCCGATTTTATACAATATTTACCTTGAAACTTATGGGATAGATGAGACAGCCGATAAAGTAATGGATGCGTTTAATCGGTTTTATAATATGCAATCACAATATTTGTTACACGTTTTTTTCAGTGATTTGGGTGAAAAAATATATGAAAATGCAATTGATATAGACGATGTGAAGAAGGCGCGGCAGGAGTATGAAAAATTAATGATGAAAATTATAGTAAGGTTAAAAAGGGCGAATGAACTCATATATTATTAATAAGAAGGAAAAGATAGTATTATTTTTTGATGTTGATGGAACATTAGTGGGAGATGAAAATATTGAGTATTGTATATTGAATGAATACAGAAAAAAAGGAGTTAGCATTGGAATAGCAACGGGAAGAAGTCCTCTTAGAGCCAAAGAAATATTGAAAAATGAATGTTTTAATTATTATTCAATTTTGTGTGATGGTCAGATTTTGAAAAAAAAAGATATATATTATACGGTGAAGACTTTTTCAAAAAATGAATATATAGAGATGAAAGAATTTCTTAAATATAATACATTGTTTAGTGAAGAGTATGAAAATGGAATGATCTTTAACTCTAATAAAGCATATCGATTTTTTAAACTATCTAAGCTTTATAGCGAAATAACAGTTTTAGAGAATGAGAACGAAAGCATTTTAGATGTTCCGTTAATAGTGTGGGCAATATCGAAAGAGAAAAGGGATTCAGATAACTTATGCAATAAGATTAATATGTTATATCCGTTTGCAAATGCAACTATATATGGAAATTATTGGATTAAAATTGTACCTAAAGATATAGATAAAAGCTACGGGCTTCAACAGATTAATAAGTTGGATGTTAATAAAAAGGATATATATTATATAGCAGATGGCGTAAACGATATAGATATGATGAAAAATGTAACGCACAAAATTGCTGTAAAAAATGCGGATACAGAGTTGATAAAGCAATCTGGTTGTAGGCAACTAGATAAAAACTTACAAGATTATTTAAAAGAGGAGTTACTAAAGGAAATAGATGGATAATGATTTAAAAGAATATATGTTATATGAAGAGGAGTACCGGCATTTCTTAAAAAAATATCCAGATTATACCGAGGATGAAAATTCAATTAATATGAAATTTGACTATACGGTCCCTAAGGAATACTGTGAATCAATATCAAATAAATATGAAATTATGAAAAGAATAATTCGTGTGGAAGATGAAATACGAAAAATAAAGAAAGCAATGCTTTGGGTAAGTGTGAAAGTGGTTCTATCAAATAATGATAGTGAGAAAATAGTTAAACAAAGTAATATTTTAGAGATTATGGATGAAATTAATAGAGAAAAAAAGCGTACAAACTGTCTGAAAAATGCAAGGGTCATGACACAATTATTGTTATGCTCGGGTTTTAAGGCAAGAACAATAATATGTTTACCAATAGGTACTTTTCCCTATGATAATCACTGTCTTACAGAAGTTTATATAAATACATATGGAAAGTGGATTGCAATAGATCCGACTTATAATTTGTTTTTTTGTGACGACAATGGGGATTATATGTCAATTAAAAATATAAGGGATGCAATAGTACATAACAAAAAAATAAATCCAGTCTTTAATAAAATGTACGGTATTAGCAATAAAAATTCAATTCAGAATGTTTATTTAAAATATATGACAAAAAATCTTTTTAGATTTAGAACATATAAAGAGCAATTTGATTGGAATTCAAAAAGTGATGTAATGTATGAATTGGTGCCTCGAAATTATACCTTGAATAATTATTGTATTCAAGAAAGCAAATACAAAATAATTTTTACGACAAATGAAAAAAAGTTTTGGAGGGGATAAAATGTACAAAAAATCAAAATACACAAGTTATAGATTTAGTAATAAAGATCAGTCTTTGCTTATTTATAATTCAATAGTAGGAACAAGTTCATTAATTTGTATTGAAAAAGGAAATCAGGTTTATCAGGAATTGGAAAGTGGAGTGATAAATGAAAAAGGTCAATGGTTTAATATTTTGAAAGATAAAGGAATTATTGTTGAAAAGGAGACAGATGAATCAGACATTATTAAAGATAAGATGTGTGATGAAATATATGAAAAGGTTCTCAGATTGACGATTATGCCAACGGAAGACTGCAACTTTCGATGCAAATATTGCTACGAGGAACATAAGAAAGGAAGAATGTCAAAAGAATTACAGCAAGCTATTGTTAAATATGTTAGAAAAAATATTTTTAATTTTAGTAGAGTGGAAGTGAGTTGGTTTGGGGGAGAACCTTTGGAAGAAATTGAAATTATTGAGAATCTTTCATCACAAATAATAAATATATGTAAGAAAGCAAAAAGAGAATATAGGGCAGGTATTACAACTAATGGATATGATCTTGATTATCATAATTTTTGCAGATTATTAAGATGTAAGATTTATGATTATCAGATAACGATTGATGGGATAAAGAAAGTTCATGATGAACTCCGTGTTTTAAAAAATGGCGAAGGAACATATGAAAGGATAATGTTAAATTTAGAGCAAATAAAATCTAAATGCAATAAAAGATATTTTACCATAGCAATAAGAACTAACTTAACAAATTCATCAATAAAATATTTAGATAAATTCATACATGAATATAATATACGATTTAAGGGAGATACAAGGTTTAAGTTGTTTCCACATTTTGTAGAAAAATGGAATGAGGATAGATTTGACAGTTCTATAGAAGGTGAACTTATTGAAAACAATAAGCGCAATGATATATATGAAATATTGAATGAAAGTGATATTGAAAACTTAGATATATACTTAAATTTTTTAGACTCGTCTGGATTGTGTCCCGCTGGAAGAAAATATTCATATGTGATTGGAGTTGATGGGATTATATATAAATGTACAGAGGATTTTGAATTTGCAGATAATAAAATTGGTATAATGTTATCAAATGGAGAAATGAAAATAGATAATATTAAACATAGAAAATGGTATATGCATAAAGTTAATAGTTCTTGCCTAAAATGTAATAATTTGGGAAAGTGTCAGTCGAGAGAGTGCCCTAAAGCTAACATTATTACAAATAGTGTAAATTGCCCATATGACAAAGGGAAAGATATTATATTTGATATGATTGACAGAAGACATTTTTTGATTTTAAAGGAGAAAAACAATGGATAAAATAAAAAATGATGTTATAGAAGTATTAAATGAATTAGGAATTGAAACAGAAGATATCGGCGAAAATGATGTTGACTTAACAGAATTTATAGTAGAATCCATAATGTTTATAAGTTTTATTGTTGAATTAGAGGACAAGTTAGGAATAGAAATTCCTGAGGAATTACTCGATATAAATAGTATCAAATCGTTAAACACATTTTCAACTATATTAGAGGAACTTCTTAAATAGAAATTGGTTATAATTATTCTTTATTACATAGAATAATATAATAATATTTGAAAGGAGAAAATGATATGAAAAAGACACTTAAAAAACCTGAACTTCAGGTAAAAAAGAATGTAGAACTTTATCATGCAGAAGGAAACAACTGTAAATGTACAAGCAAATAAGGTTCTAAATTAAACTGGTCTAAAATCATATCAAGTATAATATAATTGCTATTTGGTATGATTTTAGGCTAAAAAGGAAGGAAAAAATGAATATCGCAATAATTGATAGTGGAACTAAAGATTATGAAAATATAACAAAGGGTTATAATTTTAGAGTGAAAGGTGATAATGAAATTATAATTGAAAATAATTTTCATGATACATATGGACATGGTACGGCTGTTTATTCAATAATAAAGAAAAATAATGAAGAATGTAATTATTATATTTTTAAAGTAATAGACCAAAATGATACGATTGATGAAAAAATTATTTGTACTGCGTTGGAGTATATATTTAATAATTTAGATATAGATATTATTAATATGAGTTTAGGCACAGTTAGTCTTAGCGATGACAGAATGTATAATATATGTAAAAGGTTATACGATAAAGGGGTAATTTTGGTTTCAGCTTTTGATAATGAAGGGGCAATTTCATATCCTGCGGCATTTGATTGTGTAATTGGAGTTGATGGGAGTGATCTGTGCAGAAAAGTAGATGATTTTATCTTTTATGAGGATAAAATATTAAATGTAGCAGCTAAAGGTGGAATGCAGAGAGTTAAATGGTGCGAACCAGATAATATAATAGTAAAGGGTAGTAGTTTTGCATGTGCTCATGCTACTAATAAAATTGTAAATATATATAAAAATGGTATTAAATCATTCGAGGAAATTTTAGAATACTTTAAATCGATTGCAATACAAATAATAGCATATGAAGAAAAAGAAGAAAAAGTTTTTGAGTATAAAATAGACCGGGCAGTAATTTTCCCATTTAACAAAGAAATGCACAATTTTGTTCGGTATCCAGAATTATTGGATTTTAAAGTTATGGAAGTATATGATACAAAGTATTCTTCAAATGTTGGAAGAAAAACGACAGATGTAATGATTGATAAATCAGTTAAAGAATATTGTATTAAAAACATTGATGATATTAAATGGGATTTATTTGATACGCTTGTTATTGGTCACACAGAGAAACTATTGTCTTATATAGGTAAAGAAAACATAGTTGATTCATTAATCAAAGAAGCGATTAATAGAGGTAAAAATATATATAGTTTTGATAGGATTGATAAGGCGGAGTATAAAAATGACAATATATATTTTCCAGCGGTAATTGATAAATATCTCCCACCACTTAGAGAAGGAAAACTATTCTATATTAATAAACCGGTTCTTGGAATTTTTGGAACAAGTTCTAAACAGGGGAAGTTTACATTGCAATTAGAATTGCGAAAACGGCTAATAGATGAAGGATATCAAGTAGGACAATTAGGCACTGAACCAAATGCATTGTTATTTGGGTTAGATTGTGTTTATCCTGTTGGATATAATAGGATGGTTTGTTTGGATGAAGAGGAACAAATAAGATATTTAAACTATAAAATGAATGAAATAGCTGATGGAAATGATCTTATTATTGTTGGGTCACAATCGGGAACTGTGCCATATGAATATAAAAACACATCATATTATACATATGAACAGGTAAATTTTTTGATGGCTACAAATCCGGATGCAGTGGTTTTATGTATAAATTATTATGACGAAATAAATTATATTAGGAGGAGTATCAATGTTATAGAGCAACTAGGAGAATGTAAAGTTTTAGGATTGGTAGTGTTTCCGATGATACCAGAACAAACTTGGAAGGGAATGTATGGGAAAAGGAGAAAGATAAGAGGAACCGAAGCAGAAGAAATAAAAACTATGATAATACGAAGTACTGGAAAAAATGCATATATTTTGGGTGATAGTAATGATATGAAAGAGTTAATGAATAAAATAATAGGTTTTTTTTCATGAGAAATAAGGAGAGATAATGAAATTAAGAGATATTTTAGAACATACAAAGTATTTATATAAAAAAATATTTAATTGGTTTCCATATGCAAAAGTGTTTTTTCCCATGACTATTATATTAGGTGTATTTTTGCCATTTTTTTCATCTGCTATACCTTCAATTATTGTTCAGATGTTAACTATACATATAGAAATTCGCATTTTTATTGCAATATTAGTTGGAGTCATTTTTACAGAATTTATACTGAAAGTAATTAGTGATTTATCAGAAAAGTGGTTGGAAAGATATATATTATGGAGTCGGAATGATAAGTTTACAGAACTGTTATTACATTCCATAATGAATATGGATTATGAAGAATTAGAAGCAAACAGATTACAGGTTACAATAAAAAATGCAAGAGAGTCAATTTCTAGTAATGAGGTTGGTGTCGAATTGATGATAAGGAGTGTTCCTAGCTTATTATGTGGATTGCTAGGATTAATATTATATGCGACTTTGCTTTTTCAGTTAGATATTAGTATCATCATAATTATTTTTTTGATGTGCGGTTTTAATATTTTTTTGAATAACAGGGCAAGAAAATTTTTAGAAATGCATAAGAATACTAATTCTAACATAGAAAGAGAAATAGACTATTTATATAGTAGGACTACGGAATATAAATATGCAAAAGAAATAGTAGTGTTCCAGCTAAGCAAATGGTTTCAAAAAAAATTTGAGGCAGTATATTTAAGAAAAAAAAATTATGAAAAAAAAATAGAAGCATCGTGGATAAAAATAGACATATCAGACGCTGTATTTGTTGCAATAAGAGATGGCGTAGCTTACTATTTGTTGATTTCACAAGTATTGAATGGAACAATGTCACTTGCTGTGTTTACCTTTTATTTGGGGATTGTTTCAGGGTTTTCAAATTGGGTATACCGAGTGATTAACGATACATCCAACCTTATTAGAGCAGATATATATGTTCGGGATTATATAAAGATTGTTGAGCAAAAAGATAATGAAAGCGCAGAAAGTATATATGAGTTGCACAGATCCATTCAGGAAAAAGGAGTGAATATAGAATTTAAAAATGTAAGCTATAAAGCACAAAATGGACAGAAGATATTATCTAATTTAAATTTCCACATTAATGCTAATGAAAAAATAGCAATCGTAGGAAGGAATGGAGCAGGAAAAACAACGTTAGTTAAACTATTATGTAGATTGTATTCGCCCACGGAGGGTACTATCTTAATCAATGGGTTTGATATTTGCAGATATAATAAAGAAGAATACTATAAACTTATTACTGCCGTTTTTCAGGATATCAATGTAATTGCTTTTACTGTAAAAGAAAATATTATTGGTTCAGCTGACTATGATGAAAATAGATTTGTTAAAAGTGCTAAGGAAGCAAATTTTTATGAGAAAATTCAATCGTTAAATAATAAAGAAAATAGTATATTAACTAAAATTATTGATAAGGAAGGTGTAGAGTTATCAGGTGGGGAAAAACAGCGATTGATGATGGCAAGAGCAATCTACAAGGAAGGAAGTTTGATAATATTAGATGAACCGACAGCTGCGCTTGATCCCATAGCGGAGAGTGAATTATATCAAGAGTACAATGAAATAGCTGAAAACAGAACGGCAATTTTTATTTCACATAGATTAGCGACAACAAAATTTTGTAGCAAAATTATCTTAATGGAAAAAGGAAAAATCGCGGATATTGGTTCTCATGATGATTTGATGGAGAATAATGAAATATACAGAGAAATGTATATTAATCAAAGTAAGCATTATAAAGAAACAAGCGCTGTGTAGGAGGTGTGTATGTTAAAAAAATACAATATAGGAAAAATAGTAAAGTTTTCTTATAATATTTCAAAAAAATTTTTTTATTTATCAATAATGAATGCTTTGATAGAAACAACATTGATGTATATAAATTTATTTTATGGAGCAGAGATTCTTGATAATCTTGCAGAAAAAAAGAATTTTAATGATATTACAACGCTTGTTTCTATGATGATTATATTTAATCTGATATTAACATTATGTAGAGCAGTTATTGGAAAAGTAAAAAATATTTCCGGAAAATTAATGGACTACAAATTAAAAGAGATGGTAGGTATGAAAACTACGACTCTTAAATATGATTACATAGAAAGCAATGAAGTGAGAGAAATGCTTGTTTCTGCGAATAAAGGAGTTCAAACAAGTGGGGGAATACAGTTTTTAAGTGAAGATTTCAGCATGCTACTCAAAGAGATTGTTACGTTAGTGTATTCGTTTATATTATGTGTTCAACTATTTTATAAGCATAAAGCGAATATTAGTGGATTCTTAGAAAAAATTATGAATTCTAGTTGGAGTATAGTTATTATATTTGGTTCGATTGGAATATTAATATACTTGACTTTTAGAAATACAAAAAAGCTATCTAGAATTTTAGACAAAGCCTTTCAAGACAATGTGAAAAATAATACTTTATTCAGCTACTATACAGACTTTATGAACGAGTATAAATTCGGAAAAGATATTAGATTATTTCAATTAGGTAAGTTAATAGATAAGAGGTTATTAGAATGCGATAAAAATATTGAGATGAATCAAAGAAAGCAAGTAAAGGCAACATTAATAAATAGTTATATTAACCGTGTTTATGAATTCTTTGTTGAAATAATTATTTATGCTTTCATAGGATTCAAGGCATTTTTAGGAATTATAACATTAGGCGAATTAACATTATATATAGGAGCATTCAAAAATGGAATTAATGCAGTTATGAATATAACAAGATTATATGCATGGATACCTATAAAATGTCAATATATGTCCTATTTTGTAAAGTATATTGAAAAAGGTGATGAACTTATTCAGAAAGATGAAGGAAAAAGTATTGAGAAGATTAAGAACATTGAATTTAGACATG
>NZ_HF991841.1:10225-20580 GCF_000432355.1 Eubacterium sp. CAG:161
CATGTTTTTTTTAAGTATCCAAATTCTGAGGAATATACATTAAAGGATGTATCTTTTAAAATTAATGAAAATAATATTGTAACAATTGTTGGGACAAATGGAGCAGGAAAATCAACAATTGTAAAATTAATATGTGGACTATATGAGACTACAAAAGGTGAAATATTAATTAATGGAATCAATATAAATCAACTTAATGTTCGAAGGTATCTAGATCATATTGCTACTTTGTTTCAAGATTTTGAATTGTTTGCCTATTCAATTGAGGAAAATATTACATTTGGAAAGACTGAAACAGGTTTAAAATCTGACGAAGTATTTAAAGCTTTAAAGATTGATAAAATAATTGATAAGTTCCCAGACAGAGAAAGTACTATTATATCTAGTGATATTAGCCAAGGGGTAGAGCTTTCAGGCGGAGAGAAACAAAAAATTGCCTTAGGAAGAGCTATGTATAAGAATTCTTCAATGCTTATAATGGATGAGCCAACAAGTGCGTTAGATCCAATCGCAGAAGATGAACTATTGTCAGATATCGTAAATATCGCACACAATAAAAAAACAATATTATATGTATCTCATAGATTATCCAGTTGCAAAAAAAGCGATAAAATTTTAGTGATGAATAAAGGGGAGCTTGTTGAAGTTGGCAATCACGAGGAACTAATGCAATTAAAAAGAGAATATTATAGATTATGGAGTACACAGGCTCAATATTATATTTAAATCTTTACATTGCCTATACAGGTAATTAGTGATTACATTTATCTTATAGGGGATATTTAAATAAAACTCTATCAATTGACAATTATTTATTAATATATGTTTTGTAAAAAAAGATATTATAAAGCAGAATTAAGTAAAAGTATTAGGAGAAGTTTGAAACAAATAAGTAGAATACAGCCAAGAAACAAAGGGGATGGCAAATAAACCATCTTATGTGGTGCTTTAAAAAGTAAATATATACACAACACCTTCAAGTAACAGAAACAGTATTAACTTTGTTGGTGTAACCTCGTTCTTTAAGTAGATTAAGTGCCTGTGAAACAGTAAAAAAATTTTCCTTATTCGTAATGCGCGATTCAAGAAATCCTTCTGCTGTATAAAGTTTTAAGTCTGTGAGTATGTATTAGATAGAGGTAAGGATTATATGACAGATTGCAAAGAAAGCTTTCTTGCGACTACGACATATATTCATTCGTCGACAACGACTGATGAATTCAGGATGTCCCTTGAATTTGATTAAATTATGGTTGCATTGAATGTTGTGAGACAACATTCGCCCCATGACACGAGACTTTTAGCAGCGATGAAGACAGGTATATAGTCTCCGATTTCTGGGAGTGCCTGAATAGCAGTAAATGAGTTTTTATCGAATTCCAGTACGATTATTATAATATTAAGGACGCTTTTGTATTTATCACTGAGACGAAAGATGTCTATATTTCTGCCTGATGTTTTTCTAATTTATTGATGAGATTAAGACACTGTCTAAGCTTCACAGTTTGTTCCGTAGATACAGCACCATCAACAGTAGCATGTATTTTTTATTGGAGTTTACATTTGTCATATACAAAAGATGCTACATCAAAAGTTATTTCAGGATGTTGTAAAATATGTTCTGCATTAGAATGAGATAATTTACCAAATATATACGAAAAACATTATCTAACTTTAAATTAGATATAGTAAGACAGTTATGAACTCGATTCTTCTCAACGGTAATTATATAAGTGAGTTTGAAACGGTATCTTACTAAATTTCTTGATTCACATATGTCAGCAGATGTGATAAAGGATAGTTTAAACATTACGCACATGTATAAATTACAAATCCACCTGATATCGTTACAATCCGTCTTGTTGCATTTGGGGGCTCGATATATTTGGGGTGAGAAAGAGTAACTCAAATGTTATTCATTTATAAGATATTGAAAATAGGGATTCAATACTTATCAGTAGATTCTATACAGACATCAGTACAAGTGTATTTGATAGTCTAGTTACACAACTCTTGCGAAGCTTTTGTAAAATAAGAAAAGCGAGCTTGTTTATATTTTGTATGATTGTTGGAAACAGTAATATCAATGTAGGCATAGACTCGGGTTTGGCGAACATTAAGTCCATGACAGTTATTTTGAGAATTTTAAAGACAATAAAATAACCATCTGCTGATTTATAATTATAAAACTGACAGTGACTGGTCATCCAGCAAAATCGAGTCGACTTTGGAAGAGATAAGTTTACATGATATGGTTATCTGCTACTCATTGATGTCTTAACGAATGACCGACAATATTTAAAATGTGAGGTCGATGCTATACAGCACTGCCATTTATCTTCATATGTTTTGTAGTGTGTCGGTCTTATAAGGAGATAATATCAGAAGGAAGATAGAATAGAAAAGCGAAAGTTAGTCAATATGTTTCATGACATATTGAGTCTTTTGCAGAAAGGCGGATTATAAAAATGAAAAAATTGGAAATAAAGCCATTTGATGATTTTTGGCTTAATTGTGGATTTAATAATAATTTTAGTATATTAACTTCATACAACAAAAAATATAAAGAATTAGCGTACCTAAACGGTTATAAATATCAAGCCTATAATGAATGGTCACCAAAGCATATAGCACTTAATAATTCAAGTAGAATACAGGATGATATTATTGGACAAGTTATCTGTAAAGAGTACTTTTTAGTTGAGTATTCAGAAAAAAATGCAAATAATTTAATTAATATGCTTCATGATAATAATATAATGATACGGGTTGACTTATATAACTGGTTACCCAATAGTTCATCATGGCATAAAGAACATAATTATCATTATTCTCTTTTAAGTGATTATGATGAAGCCAAACAGGAAATTGTGATAATAGATGATGATAATAGAGGATATGGTGTGAAAAGTATACCATATAAAAGATTTTTGAAATGTATTAACGATGAAGAGAGCAATATTACAGGTTATATAATACACATTAAAAATGAGATTGATTACGAATTGAATATGAATGATGTTTTATATCATGCAAATATTTTATTGGATAATATAGATTTTTTTTATAGAGAAAACGATTTTTGGAAAGTTCAAGTCAATGAAAAAGGAGAGAATTTATGTAAATTCTATGCATTTGAAGTATTTAAAATTGAGAATAGACAAAAAGCAAATTTGGAATTAGTAAAATGCTTATATGATAAGAAATATATTAATAAAAATATATATGAATATTTAAAAAAAGAATTTATATATTTGAAAATAGAATGGGAAAGAATTAAGAATATTTTGCTAAAAGATTATATGTATTCAGCTAATAATGTTGCTACAAATATAGACAAACTGAATCTCTTAAAAACTAATTGCATTAAGAAAGAGATAGAAATTTGGAAAAAATTCAAATGCTTGTAGCATAACACTATTTTACAAGAGAAAGGAAGAGGTACTATGAAGGAATATGTTTGTGTATGGAAAGATGAATTTGATAGCAGCAATAAAATTGACTTAGATAAATGGGAATTTTCTGTAGGAGGTCATGGATGGGGAAATGGAGAGTTGCAATATTATACTGATAATCGGGATGAAAATATAATGATTTGTAATAATAAATTGGTTATTCGTTCAAATTATGAGAGCTGGCAAGGCAATCAATTTACATCTGCAAAAATAATAAGCAAAGAGTCATGGAAATATGGAAAAATACGAGTGAGAGCTAAAATTCCATTAGCGGTGGGAACTTGGCCAGCAATTTGGATGTTGCCGATTTCATATGATGGAACAAATTGGCCGTACTGTGGAGAAGTTGATATTGTTGAACATTTTGGACACACTAGAGGCGAAATCTTTTTTAGTTTACATTCAGGTGAATACAACTTTTATAAAAACAATAAATTTCATAAAAGAATTCAAATAAATGAAAAAATTAATAATTTTAATATTTATGAACTAGAATGGAATGAGGAATCAATGATTTTTTCAGTAAATGATAAAGTATGTTATGTTGCAAAAAAAAGTGAATGTAAAAATTTTAACAGTCAGGAATGGCCATTTGATAATCATTTTAGATTAATCATTAATTTAGCAGTAGGTGGTTATGAAGCAGGTAAAAAAGGTATTGATATAGATAAATGGCCTCAGGACTTTATTATTGATTATGTACATGTTTATCAACAGAAATGAAAGTAATAGCCAATAAGGTTGTAGTAAATTATATGGGGAAAATGAAATAAAATTTCGTAATTTAGTTTATAAGCTTATGAATTAATTCTAGATACAATGAAGAATTAAAAAAAAGTGTATGATAATTAATGAGTTATATAGTTGTATTGATACCTAATTGGGATAAAAATCATATATGTAATTAATTGATTAATATTAAGTAGAACTATAGGATAAGCATGTTAAACAAAACTATTCGCTTTTGTCGTAAAAAACGGGATAACAAATCGTTTAATTATATAAATGGAGAGTTTTTAAAATTTAAATGCAATAAGCGCAAGCTTATATTGTTAATTTAAGATGTTTGATTAATGAATGGATATTTCGATGCAATAGTATGTACTTTTGAGAATGTTCAGCATATGCCTTATAATCATCAAAAATATCAGGGATGGAACGGTGGTAGCTTTTGCAAATAGGCAAAGAATAGCGGTGAAAAATACATATCAGGTTGTCTATGGTAACCTTACCTCTAAATCAGTGGAGTAACAGACTTACTGTAATTGTATGGGACATTTAAAACTGGTAGACAAATATTTTACAGGATAGTTGGAAGACATAGCTAAAAAGTAATTGAGCTGTACATATGCTCTCAATTATAAGAGCATTGGCTGTCAGAAAATAAATTTTAATCTACATCAAATAAATATGACATTATCAGGGGCTGATTATTACAGGAGATAACAACTGCCAATGACAAACCAAAATACAATCAATAAATTGATGGAAATGTGTTTGTTTGCAACGGTAGATGCGTTTCGGAACCAATTAACTAATACAGGAATGACAGATACTTCTTTTAATGAGTAGAGGGGAATGTTGGTCGATATCTAATATACATGTGGTAAAACAAATGTCCTGCATGTTTAGTCAAAAGAGCAGAATTAGAACAGTAGGATGTTAGTGGAATGGATATCAACTATGCTTCTGGACAAAAGACTAGAAAATTTCTGACAACAAGACTTTTCACCTACTGAGCATTGTAACTTATTTATTATCAGTACAACAGGCAGTGGCAAAATCTATATGGCATGTGATTGGGGTATGAAAGTAGGTAAATGGTGTTCCGTTACCAAATATGTTCGACTGATAGATTTACAGTCGTTTTAGAAATGTATCGCAATGATAGGACATATAAGGTTATGGCGAAATATGCCAATCCAATATTGCTTATTCCAAACTAATGGCTGTTGCCGAAAACAACGATTGATAAGAACAGCTTGGTGGAGTGGATTTAACACTTGTATATGTAATTTTCGACAGCAGTGTTCTTGATGCATATAAAGTCATTATTGAAAGTATTGACCTATCTAAGAATATTTCAATGAGAGAAGTCTATGGCATGAATAAATCTTTAAGCAGGTAAATTTGCAGTTGCAACGGCTAACTAAGGTGATTTCCTAGTCTGAACTGTTGATTTCCAATAATTTGGACTAGCGATTTCGTTGCACCGTGATATTTAGGTATTTAAGGATTTTGTTTTAATTTAACGAACGTAAATTTGTAACTGAACAATATGAAATGATACTTGACTAATCGAACAAATGTTCTTACAATATATTGTGTCGCTACTAATAATGTGCTAAACAGTATAAATGTTCAGTTTGACGTTCCCTTTTGACTGACATTCTAATGAGAGGTTGTGGTATGATAAGTTGTTGTATGATTATAACCTCTAAAATGGAGGTGTTAGTGATTGAAGAATATGATTCAGATACGTTGTGTGAAATGCAAAAAGAGATTATTTGATTATTCATCTGGTGAATTATCTATTGCAATTAAATGTAATCGTTGTGGAAGAGTTCTAAGATTTAAAAAATGTACTGAAAAATATTTAAAAAAATGTTCTTTACATGGACAAATATATATATAAAATTGAATAATAAGGCCCACCTGATAAGGGCATGCGGTTAAACATATATATGTGACCGTAGGAGCACCAGAGACGCAGGGGAAAGATATCAGTTTATTAACTGACTTTCTCTTTGCGTCTTTTTTTGTACGTAACTGAACTTCAGATAAATGATTAGTAATTAGTTTTTTTCTACCTGAACTGGTATCTGCCAGGAAAGGAGAAAGAAATAATGAACTATAACGTAAAAGAAAGCGGAAAAAGAATCAAAGAATTAAGAAAGGCAAAAGGTTATACACAGGAGAGCTTTGCCGAAGAGCTAAATATATCCCATAGAACCTACAGTGGAATAGAATTGGGAAATCATAGCACAACCATAGAGACCTTTGTAGAAATGGCATCTATTTTGGATACAACATTAGATTATCTAATAATAGGAAGGAAGAGTAGTGAATTATTAACTGACGTTCCAGAAGAAAAGAAAGAATTAGCAATGAAAATATTAAAAGGAATTCTGGAAAATATATAAACTACGCATATGATACGTAGTTACTACGTATGAAACCTCATAAAAATAAGAATTTAAAAGTTGTAAAGTTTAATTGTGATTAAGAAACGTGCACATTGATTAGTCAAATAATATGAAAGTAGGTATATAGATTTATGTGGAAAATTTTTGATGGAAAAGAAGTTGCAAATGGAGTGATATTTATCAAATCACAGAAGGATTTTAATACAGTAATTGATGTTACAAAACGCATCGGATATGAATGTAAGAAAAGACTCCTAAATGTGAATTACTGGTTTTTAGATGCAAGTGGTGAAACAGGAGTTCAAAGAAAAACTATTAATCAGTTTTTAGATGAAATGGCAAATAAGAATATTAACCTTATTGTGTTAAGAACATTAAATGACATAAGTGATGATCCTATTGAAAAAGAAGCATTTCTTTCAGTAATGAAAGAAAACGAAGTAGGAGTTTATCTTTTTGATGAGGAATGTTTTGCAGCAGTCAATTACGATTATGAATGTTAAGGAATATCAGAAAGTAATCTATCCCTCAGAGGTTATTGTTTATGACTCATCGGGCAGGCGAGTAGTTGCCTGTCCGACAGAGCAGGAAGCGGATTAGTACATAGAGGAGAAGGTAAAGTGAAATATGAAGGTTGGAACGTCGGCTCTATTATCCGACAGTTAAGAAGAGATAAGAATATGACAATAGATGAGCTTAGCGAAGCTGTTGGAAAAAGTGTTTCTCACATTACGCAAGTGGAAGAGGGAACCAGAAGAATTAGCATAGATTTGTTATATGCATTGGTAACGGAATTAGATACGGATGCAAATACAATTCTTTCTATACAAAAGAAACGATCAAACATATCTGTTGATGAAGAATTAAGAAAACTTTCACCGGAAATGAGGACATATTTCAGTCAGCAGTTTGTACAAATGATAAAGGAAATACCAAATTAATAGGAGGAAACAATGTGTAAAAGAAAGAAAAGTATAAATGTGATTGCATACTTATCTGTAGCAAATGCAACAGATAAAAATGTGGATTGGAAAGAAGAAAAACAGCTTAGTTACATTAGTGAATATGCTAAGGCACATAACTTGAGAATTGTTAAGATTATGCACAAAAACATTATGGGCTGCAGTGTTGTAAATACGCACTTTAATAAAATGGTAAGAGAAATACAAAACGAAAAAGCAGACGGAATTTTAGTATGCAATATGGCGGCAATTTCACAAAATATAGAAGATGCCTATCAGAAAATAGGAAAAGTTATTCAGGCAGGAGGGCAGATAATAACAGTTGACGAAGGAAAATTAAATTTACAGCTCAAGAGATAGGAGAAAAAAGGTATGAAGAAAATTATTAGAGGAGATGTTATATATGTGGATTTAGGTCAACATCCGAAAACTTCGATACAGTCAGGTGTTCGTCCGTGTGTAGTAGTAAGCAATAATAAAAATAATAAATATTCAAATACATTATCAGTTTGTCCTTGCACAAGCAGAGTAGCAAAGAAAAAAATTATAACACACATATTGGTTACACCAAAGGATGTGAAAGGATACTTTGAAGAAGAATCATTATTGTTAGTAGAACAAATTACAGTTGTGGCAAAAAAGAAAATAATAAGTAAAGTTGGGCATATTCCAAAAACATCAGAAGTCATGAAAAAGGTGAATGACGCAATAATAAAACAGCTTGGAGTTGATATGTAATGGAGATTCAACATAATGAAAAATCAAAAGAACTAGAGTTAACAAAAAAACTGGCTGTTTTAGGATGGATAATGAGAAAAGAATACATTTCAATGGATGAATATTCAAGAATTAAGAGAAAACTGATGAATGAGTATGACATAGTAAGTTTTTAAAGAAGAGCCGACATTTTATGTTGGCTTTTCTGTAGGTTTGTTCATATTTAAGTTTATATATATACTTAAGAAAATTACAAAAAGGAGATCACAAAAATGGATGTCAAGGTTATTAAAGCAAGTGATGAACCTGTTATTAGAGATAGAAAATTTGAAGGAAACGCACTTGAATTTAATAGGAAAAGAGTGGCGGCTTATGTTAGGGTAAGCACAGATGATGAAGAACAGCTAAATAGTTTTACGTCACAAAAGCAATATTATCAAGAAAAAATATCTCAAAGTAAAGAATGGATTTTAGTTGGCATTTATGCTGATGAGGGAATTACAGGAACTAAAACAAAAAAACGAGATGATTTTTTGAGAATGATTAACGATTGTATGAATGGAAAAATAGATATTATACTTACAAAATCAATATCAAGATTTTCAAGAAATTTAGTTGATACCATACAATATGTTAGAATGCTTAAAAGTAAAGGCGTCACAGTTATTTTTGAAAAAGAAAATATAAATACTTCAACGATGGAAAGCGAGATGCAATTAGCTTTATTATCAACGCTTGCTCAGAATGAGGTGGAATCCTTATCGGCTAATGTAAAAATGGGAGTCAAGATGAAGATGAGGCGTGGAGAATTAATGGGATTTAATGGTTGCCTTGGATATGATTATCATAAAGAAGACAAGTCTATTACAGTTAATGAAGAGGAAGCTGAAACAGTGCGGCTTATATTTGATTTATATTTGTCAGGTATGGGAGGAATATCAATTGCCAAAGAACTAAAAAGACAATGCAGATTGAATAAAAAAGGAGTTTGTAAATGGACTGATAGTGGTGTAATAGGAATAATAAAAAATGAAAAGTATAAAGGAGATTTGTTATTAGGAAAGACATATACTGTTGATCCAATCTCAAAAAGACGTCTGGAAAACAGAGGTGAAGAAGACAAATTTTATATTGAGAATCATCATGAGCCTATAGTATCAAGAGAGGTTTGGGATAGAGCACAGGAAATAAGAAAAGGTAGATACAGAAGTGCGGTAAATAATGACCCTGTAATACGTATAAGAAATAATAAAATGTATGCTCTCAGTAGTATGTGCGAATGTGGTTTTTGTGGAGAAATTTATACAAGAAGAATACATCATCAATCAAGAAGTACATTAAAACCAGTATGGAAATGTTCAAATCAAATAAGAAATGGAATAGCAGCGTGTGAGCATAGTAGGGCAATTGATGAGTCAATAATAGAAAATTCTTTTTTAGAGATGATGAGTTTAATGGCAGATAATTTTGATGATGTATTAGACAATTTGTTGGCAACTATTGAAGAATCTTTAAACAGTGATGACTGTGTAAATAAGTTAAAACGCATAGATAAATCGTTGGCAAAGCAAGAGGATAAACGTAATAAATTGACCGATATGATGTTGGATGATAAAATTAATGAAGAAGCCTACAATAAAAAATATGAAGAGTTGTCATACAATATTTCAAAGTTAAAAAATGAAAAGAGAATGCTAACAGATAATAATTTGAATCAAAAAACTATTAAAAACCGAATGTGTGAAATTCGTAATAATATAAAAGATGCAAAAGTATTTGATGAATTTGACAGAGTTGTTTTTGAGAGCATTGTAAAAAAAGTTATAGTAGGCACGGTGCTCGATGATGGTACAATAGAACCATATAAACTAACATTTGTTCTGAAAGGAATGAGCGATGTTGAGGTAACATGTAAATAAAATAAACATTTAACTAGGAGGACTGGATATGAGTAATCTGGAAGAACTAGAAGTAAAAAATGTTTGTTCTTTATCCTGTGACGCCCCTACTAATATGTGTTCTTTACTTGGGGACCACACATGTGGAGACGGTATGTTTATTGTACAAACTCCACG
>NZ_HF991842.1:0-25426 GCF_000432355.1 Eubacterium sp. CAG:161
CACAATGGGCTATCGCCAAGCGGTAAGGCACAGGACTTTGACTCCTGCATTCGCTGGTTCGAATCCAGCTAGCCCAGTTAAAGGGTTAGTAATAACTTATAAAATTAATATGGGCCACTAGCTCAGATGGTAGAGCACTTGACTTTTAATCAAGTTGTCTGGGGTTCGATTCCCCAGTGGCTCACTAAGTGTAGGTTCGTGCCTACACTTTTTTATTGCTAAGGCAAACATATGGTAAGTGTTTGTATAAAAGCGGAAAATTAAATAGCTGCGGGTGTGGCGGAATTGGCAGACGCGCTAGATTTAGGTTCTAGTGGGCAACCGTGCAGGTTCAAGTCCTGTCACCCGCATTTAAAATTAAAAAGTAGTTGTCTCTTTATGAAATATAGTTCAAAAAGGGATAACTTTTTTGTTTATTATACCTCTTTTATCGACATAATTTATTTGCTATAATGGAAATCTGAAATTTGAAAGAGAAACAAGGGAGAAAAAATGAAGAGGATTGTGATTATTGGGGCGGGACCGGCAGGCCTTACAGCCGGTTATGAACTACTGAAAAAAGGTGGATATGAGGTTGTTATATTAGAAAAAAGCGATAGAATAGGTGGAATATCCCAGACTGTACGTTATAAGGGCAACCGAATGGATATAGGGGGACATAGATTTTTCTCGAAGGACGATAGGGTAAATGAGTGGTGGCAGAACATAATGCCTACTCAGGGAGCACCGTCATTTGATGATAAGGTGTTAGGCAGAGAGAAAACTTTAGCTGACAAGGGACCTGATCCTGAAAAAGAAGACAGGGTAATGCTTGTAAGAAACAGAGTGTCAAGAATTTATTATTCAAAGCATTTCTTTGACTATCCGATTTCTTTAAAATGGAGTACCTTAAAGAACATGGGATTTGGGACTACAATTAAGGCAGGTTTTAGCTACCTTCATTCAGTATTTAGAAAACTACCGGAAGATAATTTGGAGAATTTCTATATAAACAGATTTGGACGTGTGTTATATTCAATGTTTTTTGAAGGGTACACAGAAAAATTATGGGGAAGACATCCAAGGGAAATATCAGCTGACTGGGGAGCACAGCGTGTAAAGGGACTATCCATAACAGCCGTTATTAAGGATGTATTTAAGAAAATTCTTCCAAAGAAAAATGACGGAGAAGTGGAAACATCACTGATTGAGGAGTATGTTTATCCTAAATTCGGACCGGGACAGCTTTGGGAGGCTGTGGCAGATGACATTGTAAAAATGGGTGGAACTATTGTAAAAAATAGTGAAGTTAAGTATTTAAACACTGAAAATGGAAAAATAAAAAACGTTGTTTGTTTAGAAAATGGACAGGAGAAGGTTTATGAGGGAGACATATTTATGTCTTCTATGCCTGTTAATGATTTAATTGCAGGAATTAAAGGAAGCGATATTCCGGATATTGTTGCAACATCAGCAGCAGACCTTCCTTTTAGGGACTTTGTAACTGTAGGTCTTTTGCTTAACAAATTAAATCTTAAGAATGAAACAAAGATTAAAACATTAAACAACATTGTGCCGGACTGTTGGATATATGTTCAGGACACAGGGGTAAAGCTTGGAAGAATACAGATTTTTAATAACTGGTCACCATATATGGTAGAAAAGCCTGACGAAAACGTATGGATTGGTCTTGAGTATTTTTGCAGAGAAGGGGATGAATTCTGGAACATGAGTGACGAGGAATGCATTAACATGGCAATTAATGAATTGGTTTCAATGGACGTAATTGACAGAAATGACGTTATTGATTCTCACAGAGAGCGCATACAGAAGGCATATCCTGCATATTTTGACGGATATGATAACATGGATAAGATAATTGATTATTTAAATACTTTTGATAATTTATTCTGCGTAGGAAGAAACGGACAGCACAGATACAACAACATGGATCATTCTATGGTTACTTCCTTTGAGGCGGTTAAGGATATTATTAATGGCATACATGATAAAACAAATGTATGGAATGTAAACACAGATAAAGAGTACCATGAAACAAAGGAGCAGTAGGAGGTAAAGATGCAGTATCTTATGTTTGTAGTGGGAATAGTGGTTCCAATAATTTTACTTACATTATTCTTTAAAAAGAAAATATATTTGTCCTATAACAAATATATTTGTTCAGCTATAATAGCGGTTTTAATTGCTTTAGTGTTGGAAGTATTTACTTTTAACTTTAATAGTTTTGAAAATACCAGAAGTGATAAAATGACCGTGTCTGCGGATATTAAGACTTCTGAGGTAAAGTCAGATGGGTATTTAAGCCCTGAGTTATACGGAAGCATTACCAAATCTGCATCCACTGAAAAAAATATATACACATTGGAAATGCAGGGCGTTGATGCTAAAGTAAATAATATAGACGTTATACCGGATTCTAACGACAAGGCAATAGAATGTAAGGTTTACTATTCTGATGAAGCTGTAAATAAATATACTGAAAGTGGTGATGAAAGTGTAATTGTGCCGTCAATGAAATCCACGGGACATATGCACCCTCATTTTGCCGGAAAGTGTCGTAATCTGAAAATTGAATTAAAGACAGATTTAAACAGTGAAATAAATTCAATTCAGGTTAAACTGAATTACCCGGCAAAATTTTCATTTGATATTTTCAGGGTACTTTTGGTTGCTGCAATATGCTTTATGGGATTTGTAATATATTTTACAAGAGGAAAAGGATGTTTGCAGTTTAACAGAAATTCAAACCGACAGTTTGCTGCAATTATGGGACTGGTTGTAGTGGAAATTGTATTTACGGTATTTTTGTCAATTGCCGGGAATTTACAGTTTAACGAAAATGGAAAAATCCAGAGTATTAATTTTCAGGATACACAGGACCCGTATCAGGAACTTACATTGGCAATAACTAAAGGAAAGGTTGACCTTAATAGTCTTAATCCGGAAACGGAGATTCAGGAAATGCGGGACATTAAGGAACTACAAAAACTCCAAAATCCTTATGACTGTAGTCAGCGTGATGGATTAACATATAAGTGGGACAGGGCATTTTATAACGGAAAATATTATTGCTACTTTGGAATAGTGCCTGCACTTGTGTTCTACCTTCCCTATTATCTGGTAACAGGGCATATGCTTAAAACAAAAATTTTAGCACTTTTGCTAGTAGTGATTATAGAAATGCTTATGGCGGCGTTAGTTTATGCCATAGCAAGTCAGTACAAAAAAAGACTTAACCTGTGGGTGGTTATGGCTGCAATACTAGGTTTTACAAATGTGTCAATGGTTCTGTTTTGTATAAACGGAAGTAAATTCTATGAAATAGCAGCTGCCTCGGCGTTAGCTTGTGCATTGGCAGGACTTAATTTTATAGTGAGGGCTTTTGATAACAAAAAAATGACAGTGGGAAGCCTTTGCGCAGGGGCAGCTTTTATGGCGTTGTCAGTTGGATGCAGACCTAATTTTATTCTTGTAAGTTTTGTGGCAGCATGTCTTATGTTAAATGGGCTTGCTAAAAAAGGCGGATATGTTGCAAGTGGAAATAATAAGATAAAGACATATTTAAGCTGTGTTTTCTCAAAAAGCAATATAACAGCCATATTAGCCATTATTGTACCTTATGTTGTTGTAGGTTTGGGACTTATGTATTACAACTACATAAGATTTGATTCGCCTTTTGAGTTTGGAGCAAAGTATCAGCTTACGGTTTTTGACACGGGATATTATGGCATGACGGATTTTGGAAAGATTCCGTTAATGATTGCAAGGGCATTACTTATTCCACCTACTATCAGTGCAACGTTCCCTTATGTAAATGCAGTATCAGAAAGCAGCAATTATTTGGGATATTATTACGGAATGAGCTATATGGGAGTTCTTGCTCAACCTATAATGTGGACAGTTATTCTTCTTGGATGGTCCATGAAGCGTGGAATAAAGGATATGGGACATAAAGCTTTTGTTATGTTATCAGTGATTGTGGGAATTTTAATGTGTTATGTTACCACAGCAATGGGCGGAACATCCCTGAGATATTCCGTTGACTTTGCATGGTTATTCTTTATTCCTGTTATTTACATTGTGTTTGACATGTATGACAGGGGAAGAAACAGAAAAATTACAAAGTATATTTTAGTTCTTGTTGGAATATTGACAGTGGCAACAGTTATGATAAATGTACTTTTATGTATTTCACCGACATGGAGTAGTATAAGCAGGAAGGTGCCGGAAATTTTTTACAGAATAGAAGAAATGGTGGTATTTTGGAAATAAATAAGCGGTTATATAAGTGTTTATGATAGAAAAATGTATAAAAGGTCACAAATAAGAAAAGTGAATTGGGATTTGCTCATTATATAATATGATTGAATATATTTTTTATTAATAATGGTGAATATTATCATCAACAAGCAGCATTAGCTGTTAATCCCTCGTTGTCATTGCCAACAAGTGGTTCTATTAGTTTATCTGCAGGTATAATTAAAAAATTTCAATATTTGACAAATCCACCGCAGGTTTTTGTTTACTTTAAATAGAAAAAGGAGTTTTTGCAAGTGAGAAAAGTTACATTTATCATTTTGTCAGTGATTATTTACTACCTATTGTTCTTTTTTATAAGAGCATTTCTGGTAGGAGTTAATGTTATTGTAGGGGATACATATGATGAGTTAGGAATACTTAATTTTCTAACGGTTATGTATATTTTGATGGGGTTCATCACATTATATGAAAAAAAATAAAATTTACATGTGATATATACTAATAAATTACAGGTTGTTATATTTGCACTAGCATAATAGAAAATATAACAACCTGTTAGTTTTGGGGGAAATACCGAAGCTTTGAGAAAATGTTTGATTTAGCTTGAGCTTCAGACATTAGAGTATATAAAAAATAATTATTATATTATGACGTAGTTGAAATAGATGTAAATTTGGATAAGGGGAAAATTCTCACTAAGACCTAACGAAATGAAACATTATATTGATGCTTAGAGAGATAATATTTTTATTTTTAAACTTAGATTAACCTATTTTTGAAAGATAGCTATTGTGATAGTGTCCGTCATTTGTCACATCTTTTCCAAACCATTTAGGAGGAACAAAGGAGTTAGCATCTTCAATGGAACTAAACTCAACCTCAACTAGCAGCATACCTGCAAATTTTCCCTCAAATATATCAAGTTCAGCAGTGTGACCGTCTTCTAAAGGTATAAGAAAACGTGTTTTAGTTATGATATTGCCATCGGCTTTTTCCCGGAGGTGGTAATAACTCTTTTCATTTAAAGGAAGATTATATTCTTCCCTTGCCATCATGCCACCACCTTTATAAGTTAGAAAGTACTCATCATCCTGCTTCCTGATGCGGACTACAGGGGCAGTATTTAAATATGCCTGTTCTATTTTATGACATTTGTAGTCGTTTAAATTTGCAGGCAAATCAAGGGGAAGATATTTTCTCTCAATTTCCATTGGCTTCATAAATAAAGACCTCCTTGTACTAATTTGTATACTGATATTGTAACACAAAAGTTAATAAACCTTACGGCAAATAATAAATTTGTTAAAAATTCTTTATAACTTTGACACACGGCAGGTGTATGTTATACTTGTTTTTGAATTCATATGTTAGGAGGAATAGTGGATAATGAAGACAGTATATGCATTTTTGGCAGATGGAATGGAAGAAGTGGAAGCTTTGATGGTAATTGATTTGTTAAGAAGAACAAAGAAATTAAATGTTGTTACGGTTTCCGTTAAGGATGATTTGTTAGTGGAAAGCTCCCATAAGATTAAACTTTTTGCTGACAAAAACATTAACGAGATAGATTTTGAAAAAGGAGATTGCATTTTCCTTCCGGGAGGAATACCGGGGACACCTAATCTTGCAGCCTGTAAGAAACTGACAGATAATATAGTTGAATATAACAGACAGGGTAAATGGCTTGCAGCTATATGTGCAGCACCAAGTATTTATGGACAACTTGGTTTGTTAAAGGATGTAAATGCAACAAGCTATCCGGGTTTTGAAGATAAGATGGATTGTAAAAATTATGGTGGCAGAGTTGTAACAGACAAGAATTTTGTTACGGGAAAAGGACTTGGAGTGGCATTGGAAATGGGACTTGAACTAATAAGCGTGTTGGTGGATGAGGAGACAGCAGGACAGGTGGCAGCTGCAATACAGTTTGACAGATAAAATAAGCATAAAAGGTCAATTCAGCCAAGCCTGAATCACCTAAGCTCGAATACGCTTTGCTTCTTCTCGCTTCGTTGATTCAGCAAATATAAAATAAACAAAAAGCAAAATTGGCTGCAAGCAGCCTTTTGCCTTTTGTTTATTTTATGCTTGGCTGAATTGTTCAAAAAAACTTAGTGACATAGGGGGATTTTCGTGATATAATGTTTTTCTGTGTCAGGGGATATTATGCCCTTATGTTATGTTAAAAAATAAATTTTAAGAATGGATAATTATGGGTGGAGCTCACACCCGGTTAAATCTCAAGGAGGAAGAATAATGAGTTTACAGGTAGAAAAGTTAGAGAATAACACAGCAAAACTTACAATCGAGGTAGAGGCTTCAAAATTTGATAAAGCTATTCAGAAAGCTTATCAGAAAAATAAGAATAAATTTAACATTCCGGGATTTAGAAAAGGAAAAGTACCATATGCTATGGTTGAAAAGATGTATGGTGCAGCAGTATTTTACGAGGATGCAGCTAATGAACTTATTTCAGGAGCTTATGCACAGGCAGCAGAAGAATCAGGATTAGAAATTGTTGCACGTCCGGAAATTAACGTTACTCAGATTGAAAAAGGCAAGCCTTTCATATTTGAAGCAGAAGTTACAACAAAGCCGGAAGTTAAGCTTGGTAAGTACAAAGGAATCAAGGTTGAAAAGGCTGATGTTACAGTAACAGATGAAGAAGTAGCAGAAGAGCTTGATAAGGTTAAAGAGCAGAATGCAAGACTTGTAGCAGCAGATGATAAGGCTGTTGAAGACGGAGACCAGACAACAATCGACTTTGAAGGATTTGTTGATGGAGTTGCATTTGAAGGTGGCAAGGGAGAAGATTATCCTTTAACAATTGGCTCACATTCATTTATTGACACATTTGAAGAACAGCTTATTGGAAAGAAAGTTGGAGAAGAAGTTGAAGTTAATGTTACATTCCCTGAAAACTATCAGGCAAAAGAACTTGCAGGAAAGCCTGCTATGTTTAAGGTAACAATTAAGGAAATCAAAGTTAAGGAATATCCTGAATTAGATGATGATTTCGCTCAGGATGTTTCAGAATTTGATACCTTAGATGAATACAAGGAAGATATTAAGAAGAATCTTACAGAAAAGAAAGAAAAAGAAGCTGAAGCTGAAAAGGAAAGCAAGGTTATTGAAGCTATCGTAAATGATGCAGAAATGGATATACCTGAAAAGATGGTTGAAGCACAGGCTGAACAGATGCTTGAAGAATTTGCACAGAATATTGCTATGCAGGGAATTTCATTTGAACAGTATTTACAGTTTACAGGTGCAACAGTTGACCAGATGAAGGAACAGGTTAAGCCACAGGCACAGGCAAGAGTTGAATCAAGCCTTGTTTTAGAAGCAGTTGTTAAGGCTGAAAACATTGAAGCTACAGAAGAAGAAGTTGAAGAAGAAATCAAGGAAATGGCCGGAAGATACAACATGGAAGCTGACAAGCTTAAAGGTTTATTAACAGATAGCGACAAGGAAAATCTTAAGAAAGATATTTGTGCAAGAAAAGCAGCTAAATTTGTTGTAGATGAGGCTAAATAATTTAATTATTAAGCAGGAGGTATAGCAATGGCATTAGTACCTTATGTCATAGAGCAGAATTCCAGAGGTGAACGCTCATATGATATTTATTCAAGATTATTAAAGGATAGAATTATCTTTTTAGGAGAGGAAATAAATGATGCAGTGGCTTCTACAGTTGTTGCACAGTTATTATTCTTAGAGTCAGAGGATCCGGGCAAGGATATTCATATGTATATCAACAGTCCGGGAGGTTCTGTTACAGCAGGAATGGCAATATATGATACAATGAATTACGTTAAGTGTGATGTATCAACTACATGCATTGGCATGGCGGCAAGTATGGGTGCGTTCCTTTTATCCAGCGGAGCTAAGGGAAAGAGATATGCCCTTCCAAATGCTGAAATTATGATTCATCAGCCATTAGGCGGAGCACAGGGTCAGGCTACAGAGATTCAGATAGCAGCAGAGCATATTTTGAAGACTAAAAAGAAATTAAACGAAATTCTTGCAGCTAATTCAGGAAAGCCGGTTGAAGTTGTTGAAAAAGATACAGACAGAGATAATTGGTTAAGCGCTGATGAAGCAAAAGAGTACGGTTTGATTGACAATGTAATCAAAGAAAGATAAAGATAAGAATAAGGCACCGCAATTGTGGTGCCTTAACTTGGATTTTATGTCAAAACAGTGAGGTAAACATGGCAAATAAAAAAATTATTGATGAGAAATTATATTGTTCATTTTGCGGTAAGCCGGAGAGTCAGACAAGAAGACTTATTGCCGGACCGGAAGGTGTGTATATTTGTGATGAATGCGTTGAAATATGTGCAGGAATCGTGGAAGAAATGTACCATGAAGAGGAATCCGGTGCTACACAGGAGATAAATCTTTTAAAACCAAAGGAAATTAAAGAATTTTTGGATCAGTATGTTATAGGTCAGGATGAGGCAAAAAAGGTTTTGGCAGTTTCAGTATATAATCACTACAAACGTGTTTTATCAGACAAGGAATTAGATGTTGAACTGCAGAAATCCAATATTCTTTTGTTAGGACCTACAGGTTCTGGAAAGACATATTTAGCTCAGACATTAGCAAAGATATTAAATGTTCCATTTGCCATTGCAGATGCTACAACTCTTACAGAGGCAGGATATGTTGGTGAAGATGTTGAAAATATTTTGCTTAAATTAATTCAGGCAGCTGATTATGATATTGAAAAGGCTGAGCATGGAATTATATATATTGATGAAATAGATAAAATTACAAAAAAATCAGAAAATGTTTCTGTCACAAGAGATGTTTCAGGTGAAGGTGTACAGCAGGCATTACTTAAAATATTAGAGGGAACAGATGCCAGCGTGCCACCACAGGGTGGAAGAAAGCATCCTCAGCAGGAACTTATACCTATTAATACTACAAATATTTTATTTATTTGTGGTGGAGCTTTTGACGGATTAGATAAGATTATAGAAAAGAGATTAGATAAAAGTGCAATTGGATTTAATTCACCGGTTCGTGAAAAAAATGACCACAAGACAGATGAATTATTCAAGCAGGTTATGCCGGAAGATTTAACTAAATTTGGAATTATTCCGGAATTTATAGGACGAGTTCCTGTTACGGTTTCATTGGATTTCTTAGATGAAAAGGCATTAGAGAGAATACTTACAGAGCCAAAGAATGCATTGGTAAAGCAGTATAAGAAATTATTTGAATTAGATGGAGTTAAGCTTACATTTACAGATGAGGCAATACATGCCATAGCTAAGCTTGCAGTGGAAAGAAAGACAGGAGCAAGAGGACTTAGAGCCATTATGGAAGATGCGGTAATGGATATAATGTATGAAACACCATCTGATGACACCATTGAAGAATGTATAGTCAACGAAGATGTTGTAAATGGATTAGCAGATGCAGAAATAAAGTACGCACCTTCAGGAACTAAACCTAAAACAAAGAAAAAAAGCGGAAAAACCGCATAGGTATCAAGGAGAAAATATGTCAGAAAATACTTTTAAAATACCGGTTATACCTCTTAGGGGGCTTACTATATTGCCGGGAACGACAGTTCATTTTGACATTAGTAGAAAATCATCAATTGCTGCCGCAAATGCTGCTATGATGCAGGGACAGCGATTGTTTGTTACAGCACAGAAAGACCCGGTGGAATCAACACCGGGTTTTGATGGAATATACAAAATAGGTACTGTTGTATTAATAAAGCAACTTAATAAATTGCCGGATGGAATTACAAGTGTAATGGTAGAGGCAAAGAATAAAGCTGAAATTCTCACATTATATGAAGATGGGAAATATTTTGAGGGAGATATAAAGGAAATTCCACAGGAAGAAAATCTTTTATCTGAAAACGAGGAAGAGGCCTTTGTAAGAGAATTAAAAGAAACCATAAGAAAATATGATGCAACAAACCATGGGCTGACGGAACAGGGAATAAGAAATGTTATGAGAATAAATAATCTGTCAACTCTTATGGAACAGTTACTTTTAAGAATAAAAGTAGATTTTAGAGTAAAGCAGGAATATTTGGAAAAAAATGACTTAGTGTCTAAATTTGAGACAGTTATGTCATTTTTAAGAAAAGAAAACGAAATCGGACAAATAAGAGCTGATATAATTGAGAAGGTTAAAGAGAGACTTGACAAAAGTCAGCGTGAACATATTTTAAGAGAACAGATTCAGGTTATAAAAGAAGAATTAGGGGAGGATTTCTCGGCAGATGCAGATGAATTGCAGGGAAAAATAGAGAAGCTTAACGCATCTGATGAAGTGAAGGAAAAGTTAATGAAGGAACTTTCAAGGTACAGAATGTTTGGTGGAAATGCACCGGAAGCTAATGTAATAAGAACATACATTGACACAATGCTGGATATGCCTTGGAATAATCAGACAGTGGAAAACCCTGATTTGACTAATGCACAGGAAATCTTAGACAGAGATCATTACGGACTTAAAAAAGTAAAAGAAAGAGTTCTGGAGTTTTTGGCAGTGAGAAATTTAACGGAAGCTAAAGGCACAAGTCCCATTATTTGTCTTATAGGACCTCCGGGAACAGGAAAAACATCTATAGCTCACTCAATTGCAGAAGCTTTAAACAAAAAATATGTTAGAATAAGCTTAGGTGGCGTGGACGATGAATCGGAAATCAGAGGACACAGAAAAACATATGTGGGAGCAATGCCGGGAAGAATAGCAAAGGGACTTAAAATGGCAGGCAGTGCTAATCCATTAATGCTGTTTGACGAAATAGACAAAATGGGAAGAGGTTATCACGGAGATCCGGCTTCAGCCCTTCTTGAGGTTATGGATTCAGAACAAAATTCATCCTTTATGGATAATTATTTGGAAGTTCCCCTTGATTTGTCAAAGGTATTATTTATTGCCACGGCAAATGATATAAATACCATACCGGAGCCTTTAATTGACAGAATGGAAATGATTGAAGTTGAAGGTTATACTGAAAACGAGAAGTTCCACATTGCAAAAGAACATCTGATTAAGAAGGCATATGAGAAAAATGGAATAAAAAGATCAAATCTTTCCATAACAGATGAGGCAATAAACAGTATTATAAGATTTTACACAAGGGAAGCCGGTGTAAGACAGCTACAAAGGGAACTGGAAGAAATATGCAGAAAAGCAGCAAGAGATATAGTTCAAAATAATAAAAAGCATTTAAAGGTTACATCAAAAAATATTGAAAAATATCTTGGAAGAAAGAAATTCGATGAAGATTTGGCAAATGAGTCAGATGATATAGGAATAGTAAGAGGTCTTGCCTGGACGGCTGTAGGTGGAACTACCCTTCAGATAGAGGTAAATACAATGCCGGGAAAGGGAGAACTTAAGCTTACGGGACAGCTTGGTGATGTTATGAAGGAGTCTGCTGTAATTGCACTGAGCTATGTTAGAAGTATTGCAGCGGATTATGGTGTGGATAAGGAATTCTTTAGTGAGAATGATATACATATTCACGTTCCGGAAGGGGCAGTGCCAAAGGATGGACCATCAGCCGGAATTACCATGGCAACGGCTATTTTGTCAGCTGTGTCAGGTATTAAGGTAAAATGTAAGGTGGCAATGACAGGAGAAATTAATCTTCGTGGAAATGTTATGCCAATAGGAGGATTAAAAGAGAAGCTTTTGGCTGCTAAAAATGCAGGTATTAAGAAGGTTTTAGTCCCTAAAAAGAATGAACCTATGGTAAAGGAGATTTCAGAGGAAATAACTTCAGGTCTGAAAATTGTATATGTAAGTCATATGAGTGAAGTTATTAAGGAGGCTCTGAGCAGGTAAATATATGGTTATAAAAAATGTTAGTTTAGAGACGGTATGTGGAATTACAAGTCCTCTGCCACAAAATAATATGCCGGAGATTGCCTTTGCAGGTAAGTCAAATGTAGGAAAATCATCACTGATAAACAGTCTTGTAAATAGGAAGGCATTAGCAAGAACATCATCCCAGCCGGGAAAAACACAGACAATTAATTTCTATAATGTTAATGAGGAAATGTATTTTGTGGATTTACCGGGGTACGGGTATGCCAGTGTGTCAAAGGAAGTAAAGGAAAAATGGGGTGTAATGATAGAAAACTATCTTCATACTTCGGATATGTTAAAAGCAGTTTTTCTTTTAATAGATATAAGACACGAGCCGTCAGCTAATGACATAAATATGTACCAGTGGATATTAGCCAATGGATATGAACCAATAATAATTGCAACAAAGCTTGACAAAATAAAGAGAAGCCAGATACAAAAGCATGTTAAAATGATAAGGACAGGCTTAAACGTAGTAGGTGGAACAAAGATACTACCATTTTCGGCTCAGACAAAGCAGGGAAAAGATGAAATTCTTGATTTGATTGAAGAAATAACAAGGAGTTAGAAATGGCATTAGAACCGGAAACTTTATATAAATTAATTATAATGCATATGCTTAATAAGGTGGATTTCCCACTGACTAATACCCAGATTGCCCAGTTCTTTCTGGAGAATGAGTACACAACTTATTTTTCCGTTCAGCGTTCCATTAATGAGTTAATAGAAAACGGATTTGTGTTTTTAAATGTTAATAGAAATACATCTTATTATCATTTAACTTCCGAGGGAAGGGAAAGTCTTAAGTTTTTTGAGAATAAAATCCCCAACCAGATAGTTGATGATGTGGATATGTTCCTTATTGAGAATAAATATGAATTAAGAAATGAGGCAGGAACTGTTTCGGATTATTACAGGGCTGCAAATGGAGATTATATTGTACATTGTCAGGTAAAAGAAGGAGACAGTACATTAATTGAACTTAATATTGCAACTCCTGATAAGGATATTGCCTCAAAAATGTGTGCAAATTGGCAGGACAAGGACACCAGCCAGAAAATATATCAATATGTATTAGATAATCTGACGTAATAATTTCACATAAAGGTAAAGTCAGTTTAACAGCAAAATAAACAAGAGATGGAGGAAAATATGTCGCATATAGATCAGAGTAAAATAAGAAATTTTTGCATTATTGCTCATATTGATCACGGAAAATCTACTTTGGCAGACCGTATAATAGAGATGACAGGGCTTCTTACAAACAGGGAAATGCAGGCTCAGGTTCTTGATAATATGGACTTAGAAAGAGAACGTGGAATAACAATAAAATCTCAGGCAGTTCGTACTGTTTATAAGGCTAAAGACGGTGAGGAATATATTTTTAATCTTATTGATACACCGGGCCATGTGGATTTTAATTACGAGGTATCACGAAGCTTAGCAGCCTGTGATGGTGCAGTATTGGTAGTTGATGCGGCACAGGGTGTGGAAGCACAGACTCTGGCAAATGTTTATCTTGCATTAGACCATGACCTAGAGGTTTTTCCGGTAATAAACAAAATTGACCTTCCATCAGCTGACCCGGATAGGGTAAAGGCGGAAATAGAGGATGTTATAGGACTTGATGCAGAAGATGCACCACTTATTTCAGCCAAAACAGGACTTAACTGTGGTGAGGTTTTAGAGGCAATTGTTAAGAATATTCCGGCACCGGAGGGAAATCCGGAGGCTCCTCTTAAAGCACTTATTTTTGACAGCTTATATGATTCATACAAGGGAGTCATTGTATTTTGCCGAATAAAAGAGGGTACCGTAAAGCCGGGAATGAATATAAAAATGATGGCAACAGGAGCCAAGGCAAATGTTGTGGAAGTAGGATATTTTGGAGCAGGTCAGTTTATAGCCTGTGATGAATTATCAGCAGGAATGGTTGGATATATTACGGCAAGTATAAAAAATGTCCGTGATACCAAGGTTGGTGATACCGTAACTGATGCAGACAGACCATGTGATGAGCCACTTCCGGGATATAAGGAAGTTAATTCAATGGTTTACTGTGGTGTATATCCGGCAGATGGAGCCAAATATCCTGATTTAAGAGATGCTTTGGAAAAACTTCAGCTAAATGATGCATCCCTTAAATACGAACCGGAAACATCAATAGCCTTAGGATTTGGTTTCAGATGCGGATTCTTAGGACTTCTTCATCTTGAAATTGTTCAGGAGAGACTAGAGAGGGAATACGGACTTGATTTGGTAACTACGGCACCGTCAGTTATTTATAAGGTATACAAGGAAAATGGGGAGTTAATAGAACTTACCAACCCAACTAATTTGCCGGATCCAAGTGAAATAGAACATATGGAGGAACCTATTGTAAGTGCCGAAATAATGGTAACTACAGAGTTTATAGGCTCTATTATGGAATTGTGTCAGCAAAGACGTGGACGATATATAGGAATGGAGTATGTGGAAGGTTCAAGAGCACTTCTTAAATATGATATTCCGTTAAATGAAATAATATATGATTTCTTTGATGCATTAAAATCCCGCTCAAGAGGGTATGCCTCATTCGATTATGAATTAAAAGGATATGAAACAGCTAAGTTAGTTAAGCTTGACATTCTTATAAATAAGGAAGAGGTGGATGCACTATCCTTTATAGTTCCGGAGGCTTCAGCATATGAGCGTGGCAGAAAAATGTGCGAGAAACTGAAGAATGAAATTCCAAGACAGCTTTTTGAAGTACCGATTCAGGCAGCAGTAGGAAGTAAAGTTATTGCAAGAGAAACAGTTAAGGCAATGAGAAAAGACGTGCTTGCTAAATGTTATGGTGGCGATATTTCAAGAAAGAAAAAGCTGTTAGAAAAGCAGAAGGAAGGAAAGAAACGTATGCGCCAGGTTGGAAATGTGGAAATACCACAGTCAGCATTTATGGCGGTTTTGAAATTAGATGAGGAGTAATGAACTATAAGACGAATGATTATGAGGAGTCGCCACAGCAGATTGCACCCCATTGGGTATTACGAAGGTCACCGGGGCGCTAAATCAGTTTATTACAAGAAAATCAAAATGGTCTCTTATACAGAAAGGCAATTATAATTATGGATAAATTAGAAATATATGTTCATATACCCTTTTGTGCTAAGAAGTGCGATTATTGTGACTTTTTATCTATGAGAGGGGATTCGGTAACTAAAAGAGAGTATGTTTCTGCATTAATTAATGAAATTAAATTAAGTAAGGATAGAATGGAAGGGTACCTTGTCGATACAATATTTATCGGTGGAGGTACTCCTTCCATATTAGAAGGAAAATATATTGGAGAAATAATGGATGCCATAAGACAAAACTGTGTGGTGGATGAGAATGCAGAAATTACCATTGAATGTAACCCGGGAACTCTTGATAAGTATAAATTGAAATACTATAAGGATTTAGGGATAAACAGAATAAGTATAGGTTTGCAGTCAGCTAATGATGATGAACTTATGGCAATTGGAAGAATACACAATTTTGATAAGTTTTTGGAAAGTTATAAGTTAGCCAGAGAGGCAGGATTTTCTAATATAAATGTAGATATAATGAGTGCACTTCCGGGACAAAGCATTGAAAGCTATAGAGAGACTCTTAAAAAAGTGACAGACTTAAATCCTGAACATATTTCTGCTTACAGTCTTATTGTGGAGGAGGAAACCCCGCTTTATGACAGGGTGGAGGCAGCAGAGAATGCAGGATATAGCATATTACCTGATGAGGATACGGAGCGGGAAATGTACTATGAAACCGGAAAATTCCTAAAGGATTCAGGTTATATGAGATATGAAATATCTAACTACAGCAAGGTGGGATATGAATGCAGGCATAATATAGGATATTGGAAACGAAAGGATTATCTGGGATTTGGATTAGGGGCGGCATCGTTATATAAAAATACCAGATATAGCAACATCGCAGATTTAAGTCAGTACATTTCTGTTATGTCAGGTGGCAATTTGGAGGAGAATGAAAATTTCTGGGGAGAGACTATTTATCAGGATGATATATGGGATATTCAGGAAGACCCTCTTACTGTGATTCAGGGAAAAATCCAGAAACTTAGCAATAAAGATATGATGGAAGAATTTATGTTTTTGGGACTGAGAATGATGGAGGGAATATCTGTGGATGAATTTGAAGAAAAATTTGGAAGAAAATTTGAGACAGTTTATGGTAATGTGGCAGATAAGTTAATAAGTCAGGGATTATTAAAGAAAAATGATAATAGGATAATGCTTACAGACAGGGGAATAGATGTAAGTAATTATGCAATGTCTGAATTTTTACTGTAGGAGGCTCTATGAACAAAATACTGGTAGTTGAAGATGATGAAAGTATTGCAAAAATGATAGAAGTTACGCTGGATATGGGAAATTATTCCTGCGATAAAGTGTATGACGGAATAGCTGCAAAGGAAAAAATAGAAAATAATAAGTATTCCCTTATTCTTTTAGATGTTATGCTTCCGGGAATAGACGGCTTCTCCTTAATGAAGTATATAAAACCCTTAAAAATTCCAACTATATTTATAACTGCAAAACAGGATGTAGTGGACAGGGTTCACGGACTTAAGTTAGGGGCGGAGGATTACATACTAAAACCTTTTGAGGCAATGGAACTTTTAGCCAGAGTGGAAGTGGTTTTAAGAAGATATCATAATGAAGAGGATGTAATTGAATACCACGATATTAAGGCAGATATTACTAAACATCAGGTAACCTGTAATGATGAAATTATTAATCTTACTCCAAAAGAGTTTGATATTTTAGTGTTTTTCTTAAAGCATAAGGATATTGTTATAAGGAAAGAGCGGTTAATGGCAGAAATATGGGGATATGATTTTGTGGGAGAAACAAGAACAGTGGATACCCATGTGCAGCAGGTAAGAAAGAAAATGAAATTAAAAGAAAAATTAGTTACTATTCCAAAGGTAGGATACTGCCTGTACAGTTAAATCAATAGGAGTGGCATATGAAGATATGGCAGAGAATATTTATAGTGACAATGTTCATTGTTACGGTTTTTACACTGGCAATGGGACTTTTACTAATTGGAAACCAGTATAAATATCAGATAGATGCAGAAATAAATAATTCCAAAAAGTTCCACGAAAATGTTATGGCATCAGTAAATGTTGAAGTGCAACGACAGATGCAGGAAAAAACCAAATCGATTTTAAGTGACCACGAATTTTTAGAGGCATATAAAGCCGCCTATGAAAGATTTGAGGATTTAGGTTATGGGTTGAAATTAAGTATGGACGGGGAAAACATAATGAATAACTATGACTTCTCAGATGACATAGTTAATAAGAATATGATTAAACAGGAAAGATATGCAGGATATGAAATAGTACACAAAAGTGATTATTATTTTCTTATAATGGAATCTGAAAACAGTATTTATGGCAGAAAAATAAAATGCGACACGGAGTATGATATTACACATATTTACGAGGCTTATTTTGCTCAAAGGGACAGGCTGAAGGTACTTACCATAGTATTTTCCCTGCTTTCGGGAATTATTCTTTTAGTAACTATCAGATTTTTACTTAGACCTGTAAAAAAACTTCAATGGGGAATACATAGTATATCTGACGGAGATTATGGAAGACAGCTTGAGGTAAAGGGGAATAATGAAATTACAGAGCTTACAAAAGATGTTAATCAGATGTCCGAAAAAATAGCAGATGATAACAGGGCAAAGGAAGAAATGATAGAAAGCAGGCAGGTATTTATTGACAACATGGCTCATGAAATGAAAACTCCTCTGACTGCAATTTTAGGATTTTCGGATATACTGACTATTAAGCAGAATCTTACGGAAGAACAGATAAAGGAATATTCAGGGTATATTTATAAAGAGGCATTAAGGTTAAAAACAATGTCAGGGAAGCTAATGGAATTAGCACAAATAGAAGAAAAAAACGTGAAGGGTGAATGTGTTGATATAGGCAATATTCTGGATGAAGTAATATTATCGGAACAAATTGTTTTGGAAAAAAGTAATATAAAGATAAATAAAAAGATTGTAAACAAAAATGTTATGGTTGATAAGGATTTAATTAAATCTGTTTTTTATAACATTTTAGATAATGGCGCTAAGGCTACCACGCAAAATGGTGAAATGGATGTAAGTATGTCTGTGGAAAATAATAAGGTTGTAATAAAGATTCAGGATTATGGCATAGGGATTCCGAAGGAAGATGTAAAGAAGGTTATGGAACCGTTTTATATGGTAGACAAATCACGAACACGAAAAAGTGGTGGGGCAGGTTTAGGTCTTGCACTGTGTAAAAAGATTATTGAATTAAGTAATGGTGAAATAGAAATATCCAGTGACATAGGTAAGGGCTGCCTTGTTACAGTAACACTTCCTGTTTATGATTTAGATTGATGAGGTTAAATATATGAAAAAGAATATATCGAATATAGTTACAATCTTAGCAGCACTGATAATAGTGGTAGCAGGTGTTGAAGCTATAAATATATATGCATCCCATGAAGAAAAAACAAGAATTAACAAGGTTGGAAGCACATTTTTACAGTTAGATAATGACATCAGCTTAGAGCGTAAGGTTTTTAACAGTGAATGCATTATAACCGGTAGCTATAAAGAAGTTAAGAATTTTAATAAGTTCAGTGCCATAACAGATGAGATTATAAAGGAATATGCTATGGATACCCGGACTGAAAAAACAGGTTATACCAATGGTGACAGCTACATTATTAAGTTAAAGGATAATTCTCAGGAAATTAATGTTTTTATCAATGAAAAAAACAGGGCAATAGAGTTTCAAAAAAGTATGGTGGAAATCAATAATGCAGGTGAAAGGGAAGAGGGATTTGTAAAAGTACAGGACGACAGAGACAGCACCGGCTCAGAGCTTTATTCTCTGATAAATGCAATACTTAAGGGATGTATAAAAGAAAATATGGTATCACCTAAATTGGATACCATAAAGAAAATAATGGGTGACTTCAATGGGGAAGAAATTTTCTGGCATGGTGATAAATTTTATATTCCTTTTAGAAATAATGAAAAGTATATTGTGATAATGTATGATTATAAAAATAAGGAATATTGTGGTGGAAAGTTAGTTTTAGGAGAATAAGAGAAGGCTCTAAATTTTGCAAAAATTTTGCATTTTTTTAGGGCTTTTTTTTATGCCGGCATATTACCATATAAGTGTTAAAAAAATCGTATAATTGATTTTATAAGGAGGAATTATGAGAAAAGGTAAGAGAATGCTTATATTGGCAATGGCAGGAATTATAGGAATGTCATTACTAGGCGGTTGTTCAGGCAAAAAAGTGGAGGATAGTGGACAGGATAACACTGATGAAATTCAGATTACGACAGGACTGGATAAAAAAGTCAAAGGAGAAGTTTCCGTAATGGTATGGTCCGGTGATGGTGAATATTATGAGGACATCGGAAATCCTAAAAGCACTGCAGGTAAGAAGCTTTCAGACCCTACAAAAATTGTGGCACAAAATGTAGCCCAGCTTTATGCAGTGGCAAAGAAATTTAATGAGGTTTATCCGGGAATAAAAATTAATGTGTGGTCAAAAATTGGTGATCCGGATCAGTATAACACTCAGTCATGGGAGCAGGAAATGGAAAACTTTCAGGCAAAGTATGGAAAATATCCGGATGTATGGGCATCAACAGACGTAACCGGGGATATAAAGAAGGGGCTGGTTGCAGATTTGTCAGTTTATAAGGATGACGAAACATATAAAAAATACAATGAAAGTCTTATGAAAAGCATTAATTATGATGGATTTCAGGGAGGTCTCCCGTCATATACAATTCCGGGAGGAATTTGGGTCAATAAGGCGTTGGCACAGGATAATAATATAAATGTTCCAAAGCCTGACTGGAATATTGACCAGTTTACAAGATTTATTTCTAAGGCGGATTGTAAGGAGTTCTGGGGTTCAAAGGGAACACCTATAGAAGTTTTGGAACTGGGAACAGATAATATAAATAAGAAGATTTTAGAAGAAAATAAGGTTGAGTTAAATAGTGAACAGGTAAAGTCACTTCTTAAATATCTGCCTAAATGGGCTGAAAAGTCTATAGATGTGGCAGCCGGTTCAGGAAAAATAACAAAAGATATAGTTAAGGAAAACGGTGGATACAGCTGGACATATTTTACAAATAACAGAACATTAATAAATTTTGAAGACCCATGGTATTTAACATCAGGTGCTGATGAGGATGCAAAGGATAGCCCTTCATATATTAAATCAGCAGATTGGGACATATATCCATATCCTTCTACGGATTATTGTGAAAATACAATTAAAATAATTATGGATCCTATATGTGTACACAATTATGCACTGGATGATAAAAATAAGGAGTGGAGTAAAGAGGAAGAGTTAAAGCGTGATATATCCTATACCTTTGCTTCTTTCTGGACAGCTTCTACAGATGCAAGAAAGGCAATTTATGACCAGAAGTGGAGTGATAACGGTCAAATAAAATCGGCAGCAGGAGATTCTTTCCCTGTTGTAACAGGAACAGATTATGATGAACAAATGAAAATGTGGAATGATTTGCCTGCACATAAATCCTATAAAGATAAAGATGGATTTAATGAGGTGTTAAAAATATGGAATGAAGGACGATACTGGGATGTAATTGATAAATGCTGGACGTCAACAGTAACTGAAAAGGGAGATACGGTAAAGACCATGGAAGAGTGGTTAAGATGTGGTGATCAGCAGGTTGCCGGTGCATGGTTTACTGAAAAGAACTGGGCAGACAGTGTAAAATCAAGATTATCTGACTGGGACAGCAAAATAAATGGAAAAATTGTTACAGCAGATAAACAGTTAAAAGATGCATTTAAGAAATTGTATGGAAAATAAAAATAGAAAAGCACAAGATTAACGAAAATAGGCTGTCGCATTAGCGGCAGCCTATTTTGGCATAAAAACTAACAGCAAGACTATTAACAGTCCGACTGATATTTCATTTACTTAAAAACTCTGACAGAGATCTGTTTAAGTACGTTTTTTCCCATTAGCTTAGTAGTTTATCCACAGCATCCTGTAATTCAGGATGCTGTCTGTATTTTTCAATTAATTCCCGCTCATGATTGGTAATATGAAACTGCTTTTTATCACTATAACCGAAGGTGCCTAAAATATCATCAATGTTGTATATTTCACAAAGAACTAAAAGAGTGTCGGCATCAGGTTGAGCCTGTCCGCTTTCCCATCCGTAAATTGTTTTGGTAGCTACTGTTAAAGACCTTTCATTTAACAGCTCAGCCACTTCATTAACTGTCAGTTTGTTATTTTTTCTATATTTTTTTAGCACCTTTGCTATCATTTCATTTTTCATTTAAAACATTCCTTTCAAAATAGAAATTATAGATGTTATGCTTTGGACACTTACATCATATTATAAATTTTATCTTATCCTACCCCAAAATATGCGTCAACAAATTCTTACTAATTGAGAAAAGTTAGAATTGAAATTCTTTACAAATAAGAATATAATGCTATATAAGTAAAAAAGTCTTAGAAGTTAAGAAATGGGGTACAACATTGAGCGTTTCAGAAAAAGTTTCAAAATACATAGAATCTAATAATTTGTCCTTTCTTCAAATTTCAAAAGATACCGGAATAGACGAGAGAAAACTGCGGGGAGAGATTAAACCTTTAGAGGCAGGAGAGTTTTTGGAATTGTGCTTTTATTTAAATGTCAAACCGGAAGAGTTTATGGAGTAAGGTAGGAAAGAACAGTGCTTAGATACAAATGCAAAAAGGATAACATTATTACAAAAAACAGTATCTGTCCGGTGTGTGGCGGCAGAAGTGAGTTAGAGAGCTCAGATATATATTGGTGTCACAACTGTAAGGTGCCATTATATGAAAAGGTGTGCAAATGCTGCAATACGCAGGGAGAGAGAATAACTACGGATATCCGCCCGGTTTTCCCACAGGAGAGGCTTTTGCTGGAATTAATATGGAATAAGGCTCCCGGAACCTACGAAAAGTCATCAGTTTGGAATTGCTCGGGGAATTACTATTACATTGATGGAAAGCGTATAAGATTTTCCGTTAAGGATTTAAAAAATATAGATGCTAATTTGGTTAGAAAGAGATACTTTCAGGAAGAAAAAAATATTAACCGGCAATATTTTGATGAGTACATAGACAGATTTGTTAAGGCAAATAGTGACAGATATGAATTTATAGTTAAGGAAGCTACGGATTATATAAGGGGGTCTGTAAAAGGTTATACGGTAATGGATATGTTTGTGTCTTTTTCGGGAGGAAAAGACTCTACAGTTACGTCGGATTTAGTTATAAGGGCTCTTAGCGAACCGAAAATCTTGCATATATTTGGGGATACGACTTTAGAATTCCCGGAGACCATTAAATATGTTGAGAGATTTAAAAAAGAACATCCTAAAACTCCGGTTTTGTCATCTAGAAATAAGGACAAGGATTTTGAGGAACTTTGTCAGCTAGTTGGGCCGCCAAGTCGTGTTATGCGTTGGTGTTGCACAGTGTTTAAGACAGGTGCCATTCAAAGAAAAATAAAATCCCTGTTTAAGAATAAAAATAAAATCATTACTTTTTATGGAATAAGAAGAAGCGAGTCAAAAAGCAGAAGCAAGTATGAGAGGGAAACGGAAGGCTCGAAAATAACAAAGCAGATTACCATATCTCCTATTATTGACTGGATGGATTTTGATGTATGGTTATACATTTTAACCACAAAAATTGATTTTAACAATGCATACAGGCTGGGCTATGCCAGAGTAGGATGCTGGTGCTGCCCGAATAATAGCGGATGGTCAGAATTTTTATCTAAAATTCATATGAAGGAGCAGTCTGATAAGTTTAGGAAGATGCTTATTGATTTCGCTATAAAGATAGGAAAGCCTGATGCCGAAGTGTATGTGGATGACGGAAAATGGAAGGCAAGGCAAGGGGGAAATGGCGTAGAATATGCAGGAAAAACAGCAGTTTCTTTTGAACCCTGTGCATTAGAGGAAAATGCCTTTAATTACCAGCTGCTTCGCCCTATAACGGAGGAATTATATGAATTGTTTAAACCTTTTGGATATATAAATTTTGATTTGGGAAATAAAAGGTTAGGTGAGGTTTACGTTACAAGGAAAAATGCCATGCCGGTATTAAAACTTCAGGGACGAATAGGCAGTAATACATTAAAGGTAACTATTGTTGATTATCACATTGATGGTGCAAAAAGCGTAAAAACTGCAGAAGAAAAGGTAAAATGCCAGATTACAAAATATCAGATATGTATGGGTTGCCGTGCCTGTGAAAGCATATGCAAGCATAATGCGATTGTTATTAAGGAAGGAAAAGAAGGCATTAGTTACAGAATTTTAGACGATAAATGTAAGAGATGCATGGAGTGCGTCAACCATTATACAGGGGGATGCTACATGAGAAAGGTACTTGCAACTAAGAAGGATAAATAGATTAGGAGGCAGATTGTGATAAAACTGAAAGGCCACGAGACATTTGCCATTCGTGAGGGATGGCTTAGTAAAGGCTTAATAGAAGTGGATAAAAACGAAAAGGTATTTTCTAAGAATTTTGGAGCAGACACTCTGGGAGTGGGAAGTAATATGGCAAAGGCTATCAGATATTGGCTAAAAGCAGGAGATTTTACTAAGGAAACAGGAAAAAGTCAGGTTTCGCTTACTGAAATTGGAAAAATAATACTGAAAAATGACAGATATTTTGAGGATATATTCCCTTTGGAAATTTTCCATGTAAATCTTGTTCATAACAGGGAAAATGCAACCTCATGGTATTTAACTTTCAATAAGATAAATGCAGAGGAATTTGATAAGGATGAATTGTTTGTATTGCTGGAAAATGAAATTCATAAAATGGGGGTGGAGGATTTTTCCGTACGTTCCCTTCAGGATGATGTAAATGTATTACTTAATATGTACACAAGGGAAAAAACACAGGATTACGACCCGGAGGAAAAGCGTATTTCACCTTTTTCTAAAATCGGTTTAATAAAGAAAAATGGAAAGAAATATATAAAAACGGCACCGGATTATACGGTTCTAAGCCCTATGGCGGTTTTGTATGCCCTAAAAAAATATATGGATTATAAAAATACTTTATCCTTAAGAATTGATGAGGCTGTAAACGAACCTTTGTCACCGGGAAAAGTGTTTAATTTAAAGCGGATTAAAATGAATGAATACTTAGATAAGTTAGAGGAAGAGGGCTATATCACCTTAAACAGAACAGCGGGGCTTGATATGATATACATGGAAAATAACATTACATTAGAGCAGATAATGGAGATATATTATGCATAAATTAACGGACATGATACATATTGACAAAAGATTTCAAACTTCAATTAATCTTGAACTGGATTTAAATAACCCAGAAAAAACAGCAAGTTATATTCCAACGGTGTCTTCCGTGGATGTTTTAAATGAATATGCAGGACATATTGTTGAAAACAGAAACAAGGCAAATATTCTTATTGGCCCATATGGTAAGGGAAAATCTCATTTGCTTTTGGTTTTTATGGCATTAATTAGTGGAAATAAAGAAGTTTTTGAAAAAGTTATTGGGAAAATTAAGGCAAACAAATTAAATAAAACTTCCAATATTGAACTTTTAAAGGGAAAAAAGTTTTTGCCGGTTATTATTTCAGGCACATATGAGGATTTAAACCGCGGTTTTATTGAAGGATTAAGGGAGGCTTTAAAAAGAGAGGGATTAAATGACATTGTCCCGGAAACATATTATACAAAGGCATATGAGTGTATCAGGGAGTGGAAGGAAAACTACAAAGATACATATAGGGCTTTTGTGGGAAAATTAAGGGAAAACAATTATGAAATCGGGGAGTTTTTAAAGAAGCTGTCAAGGGAAAACAAAGAGGCAATGGATTTATTTGAAAAGATATATCCAATGCTTACTTCAGGCAGTAGGTTTAACCCTATATATGAAACTCTTGCCATAAAGCTTTACAGTGACATAAAGGAAAAACTGGTACGAATAAAAGGATACAGTGGAATTTATGTTATTTTTGATGAGTTTAGTAAGTATGTGGAAGGACATCGGCAGGACACTTTTTCAAGAGACATGAAAATATTACAGGATATGTGTGAATTGGCTCAGAAAAATGAAGAGTACCAGCTCCACATTACTTTTGTTGCCCACAAAAGCATAAAAGAATACGGAAAAGACATGCCGGAAGAAATGATAAACGCTTTTATGGGAGTAGAGGG
>NZ_HF991842.1:25500-41828 GCF_000432355.1 Eubacterium sp. CAG:161
AAATAATTATGAAATTATAGGACATGTTGTATCAAAAAGCAAAAAAGAATATGAGTCATTTTTAAGAGAGAATGATACTTTTAAGGAAATAATTGAAAAGTCATATAATACACCGTATTTTCAAAGCAATTTTACAATGGAAGAATATATGAAAATAGTGGCTTGGGGAAGTTTCCCACTTTTACCCCTTACCTCTTACTGTCTTTTTAATATTAGTGCCAAGGTTGCCCAAAATGAGAGAAGTGTATTTACATTTCTGGCAAATGATGAGCATGGAAGTCTTATTAACCTGTTGGATAAAAACGAAATGTTAGGGGTGGATGTGGTATATGATTATTTTGAAAATCTCTTTAGGGAAAATAAAGGTATGCCTGAGATACATAATGAATGGTTACAGGCGGACTATGCCTTAAATAAAGCGGAGTCAAAGGAAGAAAGACGGATAATTAAAACATTGGCGGTGTTTAGAATCATAAGAAAGCCGGACGAATTGCCTATAGTAAAAGAAAAGCTATGGTTAGCATCAGGGCTTAACAGGGAAAGCTTCAATAAGACTGTGGATAAATTAGAGAAAAAAGGTCTTATTATTTTCAGAATAAAAATGGGTACCTATGCCTTTAAGCATAACGTAGGTGTTGATATAGAAAAAGAGATAGAAAAGGTTGTAAATTCTTTCACGGGAAAAGTGAATATTCCAAAGGAAATAGAGAAAATTTCCGAATTAGATTTTGCTCTTCCTAAACAGTACAATCAGAAGTTTACCATGACCAGGTTTTTCAGATATGTGTTTATGAGTCCTGAACAGTTTCAAAAGGTAACGAAGGCGGAATATCTTTTTGAGGAATACAGGGCAGACGGCATTATTGTGGCTATAGTAAATGCAGGAGAGGATGACACAGAGAAAATTATACATCAGGTAAACAAATTAAATGATAAAAGAATTGTGGTTATTTACCCTGAAAACAGGTTTGTTCAGGATAAAAATATCAGAAAACTTCTTGCAGTAAAACAGCTTATTAAAAATGACAGGTTTATTGAGGATAATCAGGTTTTATTATCAGAGCTTAAGTTATATGAAGAGGATTTGATTTTTGAAATAAACAGCTTTTTAGAGAAAAGCTATATGCCTGAAAATGGGGAGTGTAGAATTTTTTACTGCGAACCGTTACCTGAAATAAAGTCAGAGAGAGCCTTTAACAGATTTTTAAGTGGAATATGTAGCAGCTACTACAACATGGCACCAAAAATCAACAATGAGCTTATTAACCGTACAAATGTATCAGCGCAGATTAAAAAAGCACGTCAGAAAATAATTGATAATATTCTAAATAATGATGACTGCATAGGATACAACAAAGGAACAAGTCCGGAAGCTACCATTTTCAGGGCTACTGTGGTTCATACAGGATTATTAAAAAACAATAATGAGAAAACGGTGGATAAGGGCGTAGAGCTGATAAATAAGGAAATTGACGGATTTATTATGAAATCAGCGGGAGAAAAAGTATCTTTTAAGGAACTTTATGATGTTTTAGAGGGAGAAAGCTTCGGTGTCAGAAGGGGAGTTATACCTATTTATTTAGCAAGAAAATTTATGGCAATGGAAGATATGCCTGTTGTTTATTTGTCTGATAAGGAAATCGAAATTACAAGTAATGTGTTTGAAAATATAAATTTAAATCCTGACAAGTATTTTTTATACACGGAAAAGGAAAGTCTTGAAAAAGAAAAATATTTAAAGGCAGTTGAAAATATTTTCCATATGGATAATGTTTCAGGACAAAACAGGCTGGGAAATATTGTTGCTAAAATTCAGGAATGGTACAGGAATCTCCCGCAGATTACCATAAATACCAAAAGAAATTGCGTTGGAAGGGAATATTACAGATTTAGAAATCTGTTTAGAAATATTGAACTTAATCCAAGGGACATTCTCTTTGAGGAAGTTTTAAACATATTAGGTGGAGAAGAAAAAAGCTTTGAAGCCTGTATAGTTAAAATGAAAAAGATAGTTGAATATCTTAATTCCTTTGCTTTAAGGGAGAAGGAGGACGTTGTCAGAAATATTAAGAAAATCTGGAGCGTCGCACCGGGAGAAAGTTTGGCACCATGCCTTAAGGGCTGGTATAAAACCATAGAAAATAATGCCTTTAAACAGGTGTGGAATGAAAATACATCAGGTTTTATTAATGTTATAAGGGACTTGGATATAAATGATGAGTTAGAGATTGCCAATTGGCTGGCAAAGGCAGTAAGTGGAATTTATATTGAAGACTGGAATGATTTTACAAAAGATAAGTTTTTAGTTTCTATAGAAGAAATTAAAAATAGTCTGGAAAGTTTTAACGGGGAAGAGGATAAAGGTGAAAGTAAATTAAGCTTTACAGACAGAAATGGAAATAAGGTAGAGAAATATTACGATGCAAATTTAGACGACAGTACAGGGTATTTCTTAAAAAATGCCATAACAGAGGCGTTGGATGAGTTTGGAGACGCACTGGAAACAAAGGAAAAGCTGTCAGTTTTAATGCAGACCATAGAGGAATTATTAGAGGGGTAATAAATTGATATATTTGGATAATGCAGCAACTACATATCCTAAACCGGAAGAGGTATATAAGGCAATGGATTTTGTCAACAGAAATCTGGCAATGAACCCGGGACGGGGAGGATACAGTAAGGCGAAGGAAGCGGAAAATATAATAGATGAAACAAGAAATAAACTTCTTAAGTTAGCAGGAGGCAGTGACGATTATAATGTGGTACTTACCCCTTCAGCAACTATAGCCTTAAACGAAGTGATTATGGGACTTTCCTTTAGGGAGGGGGAGAATGTTTATGTTTCTGCCTTTGAGCATAATGCCGTAATGAGAACTTTGCATGCTGCAGAAAAAATATATGGATTTAATATAGTTGAACTGCCTCTTAATGAGGATTTAACAATAGATATTGAAAAAACAAAGTATATGTTCTCTAAGGATATTCCGGGAAAAGTATTTGCATGTCACGTGAGTAATGTGACAGGTTATATATTGCCTGTTAATGAAATAGCTAACCTTGCTAAGGAATACGAAGCCACAGTGGTAGTGGACGCATCCCAGTCATTGGGATTAGTTCCTATAGATTTGGGGCAGACACATATTGATTATATGGTGTTTGCAGGGCACAAAACCTTGTATGGACCTTTGGGAATAGGCGGATTTTTTATAAAGTGTGGAAATAATTTAAGGAAATATATATCAGGGGGAACCGGAACTGACTCCCTTAATCTGGAGATGCCTGATAAGGGCATTAAAGGATATGAGCCGGCAAGTTTTAATGTGGTGGCAGCAGCAGGACTTAACGCAGCTCTTGATGAAATAAAGGATAATGAAGCAGTTGAAACATTATTTTTAAGGGAAAAAGAGCTGGAAAATTATTTGGTAAAGGAACTTGAAAAAATACATAACGTTAAATTGTATGTAACAGGGAATGTTAATTCCGTTGGAATTGTACCTTTTAATATAGAAGGCTATAAGGCATCTGAAACAGGAATGATTTTGGATGTGGATTATGACGTGGCAGTGAGAACAGGATATCATTGTGCTCCACTAATTCACAAATATTTAAAGGATACTGATTACCTGGGAGTGGTAAGGGCAAGTATTGGAAAGTTTACCACAAAAGAAGAAATAGATGGTTTTGTAAAGGCTGTAAGGGATATAGCAGAGGAATACTAAGGGGAATTTTTTATGAGCTTTAAAGATATAGAAATAAAACAGGAATACCGTTCTTTTAATGATAATATGGTGGAAGATTTTTATTATCCTTTATTAAGTAAGGCAAAATTATATGAAAGGGCAGTGGGATTTTTTTCATCCACAGCATTAATTGAAATATCAAAGGGCATATCAGGTCTGGTAGAAAACGGAGGAAAAATCCGGTTGATTGCTTCTCCTAAATTATCCGGGGAAGACGTAGAGGCAATAGAGAAAGGGCTACAGCAACGGAAAAGTGTTATTACAAACAGCATTAATAAAGCTATTTTGGAACCGGAAAACGAATATGAGGAAAGAAGGCTTGATTTGCTGGCTAATCTGGTAGCTGCAAATGTTCTTGAAATAAAAATTGCAGTTGTGGAAAATGAAGCAGGTATTGGAATGTATCATGAAAAAATGGGACTGCTATATGACTATGAGGAAAATATTGTAGCGTTTAGCGGTTCTATGAATGAAAGTACCACGGCATTTTCATACAATATGGAAAATATTGATGTTTATAAATCATGGGAGGGGGAATCGGAAAGACAGCGGGTAATGAATAAAAAGGTTAACTTTGATGCAATGTGGAATGACTATGAACCTCACATACGTATAATGGATTTTCCGGAGGCTTCAAGGGAGAAACTTTTTGAATATCGAAAAAGCAGTGAAATAGATTTAAGTTTAGACAGAAAAGAAGACTGGAATCAGTCAGAAAATAACGGGAGAAAAGAACTAAAAGAAGGGCCGGCTTTTCCTGAATGGTTTAGCATAAGAGATTATCAGAAAAGTGCCATACAGCAATGGGAGATAAATAATTACATAGGAATATTTGATATGGCAACAGGAACAGGTAAAACCCTGACAGGATTATCGGCAGTTGTAAGACTATACCAACATGTAAGAAAAGGACTTGCTATATTTATAGTGTGTCCTTATCAGCATTTAGTAAGTCAGTGGGTAGAGGATATAGAAAGCTTTAATATAAAGCCGGTTATATGTCACAGTGCTTCACCTCAAAAGCATTGGGCATCCAGGTTAAAGGACGCATGTATGGCATTAGAATTTGGTGCATCGGACTATATGTGTGGGATTTTTACCAATGCAACCTATTCATCAAAAAAGGTTCAAAACATAATAGAAGGTGTAAAGGATAAGGCTTTATTACTGGTAGATGAGGCACACAATTTTGGAGCAGAGAAGTTAAGTAAGTGCCTTGATGAAAAGATACCATACAGATTGGCTTTGTCTGCAACATTAGAAAGGCACGGAGACAGTGCAGGCACGGAAAAGTTATTTAATTATTTTAAAAATAAATGTATTGAGTATTCCCTAAAGGATGCAATAGAAAATGATATGCTGGTGAGATATTACTACCATCCTGTGGTGGTTTCTTTTGAATCGGAAGAATTAAATGATTATCTGGAACTGACAAAGAAGATAGGAAAATTAATTTTAGGGAACAAAAAGAAGGAAATAAGTGACCAGGCAAAAATGCTTTTAATAAAGCGGGCAAGATTAGTGGCAGCAGCAAGGCAGAAGGTTGATGCATTAGTAGATGAAATGAAAGACTATATGGAGGAAAATCATATATTGGTATATTGCGGAGCTACTACCATGAAAGATATAGACTACAAAGAGGGAAAGCCTCTTGAAGAAGAAAAAAGACAGATTGACATTGTAATGAAACGTTTAGGCCTTGAGCTTAATATGAAGGTGGCGAAGTTTACCTCTGAGGAGGATGCACAAAAACGTGAAATTTTAAAGAGAGAGTTTGATGAGGGAGAGAGCATTCAGGCATTAATTGCCATAAGATGTTTAGATGAAGGTGTAAACATACCAAGTATCAGAAAGGCGTTTATTTTGGCAAGCAGTACAAATCCCAAAGAATATATACAGAGAAGGGGAAGGGTACTGAGAAAATGTCCCGGAAAGAAGTATGCAGATATATATGATTTTATAATGTCACCTATCCCATTAGATAGGGTGGATTCCTACAACGAATCAATTGTAAAAATGTCAGCGTCTCTGGTAAAAAGAGAAATTGAAAGAATGAAGGATTTTGCCGCATTAGCTGAAAATTCCAGTGAAGCGGATGAGATTATATATGAACTAATGGATAAATACCAAATAAACTATTTAGATGAGGAGGAGTTTTATGAGTGAGAAATTACAGGAGGAAACACAGCTAGATGAAGAGATACTTTGGAAAATAAAGTACGATATTTACAAATTAGAAGAAGATAATTTAAAGACAAAACAGAAAACCGACAGTGGCATGGTTGACGCTATCAGAAAAATTATAATTGATGCTTTGTCAGATAAAAACTTTTAGGGGGAACAATTTATGCTTATAAAATCATTAAAGTACAAGAATTTCAGACAATTTAAAGGGGAAAACAAAATAGATTTTTCCTGTGATAAGGACAACAATGTAACAATTATTTTAGGAAATAATACATTTGGAAAAACTACATTGCTTCAAATGTTTAACTGGTGCCTTTACAATAAAGTAATGTTTAGACGGCAGGATAATCCGGACATGCTTTTAAATCTTGATGTGGCAATGAATATGTATAATGGGGATTTAGACCAGGTTATGGTAGAGATAGTATTACAGCACCAGAATACTGAGTATACCATAACACGAAAGCAGGCATATAAAAAGATAGAAGGAAAAGTTACGGGATTAATGCCTATGCTGACAATGTCTGCAAAGAATTTAAGCACCGGAGGAACCGATCCTGTCGAAAAAGATGATAGCAGGAAAGAGATAATAAACAAAATCATGCCGCAGGAATTATCAGGATATTTTCTATTTGACACTGAGCGGGTTCAAAATGTGGCAGAGAGAAAGGATTTGTCTGAGGCAGTAAAGGGTCTTTTAGGCTTAAATGCCATGGGAAATGCCAGAAAACACCTGGGAAAAGTAGAATCAAAAACTACGGTTATTGGTGGATTTTACAATGATTTAGGGACGCACTTAGGTACGGAAAAGGAACAAAGATACATTAAAGAGGTTCAAAGAGCGGAGGAAGAAATAACTAAATATGAAGAAGTAAAAAACAATACTGAAGATGAGATGAAAAAATATCAACAGATTAAGGAGGAATTAGAAGATAAAATAAGATCGTTAGCAGATGCAACAAAGCTTCAGAAAGAAAAGGAACAGTTAGAACAGAGAAGAATTTTGGATGACAATGAATTAGAAAGCGAATGTGATGCCTATGTGAAACTGTTTAGTGACAGGTTTGTTTTCTTTATGGCACAGCCGTTATATAAAAAGGCCAAAGAAGTTTTAGAGGACGCTGACATAGAAGATAAGGGAATAAGAGATATAACTGCTGATTCCATAAAGGAGATTATTAAAAATGGAAGATGCATATGCGGAACTAAAGTCGAAAATGGCAATGAAGCATATATTCATTTAATGGAGCAGTTAAAATATGTTCCGCCGGAATCAATAGGAACTACCGTGGCAAATTTTAAGAAAGAAATTAATTTGTTTAACAGACAAAACAGAGACGACGGTTTTTATATGTCTTTACAAAGCAAAATAAAAAGAATGATTGATATTACGGAAAGAATAAATGAAGCAAATGACAGAGTTAAGCAAATTGAAAAAGAAATTGCAGGTAAAGAAGATGCAGGAAAATACCAGTTTAGATTAAATAAGACTAAAAATAAATTAAAGGATTTAGCTGAAAAAAGAGATAACTGTATATCCACAATCTCAAAAAATAAAGAGCAGAGAGATCATGCTAAAAAAATAATTAATATATCTGTTGCCAGAAATGAAAAGAACAAAGAGATAAACAGATATATGGCATATGCCGAAGCAATTAAAGAATGGTTTGATGATTATTATATTAGTGAGGAAATGCAAATAAGGGAGAAACTTGAAAATAAGGTAAATGAGATATTTAGCAGAATGTATAGTGGAACCCGTGTGTTAAAAATTGATGACAAATACAGGACAACCTTGTATACAAAGGCAGAAGGCTCAGACGAACTGGTTACTTCCGGTGAATCTGAAGGTCTTATAAGGGTTAAAAACTTTGCCTTCATTGCAGGACTGGTGGATTTGGCAAAAGAGCAGAAAATTCAAATTGGAGATAAGGAGATGAAAGGGGAATCATATCCATTGATACTTGATGCACCTTTCTCTAATGCTGACGAAATTCACATAAAAAATATTGCCAGGGAATTACCGGGAGTTGCAGAGCAGGTAATAATGTTTGTAATGGAAAAGGACTGGCGTTATGCAAAGGAAGTTATAGAAGGAAAAGTCGCAAAAAGCTACGTACTGGAGAAACATAGTGATACATATTCAGAGATAATCAAGGAGGATACGAAATGTCAGATAACAGAATAAGACTATTTGAAGGTGACGTTCTTTTAAGGGGAAAACATTCTGCCTACGTCAAATTTTTGGTAAATGATGCTAAAATATTTGACAAGTATATTGATGTGTATCTTTGCGGTGCTGTTGTAGGATATCTTTATAATGTTAAGGCTCCAAGGGATAATTCAATTCAGGATACCGGTAAAATATATGCTGATGCGGTATCTAAGCATAAGCAGGACTGTATGTTTTTATATAGACTGATTACATTATTAGACGGAGCAAAGTCAGATGAAAAAGAATGTATAAACAGAGCCTTCAGATATGACACTGATGATGGAAAAGCAGAGGAAACAAAGGAGTGCTTAGAAAGGTTTAATGCCTATGCCAGAGGCGGTATTGAAAAATTATATGATGATTTAAAATCAGGTGCCACAAACAGACGGGATTATATTAGAAACAGTATAGATTATGCTAAAAAGTTTAAGGATGAGTTAGATGATTCAGGTGTTTCCTATAAGGAGAAACTTAAACGTGAAATTAGCGGGGGACGGAATATATAAAAACTGTTGACTTTTATTTTTTTAGAGAATATAATAGTAGGGCATGCGTAAAGGGGACAGTGTGCCTTTTTGTATGTAAGTGTAACAGATTAACACGTAATTCTAATAACAGGAGGTGAAATAGGAATGCCTACATTTAACCAGTTAGTAAGAAAAGGACGTCAGACAGCAGTTAAGAAGTCTACTGCTCCAGCTTTATTAAAGAGCTACAACTCTTTGAATAAGAAGATGAACGACACAGCTTCTCCACAGAAGCGTGGTGTTTGTACAGCAGTTAAGACAGCTACACCTAAGAAACCAAACTCAGCTCTTAGAAAAATTGCCAGAGTTCGTCTTTCTAATGGTATCGAAGTAACAAGCTACATCCCAGGTGAAGGTCACAACCTTCAGGAGCATAGCGTTGTTCTTATCCGTGGTGGTAGAGTAAAAGACTTACCAGGTACAAGATATCATATCATTAGAGGTACTCTTGATACTGCAGGTGTTGCAAACAGACGCCAGGCACGTTCTAAGTATGGTGCTAAGAGACCTAAAGCAGGTAAGTAATAAGCACATTACGAATAGTAGGAATGACTTTTATAAGTCAGTCACAGGTTGAATGAATGTGTAACGGTTATTAGAGTTATGTAGATATAGAGTCTAAAGCCGTGAGCAAGACACAATCTAAGTGAGTACCTATGATCTAATCGCATATATCTTTGATATTATGCAAAACAAGAATTTCAAATAAAGAATATTTTTGGAAATTCTGGAAAAATTGATTAAGGAGGGAAGCAACAATGCCACGTAAGGGACATGCTCAGAAGAGAGAAGTATTAGCAGATCCAATGTACAACAGCATCGTAGTTACAAAACTTATCAACAACATTATGTTAGATGGTAAGAAAGGTGTAGCTCAGAAAATCGTATACGGAGCATTCGAAAAGATTGCAGATCAGACAGGAAAAGATGCTATCGAAGTATTTGAAGAAGCTATGAACAACGTTATGCCAGCACTTGAGGTTAAGGCTAGACGTATCGGTGGTGCCACATATCAGGTACCTATTGAAGTAAGACCGGAAAGAAGACAGGCTTTAGGTCTTCGTTGGATTACTTTATATTCTCGTCAGAGAAGTGAAAAGACAATGGTGGACAGATTAGCTAACGAAATTATGGACGCAGCTAATAACACTGGTTCATCAGTTAAGAAACGTGAAGATATGCATAAGATGGCTGAGGCAAACAAGGCTTTTGCACATTATCGTTTCTAATAAAGTTCAATTATTTATTGAGAATATGCAGCATTGCATGACATATAAGGCAATTGCCTAATAGACTAAAAATAGGAGGAAAAAACCTTGGCTGGAAGAGAATATCCACTGGATAGAACAAGAAACATTGGTATTATGGCTCATATCGATGCAGGTAAGACTACATTAACAGAACGTATCTTATATTATACCGGTGTAAACTATAAAATTGGTGAAACTCATGATGGAGCTTCTACAATGGACTGGATGGAGCAGGAACAGGAAAGAGGTATCACAATTACTTCAGCTGCTACAACATGTCATTGGACATTGGAAGATCATCATAAGCCAAAGGCTGGTGCATTAGAGCATCGTATCAACATCATTGATACACCGGGTCACGTTGACTTCACAGTTGAAGTTGAACGTTCACTTCGTGTATTAGATGGTGCTGTAGGTGTATTTGATGCTAAGGCTGGTGTTGAACCACAGTCAGAAAATGTATGGCGTCAGGCTGACACATACAATGTACCTCGTATGGCGTTCATCAATAAGATGGATAAAATGGGTGCAGATTTCTTTTATTCAGTTCAGACAATCATTGATCGTTTAGGAAAGAATGCTATTCCTGTACAGATCCCAATCGGTAAAGAAGATGACTTCATCGGATTAATCGATTTGTTTGAAATGGAAGCATATTATTACAAAGATGATAAGGGCGAAGATATCGAAATCACAGCTATACCTGATGACTTAAAGGATCTTGCTGATGAATGGCACGAGAACCTTGTTGAAAAGGTATGTGAATTAGATGATGACCTTATGATGCAGTACCTTGAAGGAGAAGAACCATCAGTTGATGATATGAAGAAAGCTCTTAGAAAAGGTACAATAGCTTGTGAAGCAGTTCCAGTATTCCTTGGATCAGCTTACAAGAACAAGGGTGTTCAGAAGATGTTAGACGGTGTTATTGAATATATGCCGGCTCCAACAGACATTCCTGACATCACAGGTGTTGATGAAGATGGTAACGAAGTAGTTCGTCATTCATCAGATGATGAACCATTTTCAGCTTTAGCATTTAAGATTATGACTGACCCATTTGTTGGTAAGTTGGCATTCTTCAGAGTTTACTCTGGTACAATGAACTCAGGTTCATATGTATTAAATGCAACTAAGAATAAAAAAGAGCGTGTTGGACGTATTGTACAGATGCATGCTAACAAACGTACAGAAATTGATAAAGTATATTCAGGTGACATCGCAGCAGCTGTTGGCTTCAAGGTAACAACAACAGGTGATACAATCTGTGATGAAAAGTATCCTGTTATCCTTGAATCAATGGAATTCCCAGAGCCGGTTATCGAGCTTGCTATTGAGCCTAAGACAAAGAATGATCAGGGTAAGATGGGTGAAGCTTTATCTAAGTTGGCTGAAGAAGATCCAACATTCCGTGCTCATACTGATCCTGAAACAGGTCAGACAATTATCGCAGGTATGGGTGAACTTCACTTAGACGTTATCGTAGATCGTCTTCTTCGTGAATTTAAGGTAGAAGCTAACGTTGGTGCACCTCAGGTTGCATACAAGGAAACATTTACAAAGCCTGTTGATATTGATAGTAAATATGCTAAGCAGTCAGGTGGACGTGGACAGTACGGTCACTGTAAAGTTAAATTTGAGCCTATGGATCCAAACGGTGAAGAAACATTCAAGTTTGAATCTACAGTAGTTGGTGGTAATATTCCTAAGGAATACATCCCGGCTGTTGGAGAAGGTATCGAAGAAGCTGCGCAGTCAGGTATTATCGCAGGATTCCCTGTACTTGGTGTACATGCTACAGTATATGATGGATCATACCATGAAGTCGATTCTTCAGAAATGGCATTCCACATTGCCGGTTCTATGGCATTTAAGGAAGCTATGCAGAAGGCGGACCCTGTATTACTTGAGCCTATCATGAAGGTTGAAGTAACAATGCCTGAAGAATACATGGGTGATGTTATCGGAAGCTTGAACTCAAAGCGTGGACAGATTGAAGGTATGGACGATATTGGTGGTGGAAAGATTGTTAGAGCATTCGTTCCATTAGCAGAAATGTTCGGTTACTCAACAGAACTTCGTTCAGCAACTCAGGGACGTGGTAACTATTCAATGTTCTTTGAAAGATATCAGGCAGCTCCAAAGTCTGTTCAGGAGAAGGTTGCTTCTAGCAGAGCAAAATAATTCAAAATATAACAGCAGAAAATTGAATATAGCAAAGCAATGCTTAGGCTAGATACAAAATTTTCGAGATTATATATTTAAAAGGCTTGAAAATATCTCCATTATAAAATATAATGGGGATAGCCTTGTGAATTGGCCAATTAAGGTCAAACAAAAATAATTTATATATTAATTTAGGAGGATTACTAAAATGGCAAAAGCTAAGTTTGAAAGAACAAAACCACATTGTAATATTGGTACAATCGGACATGTCGATCACGGCAAAACAACTTTAACAGCTGCTATTACTAAGGTACTTGCAGAAAGAGTTGAAGGAAATGAAGCTACAGATTTCGAGAACATCGATAAGGCTCCAGAAGAAAGAGAAAGAGGTATCACAATCTCTACAGCTCACGTTGAATATGAAACAAAGAAGAGACATTACGCACACGTTGACTGCCCAGGTCATGCTGACTACGTTAAGAACATGATCACAGGTGCTGCTCAGATGGACGGTGCTATCCTCGTTGTTGCTGCTACTGACGGTGTTATGGCTCAGACAAAAGAGCACATCTTACTTTCACGTCAGGTAGGTGTTCCAAAGATCGTTGTTTTCTTAAACAAGTGCGATATGGTTGATGACGAAGAGTTATTAGAATTAGTAGAAATGGACGTTACAGAAATCCTTGATGAATATGGATTTGATGGTTCACCAATCATTAAGGGTTCAGCTCTTAAGGCTCTTGAAGATCCAGCTTCAGAATGGGGCGACAAGATCATGGAACTTATGGATACTGTTGATGATTACTTCCCAGATCCAGAAAGAGATACAGATAAGCCTTTCTTAATGCCAGTAGAAGACGTATTCACAATCACAGGTCGTGGTACAGTTGCTACAGGTAGAGTAGAAAGAGGAACACTTCACTTAAATGATGAAGTTGAAATCATCGGTGTTAAGGAAGAAACACAGAAGACAGTTATCACAGGTATCGAAATGTTCAGAAAGCTTCTTGATGAAGCTCAGGCTGGTGATAACATCGGTGCTCTTTTAAGAGGTATCAACAGAGACCAGATCGAAAGAGGTCAGGTTCTTGCTAAACCTGGTACAGTAACATGCCATAAGAAGTTTACAGCTCAGGTTTACGTATTAACAAAGGATGAAGGTGGACGTCATACTCCATTCTTCAACAACTACAGACCACAGTTCTACTTCAGAACAACTGACGTAACTGGTGTTTGTAACTTACCAGCAGGCGTAGAAATGTGTATGCCTGGTGATAACGTAGAAATCACAGTTGAACTTATTCACCCAATCGCTATGGAGCAGGGTCTTGGATTCGCTATCCGTGAAGGTGGTAGAACAGTAGGTTCAGGTAAGGTTGCTACTATCATTGAATAATTTTCGTGACACTACGAGAACAATAAATAAGTAAAATAAGTCCGTTTGAATGCTTGCATTCAGACGGGCTTTCTTTTGCTTATTTACGGGACGACAGTCCCGACCGAGATGAAGTGTAAGCGGAATCGAGGTGTTCTCGTGAATAGAGCGCAAGCTCACTATAAATGGGGCTCGCAGGCATTCTATGAATGACGCGAGCTTATTGATTACGGAGTAATCAATAAGATATGCTTGTGCAAAAATATAAGCATTCCCGAAATTTGGTTCTTTTGGCCCTTTTATTAGGGAGAGCTTTTTCTAGTGGAAAAAGATGGCAGAACGACAATGGTATGTGCACTGGTTATGCACTTGGAAAAATGGAAATTGATACATTTTTAATATTCGTTAAAGTTTTTGTTGATATCAAAGATTTTTCTATAGCCATAAGGAAATCGGCGCCATGCAGTGCATAGTTCTCTAATTTTTATGAGGCAGGTTAATTTTCTGTTCAAAGTACATTACAAGAAAATAATAAAGTGAGAAATTTTAAGTTGATATGGTTGATAGGGATATGATAACAATGGAGGGAGTTATGATTCAAAGTTTATTATACGAATTTATGCATATGGTAAAAAATGAGGAAGTTGAAATATATAATGAATTTAGTTTGCAACATGAGTTAGGAATTTTTCTGAGAAACTCGTTAAAAAATTATAAGGTACAGTTTGAACGTAACACAAAGTTTTTTGGAATTACAGGAACAACAAAACATGAGATTGATATCGTTATCTACAATGATAAAAAACGTTATGCAATCGAATTGAAATATCCGCTTAATGGTCAATATCCTGAGCAAATGTTTTCTTTTGTTAAGGATATTTGTTTTATGGAAGAGTTAAAAGAAAATGGATTTGATCATACATATTGTTTAACGGTAGTGAATAATAAAAACTTTTATGAGGGTAAAAGGAAAGATGGGATATATGCAGATTTCAGGGGAGATAAGAAGCTTGAAGGAAAGATATGCAAACCAACAGGCTCAAAAGACGAAATTCTTATATTAAAAAATGAATATACAATAAATTGGTGCGAAAATGGTCAATGTCAAAAATATTATATAGTGGAGGCTAAATAAATTGTGAATATAACTAATGCATTGGGCAAGAGTAAAATTGGGTTGAAAATGAAGATCATGAAAGGATTGTAGAGAGGAGGAGGGAGGAAAGAGAGAATGGTCACGTTAAATTTTATGGAAAGTAATAAATGACTGATATTTTCATTATGAATTGCTAAGATTAAATTTAACAATCAATTTTGTAAAACTTCTTGCAAACAAAGAATAGTTATGTTATGATTTACATATATTAAGACTGTAATGCGTTACAGTTATGGGCTGGTCGAAAGATCTGGGTCCACCACAAGGCGGGTAAGACACCCGCCGTTTTTTACTAAAAGAGGGAATATGAGTGAATTAAGTATTTTTATTGATGAGTCAGGTGATTTTGGACAATACGATTATCGAGCACCTTATTACATAATATCGATGGTGTTTCATAATCAGAAAATGGATTTGTCAGAAGCAATTAAAAAATTAGAATACGAACTATCAAATCTTGGCTTGGACAATCATTGTATTCATGCAGGACCGATTATTCGTGCTGAGGAAGAATATCGTTACATAAGTATTGAAGATAGAAGAAAAGTATTTAAAAGAATTACAGGTTTTACTAGAAATTTGAGTATTAAATGTGAAAGCTTTTATATTGAAAAGAAGCATATTAAAGATGGTATAGAGGCATCAGGAAAACTAAGTAAAATAATTGCAAAATTTGTTAGAGAACATTATGAATTCTTCCTATCGTTTGATAGTGTAAAAGTGTACTATGATAATGGACAAGTTGAAGTAAATAAGATTCTTGCAGCGGTGTTTAGTACACTGCTTGATAATGTAGAATTTAGAAAAGTGATACCATCAGATTATAGGTTGTTTCAGGTTGCAGACTTAGTATGCACATTGAAATTGGTGGAATTAAAATTAGATAATCATACGCTATCGAGGTCAGAAATAAAATTTTTTGAAAATGATAGAATTTTGAGAAAGAATTATTTGAAACCAATCAGTATCAAGAAATTTGATACGTAAATAGTAATTTAATCTAGAAAATCAATGATAAGTTTATGTGAAATAGATTAATTCAATTATTGCACTGATTGAATTATGAGCGAATAAATATTTTATTAAAGTAAAGATTGACATGATTGTTACACTAGACAAAAAGGCACATAAGATATACAATTAAAGTGTAATGAAAAAATACATTGTGATATGGGGGAGAGATGAAAGTGTTTTTCTTGTTGGCTAAAGTACTAAAGAATAATTAGGGTCAAATAAAAATAAAAGTAATAAGAGGCATTTGAATTTACGGTAAAAAATTCCGTATATTTAGGTGTCTTTTGTTTTGTGGAGAAACATCTACTTTAAAAAATGAGGAGTATTCTACTGATAAGTATAATAAATATCAGAATAAATATGAGACCATTTACAAACCATACGGTACGCCATCTGATACATATTTGATACACTTTCTTCGAAAAAAATAGCAATTGATAAAGCATAAAATAAGTGGATTAATCTACTTAAACATTAACAAAAATGTTAATAAATATTTCAGATAAAGCCGTGAAGGTGGTAAAATGATAGTTTTAGGTAAGGCTGTTGAAGTTATTGAATAATTAATGTTATCAATGAATAGAGCACAAGCTCACTATAAATAAAGGAAAAACGTGGTCGTGTTTACACGAAACTGCGTTTTCCCTTTGTTTAGTTTGCGCGCCATGGGCGCGCTCTAACGGGTGAAAGTCCCGAAC
>NZ_HF991843.1:0-22006 GCF_000432355.1 Eubacterium sp. CAG:161
TTATCACAATTACAACACATCCTGCCACAAAAACACGAATATATGGATTCTTAAGGCATTTTGTATAAATTTTGGAGGCTATTTTTAGTGCAATACAAAACAGTATGCTTACTGCTCCGCACCCTGCAGCAATAACGCCCATTTTTAATCCGTTTTCAATGGTGATTTCAGGAATATTGGTAACATTAAAAACTTCCGGATGAATTCCTAATCCTGCTGCAAACTCTGCTGCTATTATTGATGCTATAACACAGGGCAGCAATGCGGCATAATACATAACTCCAACACTTACTACTTCCATGGCAAAAACTGCCGCTGCCATGGGAGTTCCAAACACCGCTGAAAACGCGGCACTCATTCCACACATTACCATAACATGCTGGTCAAATTCATCTAGCTTCACTATTCTCCCAAGCTGATTGCCTATGCTTCCACCAAACTGTATTGCCGCACCCTCTCTACCTGCCGAACCTCCTGTTAAGTGGGTTAGCAGAGTTGCCACAAAAATCAAGGGAGCTGATTTAATGGGGACATCATCTTTAGACCTGATGGTGGATAAGACCTGATTTGTTCCCCTATCATCCTTGTCTAACATCTGATACATAAAAACAATAATCAGTCCGGCAATGGGAAGAAACAGAAATACCCATGGGCTGCCGGTTCTAAACTTTATTGCTCCTTTTATGCAACCTGCAAACACGCTACTTGCTCCACCTACTATAACTCCTGTAAGTATGGCAAGAATTATCCATTTGAAAAAAGTAGTAATATCCTTTTTCATCCTGCCTTCATAATAATGAACTACTGCCTTATTTCGTTCTTCCCTTGTCATATTTTTGCTATCTATATGCATTGTATTTTCTCCCTGCACGGAGATAAAAAGTCCGACATCACAGAACATAACCGGCATTCTGTAACGTCGGACCTTACATGGAAAACTCTTGTATTTTCCTACAAACTCCGCTGTTAATTACCCTCTAAAATATATTTATTTTAATTATACACTGTATTTTCAGAGTGTCAATTAACAGTATCTCTTCCTTATTATATATAATCTTTTGTTTTGTGCATCAGACATTAATCTATGCTTCTGTACTTTCCTTTTTAGCACTGAATAATTTCTTTAAACAACTGAATGCAACCAACACTCCAAGAACCATAAGAAGTACCGCAACTATAAACTGAAGTCCGTCTACAAGGAATGTAGCATTGCCATTTACCATATTAGCAACTAATGCAATTGTCTTCTGAACTAATGCCGTAAAGGTTACTGCTAACATTACAAACATTGGTATGTACAATGTCCAGCCTGTTCTTCCTGTTGTTTTAAGGAATACTGCTAATGCAATTAAAACTAATGCTGCAAGAAGCTGGTTTGCAGAGCCAAATAAAGGCCATACATTGTTGTATCCACCAAGAGTAAGTAAATATCCAAAGAATAATGTTATAACTGTTGCAAAATATTTATTAGTTAAAACCTTCTGCCATACAGGCATTTTGGATGTGTCTGTTGTGTCGCCATAGAATAATTCCTGGAATGACATTCTTCCGATTCTGGCAACTGAATCTAATGATGTAAGGGCTAATGCTGATACACACATTGTCATGAAAACTGTTGCAACCTGTACAGGTAATCCTAATTTTTCCAAAAATCCTGCAACACCATTTGAAAAGATTGCAAAAGGTGTTCCATCAGGCTTTGTTCCATTTACTGCAACTGCGCCTACAACTACAAGAGATATTATTCCCAGCAATGATTCAACTACCATGGCTCCATATCCAACCATCGGCATATCTTTCTCATTGCTAATTGTTTTTGATGATGTTCCTGATGATACAAGGCTATGGAAACCTGAAACTGCACCACATGCAATTGTTACAAATAATGTAGGAAACAAATAATTTCCTCCTACGTTAAATCCGTTGTAGGCATTTAACTGCATTGTAGGATGTGCAACTACTACACCAATTACTGCTCCTGCAATCATGCCTAATAACATAAAGGTTGTCATGTAGTCTCTAGGCTGCATTAAAAGCCACATTGGCATAACTGATGCCAGGAATAAATAAGCCATAACAATGTATATCCAGGCTGTTTTTGTTGCATAAATAGGAAGTTTCATACCTATTGCAAACATAGCTACCAAAAGTGCAATGGCAATTACAGCACGTACTATTTCATTCATTTTTCCTACACGTTTTTGAATTACTCCGAAAACAACTGCTACAACAATAAATAACATTGATATGGAAGCTGCTGCTGAATTTGCGTAGCTTACGCTTTCTTTCATTCCTGCAACTCCTTTACCTACGAAGGTTCCTGCAACCATATCTGTAAATGCTGCAATTACCAGTAATGTAAACAACCAGCAAAACAGCATAAATAATTTTCGTCCGCTTCTTCCGATATATTTTTCAATAATCATTCCCATGGATTTTCCTTCGTTTTTAACTGATGCATATAATGAACCAAAATCCTGAACAGCTCCAAAGAATAATCCACCAATTACTAACCATAACAAAACCGGAACCCATCCGAATACTGATGCAAGTATAGGCCCTGTTACAGGTCCTGCTCCTGCAATTGATGAAAACTGATGTGCAAATACCGTAAATTTAGATGATGGCACATAATCCTGTCCGTCTTCATGAGTGTATGCCGGTGTTTTTGCCTTAGCATCGATTCCCCATTTATTTGCCAACCAACGTCCGTAAAATAGATAGCCGGCACCTAAAACTACAATTCCGATTAAAACAATAACTAAACCATTCATTTCTTTCTTTCGCAAAAATGCGACTCCTTTCTTATATTTGCAAAGAGTCTATATCGAAGGGATTTCTATTAAGTAAAAAAACCTCCGTCCTTATTCTACATAAAGACGAAGGTTAAAACTTCCGCGTTACCACTCTACTTGTCATTTCCATGACCACTCAGTCTCATCTCACAAGCCTACGCTATAGAAATAAGCTTCTTTTTAACGGTAGAAAACCGGTGACACCTACTATTCCAAAAGAACTTCAGTGCACTGCTCACAGAGGATAATCATTAAAAACATACACCGGCTCACACCAACCGCCGGCTCTCTTTAGTACTTACTTTCCAATGACCTTATTCTGCTCTTCGCATTTTCTCTTTGTTGACACCCACAATAGCACTGTGTGAAAAACTTGTCAATGCTGCTTTTAAAAAACTTTGTTTGTTTTAATTCTACTTTATTTTTTTAAGTGTCTGGTTGCTTTTTGTATATTTTTTTAATTTTTTTTACAAATTTTCTTTTATGTCTTCTACTATCTGCTTTGGTGTCAAATGATTGTCCCTTAACACTTTCTCCAGATTGTAGCGGTCAAGAAATTCTGTTTTGATTCCATAATTTAAAACTTTCATGTCTGTATTTCCATAGAATCCTGAAATTTTCTGACCAAAGCCACCATCTAAAAAGCCGTCTTCTAACGTAATAACAGCAAAATGATTTTTCTTTAAGCCGTTAAGAGTTTTTTCATCTAATCCCGTTATATAATAAGGATTAATAACTGTTGCGGCAATTCCTGTAGTTTCTTTTAAGAGTGTGGCGACTTCTCTTCCTAAGTGATAAAAAGCACCAAGTCCTATTATGGCAACATCACTGCCCCTTTCAGTTATTTCATAAGTATTAAGTCTGCTAAAATCCTTTGAAACTATTTTGCCATCAGAAACAACCTGACCACCCGGAACTTTAATTGCCACCGGATAATCCTTCTGCTCAATGCTCCAATCAAGCATTGCCAAATATTCCTCTTTAGTTGTTGGTGCTAAATAAACAAGATTTGGAATATTTGACATCATTGGAATATCCTGTAAACCAATGTGGGTAACATCATTCATGCCATATACGGAGCCTGCGAAAGTAACAATAGTTGCAGGATTTTTATCAATACACAAATCCTGTGAAATCTGATCGAAAGCACGCTGAATAAATGTGCTGTAAACACCAAATACAGGCTTTCCTCCGTTTTTTGCAATACCGGAAGCCATGGCAACTGCCGTTTCCTCTGCAATTCCCACATCTACAAACTGACTTCCTGCCTCTTTTCTTTTATCCTCTGTAAATCCCATTATAGTAGGAGTTCCTGCTGTAATTGCCACAACTTTTGAATCCTTCTTCATTTTATCCAAAAGGTAGACATTAGTTACGGATGAATAATCCTCTCCGTCAAAAGTATATAACGGCTTACCTGTTTCAATATCAAATGGAGCACAAAAATGCCATTTTTCCTTGTTATGCTCTGCTATTTCATAACCTTTTCCCTTTAGGGTTTTAATATGGACAACTACAGGCTTTTTACTGTCTTTAACCTGTTTAAAAGCCTCAATAAGGGAAGTAACATCATTTCCTTTGTCCACATAAATATAATCAAAATTCATTGCCTTAAATAAATTACACTGAGCCTGTCCGTCTGTCTTCCTAAGAAGCTTCAGATTTTTGTATATGCCTCCATGGTTTTCGGCAATGGACATATCATTATCATTTACCACAACAATAAAATTACTGTTCATTTCACCGGCAACATCTAAGCCCTCTAATGCTTCACCACCACTTAATGAGCCATCACCAATTACGGCTATTACGTTGCCGTCCTCACCATTTAAATCCCTTGCCTTTGCCAAACCACAGGCAAGACTTACAGATGTGGATGTATGACCTATCGTAAAGAAATCATGCTCACTTTCCTTTGGATTGGTAAATCCTGACACATCATCGTAATGTTTCTCATACAAATATGCATCTTTTCTTCCTGTAAGCATTTTGTGTGGATAGCTTTGATGAGAAACATCATATACTATCTTGTCCTTAGGTGAATTAAAAACGTAGTGAAGTGCTATTGTTGCCTCCACCATACCAAAGTTTGGTCCGAAATGTCCGCCATGTTTACTTGCTCTTTTAAGTAGTGCCTGTCTCATTTCATCCGCCAACACCTCAAGCTGCGGTATTGATAACTCTTTTACGTCTTTTGGTTCATTTATATTTTCTATATACATTGTAATCCTCCATATTTACATAATATTATCTGACTATTTTTATTTTCTAGTCATTGTTACATGTGTCCTTATCCCAGTTCAATTCTCCGGTATCTACTGCCTTTTGATATCTTGATATTTTATAATCAAGACGTTTCATTGCAGTTTCTAACTGACTTCTCTGCTCCTCTAATTTTTCTTTTTCCTCCTGTAACAGATGAAGTCTTTCAGAAAATGTTGTATCTCCCTGCATACACATTTTCACATATTCAATAAGAGATTCCACTGAAACTCCGGCTTTTCGCATACAAATCACCAGTTCCACCCAGCTTAAATCGCTTTCCTGATAATCACGTATGCCACTTGCAGTACGGGTAACTTCCGGAATCATACCTATTCTCTCATAATATCGAAGAGTGTCTGATGAAATATCATATTTTTCACTTACTTCTTTTATGGTCATAAAAATCACTCCTTCCTGATAAAGAAATTATAAAGCTTAGAGTATACTCTAAGTCAAGGATTTTTATATTAATCACGGTATTTCCGCAAAAAACCGGTAAAATTATACTTTTTATAAAGCATAACTTTACCGGTTAGTTTGTATTATATTGGTTTACATAATTTTATTTTGCTAATGAATTATCCCAATTAAACCTTAACTCTACCCCAAATTTGTATTGTTCTCAACCGTTCGTGAACCATAACCATAAAAAGTTCCCACTATAACTTCTTCATCCCCGCCTGTTGCCGCCTTAACATTCGTTACTATAATGCCGCCTGTCCTCAATGCCATAAACATCATTATAACGGATAAAAGTATAGCTAAAACCTTCCTTTCCATTTAATACTCCCATTTGTTTTTTATGAATATTGTTGTAATAACATTATTACCTTCCGTCACCTCAGTATTAATAAAAAATATACATTTCACTTTAAATATTTTCCATTTCTTTTAATACTTTATCAATATCACATTTATCCGGATTATCACCAATTAAATTACATATTTTTTCTATCAGTACAATGTCTTCTTCCAGTTCATCAGCTATCTGGGATAGTGGCTTTTTCTTTGTTAGTTTCTTGCATACTTGTGTAATAAGCTTTCTGTTTTGTCCTATATTTTCCCCTTCTGCCAGTCCCTCTTCATAATAGTCCTCTTTTAAGTGTTCTCTTGTTTTTTCCTCATCATATTCCATCATAAACATATCAAGCACCTCCGACCTGTGTTCCTGCAGGAAATCTATTAAGACACCATTTTCTATACAATAATCTATTGCCTGTAGTATTGCTTCTCTCTGGTCTTCCGTTTCCTGCCGAAACTCTTTTATCTTTGCCACCATTATAGCATAGCCTTCAAGAATTGAACACTTTTCCATTAATTCTTTGTTACATCCGTAATTGATATTTAGAACTGTTGCCGTCCATTCAAAACATCCTTCACCAACCGGCACCTTAAAGGCGTCTGATAACTTAAGTATCTCCCTTTCGGGTCGTTTCTCATTTCCATTATAAAACACATAATACTGGGGTGTGGGAATCATTATGAGCTTCCTTCTGTTAAGGTCAAGGTCATTTTCAACTACATACTTATTATATAATTCCCCTGCATATCTGAATCCACGAAAGGGCATATTAGGATTCCATGTACTTTGATGCTCCATTAGTGCCATTCTGTTGTCAATTATGCAGGACACATCATTTTTCATATTCATATAAAACACATCGTCTAATGTGTAAATTTGTAAATCATCAGGGTTAGTATAGTTAGTACCGTTTAATGCATTAAATAGTTCCAGTAAATTCCCCTTATATTTTTCATATCCGAAAAGCATTCTGAATACCCTGTCTTTATGCTGCCTGTTAACTCCTGCCATAAGTCCTCCTTTGTTTTTAATTTAGTATGTTTTGTTTTATATACATAGTGTAACATAATTGCAGGTTTTATTGCAACATAATTATTTTGTTACTATAATTATTTTATGTGATGTTTTATTTTCAGATGAATTTTCAGCATTAAACAAGAATAGCTACTCTTTAATTGCTGATTATTATTTTCCTAATCATAAATAATGTTATTTTATTTTTTCTTTTTGTTTTGAATATATGTGTTTTCCCCATTTTTTCATACTTACTTTCGTTTTTACAAGCATTTATCTCAATATATCTTATCGTTGTAATTGCTGTTCTAAAATTAGCTCATTAAGGATTTTCGAGGTAACAAAGGTGGATTCGCTTTCAGCAAAAATTCAGAAAATGTACGGATACAGCGACTATGAAATGGCACTTATAAAATATTCTGTTACTGCAATGCTTTCTGAGATCAGCAAAATCGTCATTTTAAGTATTTTTTATTTGTTTATTGGAAAATTTGATTTATTTGTGGCATTTTCAGCACTGCTGATTTTTCTGCGAATTAATGGTGGGGGATATCATTGCAAGCATTATATTACATGCTTGATGCTTACAACTTTAATATCTGTTTTAGCTATAATTGTTTTACCGTTAATATCTCTCCCTAATTATTCCATAATGATATGCGTTTTAATTGTATGTTTACTTGTTACATACTACATTGGACCTGTTCCATCACCCTTTAGACCAAATCCGGATATATTGCTAATTAAACGCTGTAACATCAAATGTTTTCTCGTAATTCTTACTTTCATTATAATTGTTAGCATTTTCAATTCTAACAATGGGATAAAACCTTATCTTGTTGTTGGCTTTTGGACTATTACATTACATACATTACAATTGATTATAGCTAAAATACTTCGGAAAGGAGACTAGAAAATTATGAAAAAATTTGCTTATTCAAGAATTAATAAGCTTTGCAGTATGTTCTTAGCACTTGGATTATTTTCACATTTTCATGGTGTAAGTTTTTTCTTATTTGGTGAACCTAAATATCCACTACCAAAAGACTTTAAATAAAAACATAAAACAATACTCATTAGATATTTTTAATGAGTATTGTTTTGATTAACGAACACGATACGGAACTCTATCCATTTTTCCTCAACTTCATTTATTAAATGTGTGAAAATATCATAATTATATTTTTTTTGATATTCTTTAATTTTAGACAATCCAAGCCCCCTGTTATCACCTTTAGTAGAATACCCCTCTCTGTAAAACTTCTCTATATCATTATTTGAAATGTCTTCTACAGGATTTTTAACACATATCTCTAACTGTTCCCCCTCTATAAGTTGAAATTTAATTTTATTTAGTCCATTACTGTCCTTCACAGCCTCAATTGCATTATCCAACAGTATTCCCAAAATATCAATTAAATCGTACATCGAAATGTCACTTTTCCCCTCAAATGCAATATCATATTCAACTTTTACTCCAACCGATTCTGCCCTCATAAATTTTGTATATATAAATCCAGATAAAGTCGAATTATTACTACAACTTAATACTTTTGAATATCTATTTTCATATATAAGTTTATCACAATATTTCTTTTGAGCTTCTACTAATGATTCCAATGAATCTGCCGTTAAATGAAGACTATATACCGCATCTATCTGATTCTGAAAATCATGTTGCCTTTTTCTTATAGTCTGCACTAGTTCTTCAAAAACACCATTATACAAGTTTGTCATTTCTATTTCTCGCTCTTTTCTTTCTACTTCAAAAGATGATTTCTGCCATCTATACAAAAAGACCGCTAACATAATCATCAATAAACTTATTAGTATAAATATGTCCTTATCAATAATACTACTCATCTTAAGTGAAAACATACAATATCCAATTATAAAAACACATATTATTAAGCACCCTCTCAAAATCCAATCTTTTCTTGCACAAACCTCCACAATATTTTTATATTTTTTGTTCTTCCTTGACACATATAATATTATAAATGTTATGAAATTAATTAGTATTGATATAATGCTCTCACTTGGAATAAAATAATACAAAAAACTTAATGGTGTATATATCATCATCTGCAACAACACAATAATAATCATAACCAGTAAGCATTTTAGAACTGTTCTTTTTACACTGTCTCCAAATTTTAAATAAGCATATATAAAGTAAATTAAATAAATCACAAAATACATACCCTTAGAAACTATGCCTTCCTGTATCATTTGCATGAATGCCATTTCAATCCCAACAAATCCCACATTATAAACGTCTATTTTTAGTTTTTCTCCATTTAGGCTGTGCAGACATACTACAAGAGCGAGCATTTCAAATAGACGATATGTTATTTCGAGCATCTCTGAAGTCCCTCCAGAAAGCTTTGCTTAAGCCTGATTCCTATTTCCAGTTTTCCGTATCCGTCTCTCAGATATGCATACCTGTTTACTATATCCACACTTTCCACATAATCTGCGTTTACTATTGTATTTTTATTACATTTGAGAAATCTTTCAGAATTTAATTCCAACAAGGTATTTTTTGTAGATTTATATGGGGCATCCACTACCTCATCTTTACAATGGATATGTGAAGTATTATGGTCAATTTCAAAATATACGATATCTTCAACCTTTATTATGTAATGTACAAAGTCCTTCTTGTATTTGTAGTAGCGGTTTTCCTTCTTTTCAGTCTGAAACTTCAATGTTTCCTTTACCGTTTCCAAAAATTCATCATTATCATATGGCTTTTCAAAATATCTGTAACAATGTAGCTGTGCATACGCATACAAATTAGCGTCTTCTAATGCCGTTGTAAAAATAATCGGAGTAAATTTATACCTGTCTATTTTTCTTATACTCTCAACGAATTTAGTTCCGGCAATATCTCCCGGTATATTTGTGTTTAATATGATATCTACAATGAACAAATCGATGTGATATTCTAAAGCATAGCGATATGCCTGTTCGCTATTTTCAGCTTTATGAATAAATACCCCATCGATTCTATTAATCAGTGCACAGGCTTTATCCATACTGTGCATATTATCTTCTACTATCAATATTTGTTTGTCTGTTGATTGCATAAACATTTATCCCCTGTGTTAATTTATTTCTTTTTTCTTACATTTATATCATATTCCTGTTGAACCTTAAATGCACTTTTGGTTATTTCCAAATATATTTTTATCTTTTCATCTGCCGGTAGTCTGACAAAATCATATACATATTCCTGCTTGCCTTCTACCTTTCCCAAGAGAATATAATTTGGTGATGCATTGAATTTATCGTAAAGTATCTGCAATTGATTTGTAGTAACCTTGCTCTTACCGTATTCAATATTTTGATAATGCGTTGTGGAATGTATTCCCAGTATTTCCGCCATCTTCTCCTGGGATAATTGGTTCTCTTTTCTTACCGCGCGAATGCGCTGTCCGATTTCTCTATCTGTATTCATTTCTGCACCTTAGTTTATATTAATATCCCAATACCTACTTTGTCAATTTTAATATTTTTACTATCGTCATTCCACATTTATATGAGTGTCATCAACACTGTATTACAGTGTATTTTTTCAAAAAAAATATAAAGGCCTTTTGTTACCTTTATATTTTTTCATTACACTTATGATATTTTATTGTCAAACATAATATGTACTTTACTTTCCTTCTTTTGCAAAGTATTCTTTTACAAGTTTTACCACAACTCCTGATAATAGGAAAACTGCAATAAGGTTTGGTATTGCCATCAATCCATTAAAGGTTTCGGCTATGCTCCAAAGAAGTCCCAAATCCATTGTAGCTCCCACAATGGCAACTAAAGAGTATACCAGCATAAAAGGCTTGTTTACCTTTGAGCCAAACAAGAATTCGATACATCTTGCGCCATACAGTCCCCAGCCTACAATGGTCGAAAATGCGAAACAACACATTGCCACCGCAGTAAAAATTGAAACCCAGCTACCGTATGTTGAGGTAAATCCTGAGATTGTAAGCTCTGCTCCTGCTGCGCTTCCAAAGTTAATAGGCACTTCACTACATAAAATAACCAGCGCTGTCAGGGTACATATAACAATAGTATCCACAAACACCTCAAATATTCCAAAGAATCCCTGCTTTACCGGCTTTCTTGTATCAGCACATGCATGGGCAATAGAACCTGTTCCCAATCCTGCCTCGTTGGAAAAAATTCCTCTTGAAACACCTTTTTTCATGCTCATAAAAAAGCTTCCAACTGCACCACCTGTTACAGATGCCGGATTAAAGGCTCCCTCTATTATTAATGAAAAAACTGAAGGAATATTTTGTATGTTTAATGCAATTACACCTATTGCAAATACAATATATAAAAGTGCCATAAAAGGGACCAATTTTTCAGTTACCTGACCTATTCTCTTAATTCCTCCTAAAAGAATCATTGCCAATAAAGCAGCTAAAATTATTCCAATTATAAGATTTACTGTTTTTGCACTATCTCCTGACATTATTCCATAATTTTCAAGAGCTGAATCTATGGCAGTTGTAATTGTATTTACCTGAGTTGCATTTCCGGTACCAAATACTGTCAGAACACCAAATATTGAAAACAGATACGCCAACCAGTGCCAATGCTTCTTTAATCCGTTTTTTATATAATACATTGGGCCACCAACTAATTCACCCTTTTCATTTTTTTCTCTAAAATGTACTGCAAGGGTTACTTCAGAAAATTTGGTACACATTCCAAGTATTGCAGAAATCCACATCCAGAAAACTGCTCCCGGTCCACCTATTGCAATGGCTCCTGCCACTCCTGCAATATTCCCCGTTCCCACTGTAGCTGCCAATGCCGGACACACCACTGAAGCTGCCAATGCCGTACACACAGCCTGAAACGGTGTCATTGCACCATCTGCCGCCTCTTTCTTTTTGAACATCCTACCGATGGTAACTTTCATTGCATAAGGGAATTTTCTGATTTGTATAAATTTTGTTCTAAAACTCAAAACCAGTCCCACTCCAATAATGCATATCATTGCCGGGACACCCCATATAAAATCATTAACTGCTGAGTTTATACTTTCAATAACTGATGTCATTTCACTTAATCCTTTCGCCTTTGTATCACCCACGATATTATTAAAAAAAAGCACGCATAACTGTTTGATTATACCATAAAAAAGTAAAAACTCCAATGCAGCTAACTATTTTAAATATCTCATAAATATATTAAATTTCCAATTTTATAAACTTTTTCATAATATCCACATCAATTATATCCTCAATATTAATAATCATCCCCTCACTCATAATTATCTTATGCTCATATATATTAATTTTCTTTACTTTTCCTGTGATTTTCCTATATTCTCCACCTGCTTTTTTCACATCAGGCACAAAATATGTAAAAGTCACAGTTATATCTTTGTCTATATTATTTTTTATAAATTGTAATTTCTCATTTATTCTTATTTTTTCATCTTCATCTAATTCCAGTTTTTTCTCTGTGAGACGTGCCGACTCATTAATTTCCTCTTCGTGACCTGTAAGAGCTGCAAAAGGCGAGAACTGGGCAGCCCTGTCATGTAAAGACATCCTGGGATGTGTCTTAGACACATGGTGAGGTAAATTAATAATATCATTGTAATTGTCATCCTTAGAATCGTTAATCATGCCTTATGACCTCCAATCTGAGCATTCCTATCCTTTGCTGTAGCTCCTTTTTCTAAATTCATACCTTTAAGTACCGCATTTTTGCCAAATCGCTTTTTTATGTCAATCATGGCTTTTTGCATATTCTTTTCTCTCTGTAAACTCTCCTTTTCCTTAGCATTTTTCTTACCTAATTCATTGTAATCCGTAAAGAAATCCAGTTGCTTAAACTGCTTGCTTTCCTTTATTGAATCCTCCCATACAACCTTATTTGCCGTTATATTTATTCTTCTTATAAGTAGGCTTTTATCAACGGTTTCATCATATGCTTTCGTTACAGCTTCCATAATAATTCTGGTGGATGAGGTCTGATAATCAAGATTAATGGTTACGTGAGCATGTTTAGGTATTCTTCTTCCATAACGGTCTATAGTTATTTCTCCCTGATATTTCCCACGTTTTTTTGAATTAAGATTCTCAATATCATATCCTACAGTTAAAACCAGCTGATTGGTGACAAGTTTTTTATCCACCAAATCCAGTACCAACGCATCTGTCATTTCTTTTACAACCAACCTTGCCTTATAAAAATCATAAGGGCATTGCAATACCTGACCTGAACCCAAGCTATTGGTTTCCGGTCTATATGCTTTAATATCAGCCATGGTACAGGGTTCGTACCCCCATGCGTGATCTATGAGCAGTTCAGCATTTATTCCCAAAAGCTTATATAGTAAATCCTCATTGTGATACTCATTCGGTCCCCCCAGAGAACATCTGGCTATATCTCCCATAGTAAACAAACCATTTTCTTCTAACTTTTTGGCATATCCTCTCCCAACTCTCCAAAAATCCGTCAATGGTTTGTGATTCCACAACAACCTGCGGTACGCCATTTCATCAAGCTCAGCTATACGGACACCATCCTGATTGGGCTCTGTGTGTTTTGCAACTATATCCATGGCAATCTTACACAAATACATATTAGTGCCTATGCCTGCCGTCGCCGTAATTCCTGTTGTATTTAACACATCACGAACTACCATGCTTGCAAATTCCTTAGCAGTCATCTTATAAGTGTTAAGGTATGATGTAACATCCATAAACACCTCATCCACAGAATATACATGCATATCTTCCGGTGCAACATACTTCAAATATATATCATATATACGTGTACTGTATTCCATGTAAAGCGACATTCTGGGAGTTGCCACTACATAATCTAACTTAAGGGCAGGATTTCTCCTAAGTTCCAAATCATCATAAGATTCTCCCTGAAATTCTCCATCCGGAGCCTTTCTTTTACGCACCTGATTAATCTGCCTTACCTTCTGTACCACTTCAAAAAGTCTCGCTCTGCCGGGAATACCATATGCCTTAAGAGAAGGTGACACTGCAAGGCAAATAGTTTTCTCTGTTCTACTAATATCTGCCACTACAAGATTAGTAGTCAATGGGTCCAAATTTCTCTCATTGCATTCCACAGATGCATAGAATGATTTTAAATCTATGGCTATATATGTTCTATTCTGTGACATTTTCCCTCTCCTTAATTTAAACTGCGCCTCATGTCTCGAACATTTGTTCTAACGCTATGATAGCATATTTTTTATAAAAGTCAACTTGGAATATATTGTTAAAAGTTATTTTCTCGATTTAATATATTTATTTATGGTCATAAATATAAATGTTACTATTTTTTTAATGTATATTTATACTGTATTATTTAATTAACGTCAAAAGAGCCCTCCACACCGCAGTGCGAAGGGTTCTTCCCATTTCAAACATTAATTCTTATGATACATTCTTTCATCTTCTTCATATTTCGGTTCGCAGGTAAGCTGGATTCCCAACTTTTTAAAAATCTGCTCATCAACTGATGAAAGTAAAACTGTTGAATGTGCATCGCATCCCTTTAATAATGGAAGTTTCTTCATTGCTTTCATGGCAATTTCATTATTTGCCGCTGTAGCTGATAATGCCGTAAGCACCTCATCAGTATGAAGTCTTGGGTTTTTGCTTCCAAGGTAATTTATCTTCAAATCCTGTATCGGGTCAATTGCCTTAGGGTCAATAAGTTTTACTTCTTTATCTATGCCTGCCAAAACTTTTAAAGCATTTATCAAAGCTGAAGAAGCCGCACCAAGAAGCTCACTTGTGCCTCCTGAAACAATAGTTCCGTCTCTTAACTCAATAGCCATTGCCGGATTTCCATTTTCATTCTTCTCCCTTTCAAGAGCAACAATTGTAACTTTTCTGTCTTCCACAGTTATTTCTGCCTGCTTCATTAAAAGTTCTAACTTACATATGTCATCTTTTGTTGTGCCGTTACGTCTCTTTTCGCAAAGGCACTTGTAGTATCTTCTGATAATCTCCTGTTTTGAAGCTTCACGACATGCCTCATCATCTATAATGCAGTTTCCTGCCATATTTACACCCATTTCTGTTGGTGACTTGTAAGGACTTTTTCCAAAAATAAGTTCAAACATTGCATTTACAACAGGGAAAATTTCGCAGTCTCTATTGTAATTTACAACCGCTTCGCCACGGGCTTCTAAGTGGAATGGGTCAATCATATTTACATCATTTAAATCTGCTGTTGCAGCCTCATATGCCAGATTAACCGGATGTTTAAGAGGAATATTCCAAATAGGAAATGTCTCATATTTGGCATACCCTGCATCTACACCTCTTTTATGTTCATGATACAACTGTGAAAGGCAAACTGCCATCTTTCCGCTTCCCGGCCCCGGTGCAGTAACTACAACCAGTGGTCTTTCTGTTTCGATATATTCATTTTTTCCGTAACCTTCATCACTGACAATAAACTCTACATCACTTGGATATCCTGGAATTTTGTAGTGTTTATATGACTTAATGTTCATGGAATCAAGCCTTTTAATAAACAGGTTGGCTGACGGCTGCTCTGCAAATTTTGTAAGGCACACACTTCCTACAAACAATCCCACTGACTGAAATTCATCAATAAGTCTTAAAACATCCATATCATAAGTAATTCCGTAATCTCCACGTACCTTATTGTTTTCAATGTCTTCCGCACTAATTGCTATTACGATTTCTGCCTGATCCTTAAGCTGTAAAAGCATCTGAAGCTTTGAGTCCGGCTCAAATCCCGGCAAAACTCTTGAAGCATGGAAATCATCAAATAACTTTCCACCAAACTCCAAATATAGCTTGTTTCCAAACTGGGCAATTCTTTCCTTAATATGTTCTGACTGCATTGTCAGATATTTCTCATTATCAAAACCTTTTTTAAACATTTTACTTAACCTCTTTTGTTTTGCAAATTAAATCCACCCGTAATTTTATCATATTTAGATGGCTTTTTGAACCATAATATATTTTCTTTTATCGCAGACTTTTTTCCTTCACCCCAAAAAAAGAGATGTTGCCCTCTGCTAACACCTCTTCACCAATTTTTGCTTATTCTGTTTATTGTCCCTACAGCAATTTACGCCTTTTCGTCCCCTTAACATCCCCTTCTACAATCTGATACTGTTTGGATTTCTGTGAATCCTTTCTCTTTGTGCAATCTGCTTACTGTCTTTTCCCGGCAAATATTTTTCCTGGCATGCTGATATTACTCCCACAAAAAAACACATTGTACCTTTAGGAATCAAAAATGCCTGAGAGTCCAACATTCGCATACAGCAACTCGTCATTCTTTTATTTCCTATCTTTTTGATAGGAAATAATTGTACATATATTAAATATGTTTGTCAATCATTTGCCTGACCTGATTGTTTTTTTTCCTAGTGGGCAGGGTTGGACTCGAACCAACGATGTTTCTAATGTAACGGATTTACAGTCCGCTGTCTTCGCCGCTAGACTTACCTGCCCATAATAAGTCCCTTAGGACTCACTCTTTTTAGTACATAATATTTCATGCACCTATTGATATATTTAATTTATTATCTGTGACAATAATGTCATCAATGGGAACGTTAAAAACTGCTGCTAATACAATTAAATTATCCAATGTTGGCATTGCCGCACCATTTTGCCATTTGTATATTGCATTAGGAGTTGCAAATCCCAATATATTCTGTAACTCCTTAACAGATAATCCTGACTGTTTTCGTAAATTCATAATTCTTATTCCTGTTCCCACTGTATCTATAATAGGTAATATACACATCTTTTTTTCCTCCACTTATACTTATTTATTCATTTACCAGTAGTAATAAAAAAAACCGCCTATCTTCTCAAAAAGATAAGCGGTGAATTAAATTCTAATTATGATTTTGTCTTAATGACATCTATAATTATCATGTTGATTTTTGCTTTTTGCTTACCATTTTCGAGAGCACATTAATAAGACTCTGTCCGTATACCTGAACGAGCTTGTAATCTTCATAATAATAGTTATGGCTGTTAGCAAATTTTAACTCAAACATGATCTCTTTTCCTTTCCCGATGGATTATCCACCGCATTTAACATTCTCTGTAGTTCATACTTTAACATATATTGTTTAATTTGTCATTCTTCCGGTAGTAGAAAGTATAAATTTCATTAATAGAATTTAATTAATATTTATTTAGCCTTAATGCTTACTTTTTTACCTGAAAATGCTATTCTCATTTTCAGAATATTATAAATTCCTTCTTCTTTTAGTTCTGAATCATAAAAGCTGACAGATTTATCCATATATTCTGCTATTGCAGTTTGCTCCTGTCTGAAATCTCCTTTGTATACTATGCAGACTGCCACTATAAACAGAAAGCATATTCCCCATGTTACAGGCTCGCAAATACATATACATAAGGATGGGCTAGATTATGATAAAAACTTTAAGGAGTGCCTTGGCAGCACTCCCAATGATTATCTGTCACATATACTTCTTAAAGATATGATTGAATATATAGGAATTTAAATATGCTAATACGGCAAATCCAATAAACAACATTACATATACGACACTTCCCGCTGTCTTTCCCAGCAGAACAATCAATATAATTGGCAATAACGTTATAAGCAATATTATCAAAGTCCATGGAAAATGACCTATTCCCATAAGTAATGCATTTTTAAGTGTGTTCTTTACAGTATTTTCAAATGTACTTTGAAGTGCCATGGCGTATAAAAAAATGAACAGAATGGTAAGTGCTGCTGCAAGCATTAATCCTTTAAGTGCTGTTGTCATTACTGTTTTTTTAAGACTATTTATTATATATAAATCTATCGTAGGAATCATTGCTGCTACTAATAATATAATCCACATAACCGTTGACTGTCTAAAATTCTCCTTGAACAATTGAAAAAAATTTTTTAAAATATAACCTTCTCTGTTCCCTGCCATCTTTTTAGTCACTCCGTAAAGTGCCGTTGTTGAAGCACCTATAGTAATTATAGGCAACGAGCACAAAACAAATATCAAATTTAAAATTACCAAATCTGCTATTTTTGATACCACTTCATAAAATTTACTATCTATTCCAAACACTTTTTTCTTCCTCTCTATATTTCTTTTACAGAATCTCTTTCTAAAAGTTCAGCTTGGAAAATCAACTGTTTCTTTTCATCTTTTCCATTTATGAGATTCATTAACAGTTCTATTGATGATTTTACCATCTGTTCACATGGCTGCTTCATTGTGGAAAGTGATGGATGAAAATATTTTGACATTTCAATCCCATCGAACCCTAAAACAGAATAGTCATCAGGTATTTTCCACCCTGCTTCTGAAATAGCTTTGTACGCACCAAATGCTGTTAAGTCAGAAATAGCATAAAGTGCAGAAAATTCCTCTTTAGACTGTAACAATTCCTTTGTAACCTGATAACCATTAGCTACTGAGTATTCAGGAATGTCATCTTTCATATATCTTATAAGATTTTTGTTAACTTCAATTCCATTATCTGCTAAAGCTTCTCTGTAACCTTTCAATCGAAGACCACCAACTGCCTGATCACCCCTTTTGCCTGAAATTATAGCAATCTTCTTGTGACCTTTCTTGCAAAGATAATCTACTGCCTTGTAACTTTCTTTTTCGTCATCAATAGAGACTGAAGAACAGTTTCTTTTAGGAGCCATCATATTAACCGCAACAGTACATAACACATATGGCACACCTATTTCTTCTAATCTTGTATCAAGATAGTCCATCTGACCTCCAAGGAAAATCAAACCTTTAAGTCTTTTTTCTTTGGCAAGCTGTACTGCTACACTTACCTCATCCTGATCTTCCCCTACAGCTTGAAGTAAAAACGTATACTCTAATTTTTTTAATTCTTCTTCAAAACTTTTCAACATTCCCTGAAAGAATTGATTATCTATACCTTTAATTAAAAGTGCTATCGTATTAGATTCTGTCATTTTTAAATTTCTTGCACTATTATTAGGCACGTAATTATATTCTTTTATAACTTTTAAAATTCTTTTTCTGGTATTCTGATTAATACCCGGATCATCATTAATTGCTCGAGAGACAGTGCTAATTCCAACACCACATATTTTCGCTATGTCTTTTATTGTTAAATTTGCCATGTCTTCCCCCCTTTCATCTAAAAGTACTAAAATTTTTTAATTCCACAATTTGGTATTTTATCATATACATATCATTATGTAAAAAACTGCGAAATTTTTTCGCAGCTTTTTATCATTTTATTTCTATCCTCTGCCATAAAGAACTGTTAGTTCTTTAATAGTAGCTGATAATTTTTTAGTTATCTGTCTGGATTTTACTCTCCAACACCAATTTCCGCCTAAAGTTGAAGGATGATTCATTCTGGCTTTATTGTCCAAATGAAGATAATCCTGTAACGGAATAATACATGTATTGGCTGTTGATGCCTGAGCCATACGAATAACTTCGTCAACCAGCTCATCTTTATCATCAGTTTTTCTGCCAATATATTTTTGGACCATCTCAACCTCTTCCGGTCCAATGCTACCTAACCATCCCTTTAGTGTTTCATTGTCATGAGTTCCTGTATATACTACACAATTCTTATTATAATTGTATGGTAAATACTCTCTTGGACCTGAAGAATCTCTGCTATCAAATGCGAACTCAAGAACTTTCATATTAGGGAATCCTGAATCATTAACTAGCTGTCTTACTGAATCAGTTATATAACCTAAGTCTTCAGCTATAATGTTAACATTACCTAAACAATATTTTATAGCATTAAATAAATCTATTCCTGGTCCTTTTTCCCAGTGTCCATTAGTTGCATCCTCATCCCTAGCAGGTATTGAATAATATTCATCAAAACCTCTAAAATGATCAATTCTTACAACATCATATAGCTGAACACTTCGCTCTATTCTTTTTATCCACCAATCATAGTTGGTCTGTTTATGATAATCCCATTTGTATAATGGATTTCCCCACAACTGGCCTGTTGCTGAAAAGCCATCAGGAGGACATCCTGCAACTGCTATAGTTTTTCCTTTGTCATCTATTTGGAATAACTCAGGGTGTGACCACACATCTGCACTATCATAAGCTACATATATTGGAATATCTCCAATAATTTTCACACCATTATCATTGGCATATTTTTTTAATTTGTACCATTGCCTATAGAATTCATACTGAACAAATTCATAAAATTCTATTTCTTCCTTTAGCTCATTCTGATAATACTCCATTGAGTATCCCCATCTGAGTTTTATGTCTTCTGCCCAGTTGTCAAAGCTTTGGCCTTTAAATCTTTCCTTTATAGCCATAAACATTGCATAATCATTTAACCAATATTGGTTTTCATCTTTAAACTTTTTAAATTCTTCCCTTTCACGGATATTACTTCTTTTGTACGCTTTTTTCAAAAGTTTAAATCTGCCATTATACAACTTTTCATAATCTACTTTGTCAATTTTGTCACCAAAATCCACCTTGTCACATTCTTTTTCTGTTAATAATTTCTGCTCAATCAACTCTTCTAAACTTATAAAGTATGGATTTCCTGCATAAGTTGAAAATGACTGATAAGGAGAATCTCCGTAACTTGTTGGTCCTATAGGTAGGATTTGCCAGTATTGCTGTTTGGAATCTTTCAAAAAATCTACAAATTTATATGCTTCTTCAGAAAAACTTCCTATGCCATATTTTCCCGGCAAACTGGAAACAGGTAATAAAATTCCACTAGCCCTCATAGTCCCTCCTAATATTATATCTTATTAACCTTTTACTGCTCCTGCAGCTACACCCTTAATAATATGCTTCTGACATGTTAAGTAGAAGAATATTACAGGTATAATACTTAAAATGATAAGTGCCATTATTGCACCTAAATCTACTGAGCCGTAGCTTCCCTGTAAGTACTGAATATGAATTGGAATAGTTCTGTACTGATCAAGATCAAGAACCAAATATGGAAGTAAGTAATCGTTCCATATCCACATAATTTCAAGAATACCTACAGATATTAATGTTGGTTTTAACATTGGAATAATAACAATAAAGAATGTTCTGATTGGTCCACATCCATCAATTGCTGCTGCTTCTTCAATCTCAAGTGGTAAACCTTTAATAAATCCTGTGAACATAAATACTGCCATACCTGCACCAAATCCTAAATATATAACCGGAATAGTCCAAGGTGTATTAAGTCCCAATGAATCTGCTGTATTTGACAATGTGAACATTACCATCTGGAATGGTACTACCATTGAAAATACAAATAAGTAATATACTATCTTACAAACTATGCTGTCAACTCTTGCTATGTACCATGCTGCCATTGATGTACAAAGTAGAATTAACGCTGTTGATAAAACTGTAATTACAAAACTATATAATACCGATTTAAAAAACGGATAATTTCCAAATGTAAAACCTTTGATATAGTTTGCCCAACCTACTAACGCCTCACCAGTAGGCCATGCAAATGTGTCTGTTTTTACAAAGGTGTTAGCTTTGAAAGAGTTCATTAACACAATAAATATAGGACTAACATAAACTAAAGTTACAATTGTCATTATTGTAGTCAACAGTTTTCCATGCTTTGATGGAATTTCACTTGTCTCTTTCATTTTTTTCTTTTTCGGTGTAGCTTTCACTGTAGAATCTTTAATTGTTGAATTCACTGTTTTCTCATTGTTCATTACTGCTGCACCTCCTTAGATCTTGTTGCCTTAAGCTGGATAATTGATATACCTGCAACTAAGATAAAGAATATAACGGCTTTCGCCTGGGCAACTCCCTTACCTGTAAGAGACTGTCCGTAAAATGTGTTGTAAATGTTAAGTGCCAACATTTCTGTTGTCTTTATAACTGAACCATCCTTTAACTGTTCAAACGGCTGTCCGTTTGTTAAAGCTAAGTTCTGATCAAAAAGTTTAAATCCATTTGTTATTGTTAAGAATAAACAAATTGTAATTGATGGCATAATATTTGGAATTGTAACTCTTGTCAATGTCTGCCATTTTGTTGCACCATCAATTTTTGCTGCTTCAATTAGTTCTCCCGGAACTGCCTGCAAACCTGCAATATAGATAATCATCATATATCCTACCTGTTGCC